>DATFYP010000033.1:0-17795 GCA_035314985.1 Nitrososphaerales archaeon
ATCTCGCCTCGATGATGCCTTAGGCCGTGGGGAAGCCTGGATTCGCTCCAGGCAGACTGGTTCCTGTTGGCAGGTGCCAGTGATCTCAGAGTGCACCAGGGCCACCGCACTGTACCTCCTGATTGCAGAAGGGACCGAGCAGGAGGCCGCGATCGATTACCTGGTTCGCGTAGGCGTCTGGAATCGGAGCATCAGCGACACTGCGGCCCTTGTCCATTGCCTGTTGCAAAGAAGCGAAGGAAAACTCGCGCGCGAAATTTCGCAGAAAGCATTACAGGCGCGAAAGTGGGCGAGGGCACCCCCGCAAGAATTCGACGAAGACGCACCCCTGAAGGCAGTCCTGGAGAAGGGGCTCTCTTGGTTGCGTCCGACCGGAGCCGACCTGCTCGCTAAGGCGCTGGTCAAGGGCCTTCTGCGGTTCACTGGCCCCGACTACTGGGCCGACCGTAGCAGTCAGGTCTACAGCTACGTCCCTCTCGTCTTTGCGCCGATGACTGCGGATAGGGGCGAGAGCGACAGGCTACGGGAGGTACTCAACCTCACGCAGAATCGCGACGGCTCGTGCGGAGGAATCGCCACATCCACAATCATCTGCGCATACATGCTGCGAGAGCTCGGCGACGATTCCGGATTCCGGAAGGCCGCAGACTGGGTCAGGCGGGTGCGAAACCCGGACGGCAGCCTGCGTCCCATACTGTTCCAGGATGTGTACGATACCGCTTGGGCCTCCATCTACAACGGTCGGAACTCCGAGGCAGACAAATCCATTTCATGGCTGGGGGGAACCGGGAGCGACCGTCGAGGATATCCGTACCTTTCTGAAGGGTACTACCCAGACTGCGACGACAGCGCCCTAGTGCTCCTCGCCCGGCAGGGTTCGGGAGGGGGTCATCCCCGAAGAGACCTGGCAAAGTTCCTCCTAGACAGCCAGAACCCTGACGGTGGCTGGGGCTATGTTTCGCTTTGGACGCTCAAGAGAGCCCTTCCTTACCGGGCCCTCGCAGAACGCTCAACGCTGGTCCGAAACGGGTGCAGCCGACTCGGAGGCAGACTGTTCTGGAGTTCCAGCTTCGATTCAACCGTCGACATGACATCTCGAGTAATGATCAGTCTGTCGGCGGAGCCAGACAGCCAGGAAAAGAGTCAAGCGGTCGCGGCAGGGGCCAGGTTCCTGTGGCGCAGCCACCGAGGCGGTTTCTACCATGGCTCCTTCCGATGGACTGACTCCGACTCGTTTGAGAGCTCCCTCGCCATACTGGCGCTGAGTCTCAACGGGCTGTCGGACGTCAGGACGTCGGCGACCATGGAAATGCTCCTCAGCGCCCCGCCCACCGGAGCTGACGCGACCGCGCACGTACTGTGGGCAGCCGTGGCAACCGGGGCCTCCCACGAAAGGCGCTCGCAGCTGGTCAGCCACCTTCTCTCCACCCAAAACGAGGACGGGTCCTGGCCGCCGACCTTGAAGTTCAAGGCCGACTCCTACTTCATGGATCCATTCTTCTCCACCGTCATGCCGCTTCTCTCTCTCAAGCGAGCTACGGGCTCGTGAAGAGGTGCAAGGCCTGCTCTGGAAGTATTTCTCACGGGCCGATGTTCGCGGACTCCATGGGCCGTCCCAGATCCGATGTTCGACTACCAGAAGGCTTATCAGCGCTATCCTCATTACATGAAATGACGATCTCCGTGGTCAGCATTCCATCCCTGCGCACTTATTGTCAGGTGCTACACGGAACCTGTCCGGCAGCTTCGTACTGAGATAGACTTCAATGGCAAGCCAATCTGGGGCAATGCAGACGGATTACGACGTCATCATCGTGGGTTCAGGTCCCGGCGGCACCACAGCGGCACAGGAGTTCGCCAGAGAAGGAGCGAACGTCGCGCTGCTCGAAAAGAGCCGACACCCGGGGTTCAAGCTCTGTTCTGGCGGGGTCCCCAGCCGAGCGGTCCGCGAATTCGGAATCGAGCAGGACGTCATAGGCCACCCTCTTAGGGGGTACTACATCTACGCAGAGAGCGGGAACTACACCACCGTCCACCGCAAGGATTCGCTCGCAGTTTACAGGACCACCTTGGAGGATCCCAACATCCCGCGCTTTGATCAGTATCTAGCGGACCGGGCCGTTCGCAGCGGAGCGCACCTCTTCAATTCGACAAAGGTGGTAGAGGTCAGACGTACCGACGACTCGAAGATGGAGGTCGGCGCGGAGACTCCGAAGGGGAGGGTTGTCCTCCGGGCTCCTCTCTTGATAGGAGCAGACGGTTTCAATTCGACGGTCGCCGAGCTGTCCGGCCTCAAGACGAAGTACAGGAGGGAGGACTTCGCGACTGGGATACAGCAGGAGTTCTTCGTGGACGGCCCGGTGTCGTTGGAGTACGTGTATCACTTCATGGACACGCGGATTGCTCCTCTCGGATTCGGGTGGATCTACCCGAAGAAGATGGGATACACAGTGGGGCTGGGGGTTCTGGCCTCGCATGTGGAGACCAATCTCACCTACGCCCTGTCTCGGATGCTTCGCGAGCATCCAATCGTCACCTCCCTGGTACCGAAGGGCGCGAAGGCAGGACGAATCGAGGCGGCATGCATCCCGATGGTCCAGTCGAGGAGAATGTACGCCGCCAATCTGATGCTAATTGGCGACGCTGTCGGGCATGTGGATGCGATGGGGGGCGACGGAATATACTTCGCCATGAAGGCAGGGCGCATGGCCGCGACGGTCGGGTTGCAGGCTCTGGGGAGAGAGGACCTTTCGTCGGACGGGTTGAGCCTGTACCAGAAACAGTGGAGCGAGGGGCCCGGGCGCACTCTCTTGAACCAAAGACAGATCCTCGACGCAATCCTGGGCGATTTCAAGCGGTATTGGGAGCTTCAGGTCTTCCTGAACAACCGACCTGCGCTGAAGCATCTCTTCGCCCTGGCGCATGGCGGTGCATCGAAGCTGGAACCCGTTCTACCACGGCAAATCCGGGAAAAGCTAGTGGGGCTTCAGCTTTCGGTGTAGGGATCAGCCCATGCACGCTGTGCCTGGACCCCGGGCGGGTCTGAATGAGGTCAGCAGGAAGTGGGGGTCGTTCCTGCGGATGCCCATCGTGCCTCGTTCCGAGCGCATCGCCAGATCTCCGCGCCCGGCAGGTTCACTCGCTGGGGGCGATACAAGTCGTGAAGGGGGAGGGTGTTCCTTCGTGACGCCCCCTGATTGCTTCAGATTCAAATACCACCAAGGTACCGGTCGTGCTTCAACAGCATGCCCGCCTGTCTGCATTTCTTGGTCTCAGAGGAAAAGTCGAGATGAACCTCGCCTCTCGGAGAAGGATGGCGAATGCGGCCTGCTTGTTGGTCCTGGCGCTGCTCCTGGTGAATCCTGCCTACGCTGTCCTTTCAGGGGGAGTCCAGGGGGTAACAGCTTCAGACGACCTGACTCACTACGGCAACGAATACTGGGTCTTCGCCAGCGGAGATTCTGGCTTCCCCACCCCAGTTTTCGTGGGGGTCTACCCCGGGACGACGATTTCCGCTCGTCAAGTGAATTCGTCGTACGTCGTCGTTACGAACAGCTACGCGAAATTCGAGATGAACCCTCTGACGGGTTCCATGAACCTCACAATTCTTGAGATCCGCAATTCGGGATTCAGGGGAGTCCAGAAGGGCGACAGGTTCCTCTTCACCCCGTTCAGCACCAAACCCTACTGGTATGACAACGCCGTGCCATTCAACATCGGTTCGATCAAGGGGTACAACGGTTACGAGTGGCAGGGCTCTGTATCCATGATCCGAGGGAACAATCAGTACGCGGGAAGCGGGGACTTCGAGCATGTTTGGGGGTACGGAATCAATGCCGCCCTTTACTCGCCCATGAAGGAAATCGCATACGAACAGTGGGCGATCATTGTGACGAATCGCTTCTCGGGGGTGATATGGCAGTACACGAACAAGTTCGGACAGACCTGGCAGGATGGAGGAGTCCTCTTTCTGGACGACGGCACCTACAACAGGCTTGGGTCGACCGTGTCAGGGTACCAGTACTCCACTTCGGACGGCACCAATTGCCAGTCCTTCGCCATGGTGATCGGGTCGTCGCGGGGCCAGCTCTCCCTCAACATGTCTTCAGGGACGAGCCTCCTGCCTACGGCGAGCTGTTCCCGCGAAATCTCGGCGTTCTCGGTCTCCGGCACCATTGGCGCCAGCACCCCTTTTGCAGGATGGGCGGTCGTCGAAGCCCAGAGAAGTGGCTCCGCCCCGCCTCCGCCCCCTCCCCCGCCTCCGCCCTCCCTCACTGGGACGTCAATCAGCCTCTCCATATCCCCAAGTTCGGTGGTGGCAGGAGGGAAGGTGACAGCTTCGGGAACCCTTGTCGATAGCAAAGGACAGGCCCTGGCGGGCGAGACCGTCATCATACAGACATCGAAGGATCAGGTGAACTGGGGCACTTCTGCAACGCTGACCACTCGTTCAGATGGCTCTTTCAGCACGACGGGTCCAGCCCCCTACAGCTTCTACGCCAGGGCTGTCTTCAACGGGGACTCTTCTCACTCCTCCTCCACATCGACCGTCGTTGCCGTCACTACGCACTGACCTCCGAAGGCTGGGCTTCGATTACGCGTGACCAACCTGACTGGCCACGCGGTGAGGTCTTGGGCCAAATGCCTATGAAGCGACCTCTCCAAGTCTGAGAGAGATGAGACCAGGCACGGAACCCGCTTCCTCTGCCCACGGGCCGGCAAGGATCACCATCATCGGATCTTACGGCTACGGTAACTTCGGCGATGAACTGATGCTTGATGGCGTCCTGGCAGGGATTCGAAGGACAATGCCGGGGGCCAGGGTGACCGCGATGTCCGGCGACCCGGGGGAGACCAGCAGGTTGCACAACGTGCGCTCCGTGGGCCGGGCTGGAGGCTCATTGGGGCGTTTGCGGAGGTATTGGGAGCTTGTCCAGGCGGACCTTCTTGTAGTCGGTGGAGGAAATGTCCGGGACCATCTGCCCCGGGACAACCGTCCGGGCCCTAACACCCTCGCGGTCTCGCTCAGCGAAGTACTCCTGGCTCATGAGATAGGGGTGCCGACCATGTGCTACGCCATAAGCATAGGGCACATCCTGACTCCTCAGGGAAGCGCGGCATTGAAGAGTTGCCTGGAGAAGGTGGACGCAGTCTCCGTCCGCGATCCTGCCTCGGCGGCGAAGATATCTGAGCTCGGCGTGAGCCGGGAGGTCGTCGTCTCGGCTGACGCGGCGTTTTCAGTCGTCCATCGGCCCCAACCTCCCAAAGGCAGGAGCGGAATCGTCGTCTGTCTCAGGCACTGGTACGAAAAGGGCAACTACGTGGAGAATCCGGAAGCCTTCGACAGAATGGTGGGTGAGGTTGCGGCATACTGCGACGCCTTCGCCGAGCGCTACAAGGAGCCCGTCTGGCTGGTGCCCTTCAAGGCGACTGCGTCTGACAATGACAACGACGCCGACATTCACAGAGAGCTCATTTCTAGGATGCGGCACCGTGAGGATGCGAAACTCATGGAGCGGGTTCCCGACGTGGAGACGGCGATGAGTCTCTTTGCCTCCTCCCGACTTGTCATAGGCATGCGCCTCCATTCGATAATAATGGCCACCGCGCTCGGGACCCCTTGGGTATCGGTGAACTACGACCCAAAGGTCCGAGGCTTCGCTCGGTACGCTCGCCAGGACAGGTTCTCTCTTGAGGTCGCCGACGTCTCATTTCGGAGGCTGTCAGAACTGGAGAGCGCCGCTATCACTGACGAACGTGAGATCTCGGCCGCACTGAACTCGCTCGCTGATGAGCTCCGTTTGCTGGAGCGGAGAAATGCCGAAATGGCCCTCGAAGTCCTTCGTCTTCGACCGGCGCTCAGCGGGCCTCGGAAGGCCTTGATTCGCTCCGTCCGTCTCTTGAAGTACCGCTTCAACCGGTGGAGGACCAGGGGATCGGGCGGGGCGAATTGACAGACCGACCGGTCTACAGCATCTGCATCACGCATTACAACAACGCCCGCACCGTCAGGGAGTCGATGGAGAGCATCCTGAGTCAGGTTGATGACCGCTTCGAGGTGGTTGTCGTCGACAACTTCAGCAACGATGGTTCTAGAGAGATACTTCAAGGATATGCCTCCGACGGCCGGATCAAACTCATCGAGCGGCGTTGCTCGAGGGGAAGGGGGAGACAGATCGCCTTCGAAGAGTCTTCAGGGGATTACATAATCAGCGGCGTGGACCTCGACGACGTTTTCAGGCCGGTGTTCATCCGACTTCTAGACGGCTATCGCACGTTCTTCGAGGGCCAGTGTCTGTTCTTGAGCGGCAAGCACGAAGCGATTACTATCGCCCCACGGCCCCTCGTCGAGAGAGTGGGGGGCTGGCGCGATGTACCGGCAGGAGAAGACATAGACCTGTGGGCACGGATGGCGAAAGAAGGCAAACTGACCCACGTGGCCTACCGTAGGATACAGAGCAAGGTCAACCCGCATGAGGGCTTCTTCCACCGTGTCACACGGAGGGTTGATCGCGCCAGGAGCGCCTTCATCATCGGGTTGAACCCGCTCAAGGTCGAATCCGACCCGCCTACAATCCCCAGAAAGATCGGCAGACTATTGGTGACCGCAGCAGGGTATGTCGCTCATCTGTTCCACAGGAAGTACAAGGACAACGTCGAATTCAAGTACAAGCTTGCCTCAGTTCACCAATCTGGCCTCTTTGAGCCGCCGGATGAGGTCCGCGAGGGATTCGTTCGGTTCCTTGACCGGACGGGAGACGAGTCCGTTACCGGTGCAACGAGCAATGGGGAGGAGAGTTAGGGCCTGTTTACTCTCCCCGATCGCGTTCAGGGCGTCTTCAGCCGATCACGCTCCGGCTTCACTGCCTGGAACAACTCCGTAGCGGGAAGTGTTCCGCCTTTGACGGGCGCATCCCCCGGATGGCACGGACGATGAACCGGGGGAAGCCTGCGCGGAGGCCACTGATCCGCCTGGAGGAATTGGAAGTGAAGGGGGGTGAAGTCACCTTCAGTGCTTCCATTGACGATTCGCTGGAGAGGTACTTCAGAAACGGGACGCTTCGAATCTCCTATGACGAGCCCCTGGACGGAGTCGACCCTGCCTTGGCCGCAATCCCATTTGTGACCACCGTCATAACCGTGGCTTGGGCGACGGGGGCCGACGTCGAACTCCCCGTCCTCGACCGAAGGTTCCTCCAATCCATCGAGGCAGTCCGGGGTGTGATGAAGTCGTGGTACCCGAGGTTGCCTTTCTCGAGCACGGTCCGCGCTAGGAGTATTCATGGGACCGGCCGTGAAACGGCGAAGCGAGAAGGTCTGCTTTACAGCGGAGGGTTGGACTCCACGGCGTCGCTGATCCGGCACCTGGATTCTAGACCTGTCCTGATACTAGTCCTGGGAACGCCCGACCTCCCCGCGGGCCAGACCGAATTCCATCGAATGTTCCTCGACCAGGCCAAGCCTTTCGTGGAGCGGCTGGGACTGGAGCTGCACTCTGTGCGGGGCGGGATGCTGGAGATGATAGACATCGAAAGCCTGAACGAAGACTTCGGGGAAGCCCTCCGGGGATCCTGGTGGGAGTCGATAGGCCACGGCCTCATGCTCTTGGGAGCATGCGCGCCGCTGACGGCGACCGACTCAATCGGAACACTGCGCATCGCGGCGTCCCGTACGGCGGATTTTGAGGAGCCATGGGGGAGCAACCCGGAAGTCGACGAAAAGCTCGCCTGGGGGGAAACCGCGGTCATCCACGATTCCCACCATATCTCCCGTCAGGAGAAGATCGAGTCGCTCATCGCCCCCTTTTCTCAGAGGACGCACATGTCGATACCGCTCCGCGTCTGCGGGAGCACGAAGAGCAAGGACAGAGTAGAGCGGCGAACCCTGAACTGCGGCAGATGCGAGAAGTGCGTCCGCACGGTGGTGGGACTTCTTGCGGGAGGAGTGGACCCCAAGACCTGTTGCTTCGACATGAAGGACTTCTCCGCGCAGGCGCTCCGGCGTAACCTCGAGGTAGGCGCGGTAAGACTCCCCAAGAGCGTCTGGGACCTCTGGTACGACATCCAAGCCAGCGTCAAGAAACGCAACGGCACGGACGAGTTCACCTCGATGTACGGTGCACGTCCCTTCTTCGAGTGGATGCGTGACTACGACATTGAGCGGAACCTGTACAGGCCCTCCCTGGCGACCAGGGTGCTGGGGGGAGTGGTCCCGCGTCTTAGTGAGAGGCGCCGCTCAGCCGAGCTTGTCAGAAACTTCAAGCGATCGACGGCAAGTGCTGAGTGACAGATGTTGAACGACTGCCTCAAGCTCTTTAAACCCGGCCCTGAGAACTGACAGGCAAGGCTCAGGCTATGATGCGACCAATGACTCTCGCGCAGGCTCTGGTCAAGGCGGCGTCGGTTCACCTCTGACTCCGTCGAATAGAGTAGAACTCCGCGACCTCAGGGTGCGCGGAGGCAGGGTTCGATGCGAGTTCGCCTTGAGCGGGAATCTCAGCCGATACCTCCGGGGAGGGCCCCTCGAAGTCAACTACGATCTATCTGTCGAAGGGGTCGACAGAGGGATTCTCTACATCCCATTCGTGGCGGAATTGCTTCCGGTGACCTGGCTGGCGGGCGGAGATATCTCCGTCAGAGAGCTCGATGCGGAGTATCTCAGGTCAGTGATGCTCGTCCAGGGAATGATGAAGAAGTGGCGCCCGGCGCTCCCCTTCTCCACAAGGATAATCGCCGGCGAGGCGAAGACGAACGTCTTTGCAAGTGACGGAAGGTGCGGGCTACTGTACAGCTGCGGTCTGGATTCTACCACTTCATTCCTGATGAACAGGGAGCGGCTTTCGGCCCTGATGATGCTTGGGGGGACGGAGGACATGCCGCTGAGAGACAAGGAGTACTGGGAGAGGATCAAGAGACTGGCATCTTCCTTCGCGAAAGTCAACGGGGTGAACCTACACACCGTTGAGACCAACTGGCTCAACCAGGTGAGTGCGTCACATCTGACTCAAGACTTCGCGGCCTCTCTGGCTGCTCCTGGCCGCAAGGACGATGTGGGATACTGGGAGGAGGTATTCCGGCTGACCCTGCTTGGGATGTGCGCGCCAGTCACCGTACGCGAGCGATTGGGGACACTGCTGATGGCCTCCACTTTCCCGATGGAGACATTGGCGACCTTGGACAGGGTAGGTCCTGTTGAGGAGAGTCTGGCGTGGGGCGACTTGGCAATAGCTCGAGACACCAAGAACCTCTCGAGACAACAAAAGATAAGAAACGTCCTTGTCCCCTACCGTAAGGGCAACGAAGGCCAGATCCCCCTTAGGGTCTGCCACCCTATTCACTTTGATAAGTACCGCCAGCTGCGACAGAGAGGAGTCCTGAACTGCGGCGAATGTCAGAAGTGCTGTCGAACGATACTCGGTCTGGTGTTGGATGGTGTCGATCCACAGACTTGCGGCTTCGAACGAGGTACCTTCAGTGCAGAAAGGCTGCGCCAGCAGCTCCTTGACCGCTCGGTGCGTTTCACGGGATCGGCGTTTGAGTTCTGGAACGACATCAAGCAACATGTCCATGACCGACCTGCGCAGGCGGCTGAACTGAACCTTTGGAATTGCAATGGTTTCTTCGACTGGCTGGTGACCTACGATCTCTCTAGGAACATTGCGTCCACCGCCGAGCCGTTGAAAGGGGGAAATCAATGAGAGACTGGAGCGAGATGCACTCGCTCGC
The DNA here is from genome assembly GCA_035314985.1 of Nitrososphaerales archaeon. GTDB lineage: Archaea > Thermoproteota > Nitrososphaeria > Nitrososphaerales > Gagatemarchaeaceae > DATFYP01. The sequence continues at coordinate 9,726 of DATFYP010000033.1, forward strand.
CTGACCTCCTCGTTTCGGACCCGTCTGTTCTATGGCTCGGTCTGGGCGATGGGGCGGGTCATTTTGTAACCCCGATGAAGGCCCATCCGTTCCCCTGGTTGGAGCTCGCAGCTCCGAAGGATTCGCTTATCGTCCCCTTTGAGGCAGAGCATGGAGTGCCCAATAGTAGCTTCAAGGACGGGATTTCGATTGAGACCGTGCCCCTGCTGCTGCTCACTGTCAAGGAATAGCCGGTACATATCTGCGAAGTGTCCTCAGCATTGACCTGCACCGCCTCTGTCGCTCTGGTGTCGGTCCAGAAGAGCCGGGCCCTGTAGCTATTGTAGCCATAATCGTTGGAAAATGTGAGGATGAAGCTGGGAGTCGCCACCCATCCACCAACCGAATTGGTTATGCCGGGCGAAGGGTCGGAGAACCTCTCTCCTGTGCCATAGGTCCATACTCCGAACCCATGGTAGACGTTGCCGTTTCTAACCAAAGTGACGTTGCAAAAGACGCTGAACGTCGCGACATGACCGTACGTAGGGGTATTCAAGACGCCGCTCTCGGCCGGAGACACTTGCTGGAATGTGACAACGTCCCCCGGACTGAGTCCGGGTGAATAGTTGTTCTTCGAAAAGTTCTTGGAAAGGGTTATCTCGAATCGACCTGTGGACGGGCTTGAGTAAGCGAGGATCCCTCCCGATTGAGCGGTGATGGCAATCGTGGTTGAGTTTACTTGCGTCACAGATTTGAGGCGCGGCCCTGAGCCGAAATCCTGCCAATCCGATGACCATCCCAGACTTGGCGGAAACACAACCTCGGTGATCCAGATCCTGTTTCCCAGATTCTCCAGCTCGGGGATCCCAGTCGAGGTGATGGCGGTGACCGTCTGACTGGTTCCCGATGTCTTGGGCCCAAGGTTCGGCCCGATTCCGACGGATAGAGCCAAGGCCGCGACCAAGACGGCTATGAGCCCTGCAACCACCAAACTACGGTTCGTTGTGAGCTAGGCACCCCTCAGCACAAACACCGCTTCCGACGTCGGCGCAGGAGAGTCCCGACGAGCCAAAAGATACGAGGCCATCGGACACCGTGGAAGCATACCTACATTCTGAGTTGCTCGAATGTTCTTTATCACCCTTGCGGTGGAAGGTTTCGCGAACGGAGCTACCGCTTCGGAAAGCATAAATGGGCTCCACTTCGTTTTTTGAAATGACCAATGAGCGCTCGGAGGAAGAGGTTCCCTGGCGGGACGAGGTCTCCCTCCGCAGGGCAATGCCACCCCGCTTGGTCTGGACGGCCCACCCTCTTGAGGATGGACGTGTTATCATATTCCAGAGGTCGGATTTCTCACCCGTGAGTCTCCACATGCAGCCCAACGATTCAGACTCAGGCTACCGGGAACGGGTCTACGGGCCGCTCACGGCAGGTTCCTCCATTGGACGGGTCGATGCTGCCCGTCAACTCGTTCGGCCGGCAATCCAAGCAGCCCTCCGCGATGGCCCTCCTCCAACTTGCTCGCGCCGCTACGGCCGGGAGCCCTAGGTTGCCACCCCGCTACAGTTTCTGCATGCTCTGCTACAACGACGCGGTGACAGTCGAGACGTCCGTAGGAAGTCTTCTGGAGCTGAGGAAGGAGATCGACATGGAAATCGTGGTCGTCGACAACAAGAGCAAGGACGGTTCCTGGGAGGCGCTGCAGAGGTTCTCAGGTGACGGCGTGCGAATCATCTCGAGGAGGTGTTCGAGGGGGGTGGGGAGGCAGTTGGCTTTCGCAAACTCTACCGGAACCTACGTGGTCGCGCAGGTCGACTGCGACGACGTGTTCTCGAAGGAAGGAATGCTCGGTCTGCTCTCGAGGTACGAATCAGAGTACGAGGGCCTCATGATGATGACACGGCGCGTGGGCCAGGACGAAAGGCAGTCGATCACCGTTGCGCCCAGGTCGCTCGTTGAGACGGTAGGCGGTTGGCGCGACATGAACTGGGGTGAGGACTGGGATCTGTGGAACAGGACCGCTAGGCTCGGCAGGTACTCGTTTCTCCCCTATCCAACCGAGAACCCTCCTCACAAGTCCGTGAGGGTCAGGTCTGAGCGCGAGACCTCAACGTGGACGAAGTTCTCGTTCAGATACCAGAAGGGTCGGGACGCGATTCGGGTAGGGCGAAGGTCCTTTTCGGAGGGAGAGGAAGCCACCCTGGGCCAGAGAGTGCCGATTTGGCTGGCAAGTTTGTCCGTGGCGTTGACCCGCAGCAGGCTGGAACCTGCTCCCCTGAACCCGTTCGACGACACCGCATTCAGAAGGAGAGCCTCCGGACAGAGCGAAGCTGGCACGCAGGCCCCCGAGGAGTCGGGCCGGCAGCAACGCTGACTCTGTCCCTGCGTCGCGATTCTCGGGGATGAAACGAATAGAATGCCAATTCGGGTCGGAATCTTTCCATTATTGCCAAAGACCGGGGCTGACCCGCGCTGGAGACAAACGGCCCAACCCTGTCGGCGACATGAATTTCAGACCCATCGGGCTTGGTTTCGCCTTCTGTATGCTTATATGCGGCCGAAAGGTCAGTTGCCTTTATCATGCAACTGAAGTCAGGTCTGCTGGGCATCGCTGCCATAATGCTGTTAGTGCTGCCCGGCGTCGTCGCCGCTGCCACCACCTACACTTACCTCCAGTTCAACTGCAGCCCGACGGACGGCTCAGGGCAATGCAGCACGCCCATCAACGGCGTCCTGACAGTCAGCTTCACGACGGTTCAGAGTACCACCGTCCCATTGGGAGGCAACCATTGGACCTGCGTAAACGGGGTATGGAATTCTCAGCCAGACGGATCGGGCATCAACGACGGGTCGTGCTCAGCGCCACCCTATGTGCCCCCAGGCCCCGCCTGCTCGAGCAAGGTCGGCTTCGTCGACTACCAGATCACACAGATCAAGGTCTACACGCCAGCTGACCCCACCTCTTCTGACATCTACATGCTCGGGAGCACCACTGCGCCTGGAATAACTTCGACCCCGATAGTTCTGGCTCCAAGCCAGACGCTGAACGTGCCGTTCGGTCCGGGGACCAGTCCCGTGGTCATCGGAGGGCACACCTACGTATGGTGGAGGATCAGCCTGAACGGCCACCCGGTTCACCCCAACCAGAACATCGTCAGCTACCCGACCCCGAGCCCTACTGGCTTGCCAGGTAAGTACCTAGTCGACTTCGAGGGGAGGATGTACTGCGGCAGGTCGGCAACCCAGGTCAACCAGGCCTTCTTCTTCGACATCGGCTTCTTCTTCACGACACCGGAGTTCGGGTCGATGATAATCGCGACAGCCTTCGGAGCGTTCGCCCTCCTTGCAGTGAGGACCCGACTAGTCAAGCGCGCTCTGTAGACTGTCAATTCTGTTTACTAATCCATTTTATTTATTATCCTGAGACGATGGTTTCAGCAGACGCATTGACGAATTACATTGATTCCAGCAGTGGCGCTCGAGCGCTCGCTGGGTTAGTCGTTGGCCTTCTCGTCCTCTGCAACATTCCCGCCCTTACATCGTCTGCAGCCCCCGCGTCGACCACGTCCACGTCGACCACGTCCGTAGCCACGCTCCCTAGGTTCGGGCTTGACTTCTCGTGGTACGTCCGAGGAGGTTTCGGGTCTCTGCACGGCGTGAATCCGCAGGACGGGGCGGCCGTGTACAATTACCTCACCCACGGCTGGAAGCAGTCGGGAGGGAAGTACGGGGGCTTCTTCAGCGCGTACGCCTACGAGTTGCACGACCCCCCGCTTTATCCGCCGCAGTACCCTAGCGACAGGGCTTGGCTTCTCTCCTTCATCCATGCCGCCAACGCGGACAACGGCGGCAGGCAGGCCAAGATCTTCGTACGATTCATCCTCCAGGACAACCTCGATCCGACGGTCGTGGGGAGCATTTCGGACTTCCTGAAGCAACTGGGTCCGGCGTCTCAGAACCCCTCGGTGTGGGGGATAGGCTTCAGGGGTGCGCAAGAGGGGATTTTCACAGGCGGGGGAGCGAGTTCCGGAGGCTGGGAAGGAAGCGGTTTCGTCCCCGCGAACGTTGCCTACGGGCCAAGCGGGATGAACTCCTTCCCGCAGACTGCCAGCCAGTTCAATGCCACTTGGACAAAGATACAGCAGCTGGTGAATTCCTACGGGTACTCGCTGGGGATTTCGACTAGCCTCAGCTCCATCAACGGCTACTTGGGCAGTTCTGTCGCTGACGGTCCGGCGCAGTGGTTCATGGGAGATGCGGGCGGCTACGGCTTTCCCGCAGGAGCCTCCTCCAGCGACCTGACCTCCACCTACAACACCTGGTACAGCGTGGTCGCGAAGCCCCCACACGACGCCTCTGTCCAAATAGGCGCCGTTGCCGGCGAGTGGGACCAGAACTGGTTCATTCTGAATCAGCCGCCTTACTATGCGACACTGACCAAACTGAAGGCCATGTTCCAGGGGTTCGCGGCAGGAGCAAAGGCGAACCCGCAGGCGGGGCAAGTGATGTTCCTATACGGGATGCCCTACCTCACGAACGACGACTCCTCCTGGATCGCCGCCCACGGCAGCTGCAGCTACATGCAGTGGTTCGCTCAATGGGTCCAGCAGTACGGCTTCTTCACCGACCTGAGCGGGACCGCTCCCTCCAATTCCTTGAAGGTCAACACGACCAGTGGTTTCACGCTCCCGACCCCAACAGGGCTCTACATGCATATCCTCGGCGACGCGAACCTGGCATCAAAGAGGCCGAGCTACTCACAAACCAACCCAGTCTACTGCTGCAGCAGCGACACTTTCACCATCGACGGTCAGCTAACCAACATAGCAACAGGGAAGGGAATTCCCAGCGCGACGATCAAGATAATGGAGTTCAATTTCGCCACCAGCCAATGGTTCCTGCTCACTACGGCGACGACGAACTCCAACGGGTACTACGGCCTTTCCAGCAATTGCCCCACCTGTGCCCTCATCAAGCTTGCGAGCCCACCGCTTCCTCAGACGACAAGGAACCAGGCCTACTTCTATCCTGCCTACTCAGGAAGCAAGTCCTACCTTTCCTCCAACGGAGTTCTTGAGGACCTGCCTGTCCTCCCCATCCCTGCTCACTAGCTCGCTTACACTCCTTGATTCGGCCGTTCAGCTTGTGAGTAGCGGAGGCAGCGGACTCCTCATCGGTTTCTTGGCCCAGGGCGCCTGGGGATAAAACCTCGCTCCGGGGACGGCCTTCTGCGGATTGCTGGAATTTGCAGGAGCGAGGTAGTTGAACGCCAGGGTCCAGAAGACGAGGACCCAGGCGACGAAGATGAGGTAACCGAAGTACACGTGCATCGTGGTTCCAGCGTCAGCCCCCAGGAATTCGAAAGTCAGGAAGACCACGAGGAGTCTCAGGATGTTGATCAGAAAGGCGCCGGCGAAGCCAACTGCGAACAGGGGAATTATCCTCGAGACGCTCGGCTTGAAGTCTAGCAGGGTCATCGTGGAGAGCAAGCCAAAGGCCAGGATCCCCTGCAGTCCGGTGCACGAACCTGCCACGTCCAACAGCAAAGGGGTGCCGCTTGGGGTGCTCATCGATACGATGTGTCCGGACGCGGTAGCGCTGACCCCCAGGGCCCTGACCGAGGCGGCCATGACCCCTGCAAGCCAGTCCTGCAATCCTACATAGTTGGGGGTGTAGATCTCGATCTGATAGCCCAAGAGGAGTATGATTCCGTAGGCCACAGGGACCCAGAACAGCCTTAGCGACCTCAGCCCGTAAACGACTAGTATCACTCCAACGAAGACGACTATCAGATCGACTATCCCGACGGTCGATCCTCTTATCGCGTTGAAGCCGTAATCCGCCGCGATGAGTGCGAGCCCCACGGCCGCCTCGAACCTCGTTCCCTTCCGAGATATCCTCTTGACCGCGTCCCACTTGATGATGAACCAGGCGAAGAAGACTATCACTGTGATGAAGAAGTACTGATAGTCGAGACCCACATTCGGGATGGCAGCTGGGAGCAGGAATGCCACGGCGATTCCAATCACGAATGCGTTAGGCCTGCTGAGCATCATCTCGGGGATTCGCCGAAAGCCCGACCCATTCGTATAAAAACGTGGGTGCCGGCTGTGGTCCCTGCCCAGTTTGTCGCCCCGGCAGGTCAACTAGAATCTTCGACAGTAGTGCATGTGGAATCAACAATTATCCCATGTCCTACCCGTTAATGCAGTGGTTAATGCTGAATCGGTCCTCGGAGCCAAGGCGCTCGGCAGGAATTCTCTTATCCCACCTTAGGAGACCCGACCAATTGGAGGCAATGGTTTGCATCTCTTCGACCTGGACCCCAAAGAACTGCCGAGGCAGATCAAGGACGGGAAGGTCACATTGGCAATCGTGGGCCTCGGGCACGTGGGGCTGCCTCTCGCGGTCCTTCTTGCGTCTAAGGGCGCCAAGGTAGTAGGGTGTGAACTTGAAGGGGAATACCTCAACAAGCTAAGGAAGGGGGTCTCGCCAATCGTAGAGCATGGCTCTAGCAGGCTCGGCGAGCGCGTGCTCGACGCCACCTGTCCGACCTGCGGGGTCAGAATCCTCCACGGAGGAGGCGACGACTTCTGTCCTAACTGCATGAAGGTTGCGGAGCTAAAGGGGGCGGAGGTCCGTCTTACAGGCAGAAGTCACAGGATATTGGGCGCCGATTCGGGGAACGAAATGGCATCGCTGCTCTCCGAGTCGCTCAAGGCCGGCAGGCTCTCTTTGACGAGCGACGTCAGCGAGGCTGTGACTCGCTCAGACGTAGTGATCGTCTGCGTGGGCACGCCAATAGACGCAAGGAAGCGCCCTGACCTAAGAGCTCTCATCTCTGCGGGGAATGACATCGGGAGAGGGCTCCGCGAAGGTACCCTCGTGATTCTCAAGAGCACAGTTTCCCCAGGAACAACAGAAGGTGTATTCGCCCCCATCCTTGAAAGGAGGTCGGGGCTGAAGAGAGGCGTCGGCTTCGGCCTTGCCCACGTTCCAGAGACCACCCTGGAGGGGCTCGCTCTCCTGGGCAACCGGACGCTGCCAAAAGCCGTGGGGGGGATCGACAAGAGAAGCTCCGATCTTGCTGCCGCTGTCTTCAGGGTCTTTGACGTCCCCGTCTACACGTTCCGGAGCCCGAAGATCACAGAGGCGGCGAAGCTCTTCCAGAACATCTACCGCGACGTGAACGTCGCGCTCGCCAACGAGCTCGCGCTCGCGACCGAGGCCCTGGGCCTGGACATCACGGAGGTCCTGGAAGCCGCCAGGACTGAACCAAAGACCCATCTTCTGAACCCCGGACCGGGCGTCGGCGGCTATTGTCTGCCAAAGGACACCTACTACCTGACCGACGTCGCCGCAGCCCATGGATTCAAGCCCAGGATGCTCTACATGGCAAGGGACATCAACGAAAGGATGCCCCAGCACGTCGTTCGTCTGGTGAAAGACGCGTACGCCGAAGCGGGGATCCCAGTCAAGGGTTCGGTCATTGCGGCGCTGGGCCTGTCGTTCAAGGGCAACACGGCCGACACACGCGACACGCCAAGCATCCCGGTCATTCGTAGGCTGGCAGGTCTCGGGATGAAGGTCCTTTTACACGATCCACTGGCCAACCCAGGAACCGCTGTTCGAGGCCTGAAGAACGTGACTTTCACGAAAGGGCTGGAGGACGCCCTTGGCAAGGCTGACGCCCTGGTCCTGCTCACCGACCATCTTGAATACAGGAAGATGACTGGAAGGACCCTGTCGGAGCTAGCTCCTGAGCTCAAGGTCGTAGTTGACACCCGTCACATCTTCGACCCAGTAGATATGGCCCGCTTGAACTACACTTACAGAGGAGTAGGGAGAGCAGGCGTGAAAAGAAGAGTCCGCAGACCTTGAAGCCTGACAGAATCCTGGGCAGGGACAGCGTAACAGCAGCCGTCATCTACGCGGCGCTGATACTTGCGTTCACCCTGGCGGGAATGGCCCTGGCACCGCCAGACGCGCAGGTCGGGGCCGCCCGGCCGGCGAGCGCCATCCCCGTACACCTAGTCGAACTGGTGGGTTTCGGAGTCCTGCTGGGATGCGTTAGCGCGGTCATGTACGGCC
>DATFYP010000034.1:0-3852 GCA_035314985.1 Nitrososphaerales archaeon
TCCCTGAGCCTCCCACAGCTTAAGTGGAATGGCCATCTAGGTCGTATCGGTTGTCGTGGCCGTGGAATTCATCTTCGTGGTCAGGCACGGCGAAACCAAGGCCAACGAGAAAGGGATAGAGGCGGGACCGCTCGACTACCCGCTCGCCAAGAAGGGGGTCAAGGAGGTCGAGTTCATCGCAGAGACCCTTTTCTGAGGCGAAGGCCAAGAGCGTCTACAGCAGCCCTGTCAGGCGCGCCGTCCAGACCGCGAGGATTTTGGCGCGTCCCCACGGGCTCAAAGTGAAGAAGCTGGAAGAGCTGACCGAGGCGAAGATCAAGCCCCAGTCCGTCGGCAAGAAGGGAAGGCATCACATCCTCACCGACCCAGAGGCGAACGAAGAGACGAACAGCGAGCTTCTGAAAAGAAGCTACAGAGGCGCAGAGATAATCAAGAGTCAGTCCAGGGGGAATGCAATCCTGGTGTCGCACGGCGACGTCATAACGGCGCTCCTGGAGGACATGGTGGAGAGAAGGCCAAGCACGGAGAAGTGCTACGTGCTCCGCCCGGACCCTGCGTCGCTGAGCATAATCAGACTCGCGGACAATCCATCGCTCGTCCTCTACAACTATCACAGGAAGATGTTCGAAAGATTCTGACGAAAGCCTGGCCCCGGCCCTTCCTCGGCAAAGGGCTTGAATTCCTTCAGTAGACCCTGATGGCTTCTTGCACGGCCGGGTGCAGGGTCGGTACCCTGTAGATCCTCTGAATCGCGTAGGCCAGGTTCTCCGTCTTCCTCTTCTCCCCGTGGTTGACGAGGACCTGCTGAAGCTTGGGCCTCACCTTTCCGATGAAGCGGATTATCTGGTTGTAGTCGCTGTGCCCGCTGAACCCCTCAATCTTCTGGACCGCGCAGTTCACGTCCACGATCTTGATCTTGCCGCCCTCGTCCATCAGGCTCGCCTGGCTGCTCCCGTCGAGCACTCTTCTTCCCAGGGTCCCCTGGACCTGGTAGGAGACGAACAGGATCTTGTTCTTCTCCGAGGGGGCGATGTTCTCGAAGTAGTCAAGGACCGGCCCTCCTTCCAGCATGCCTGAGGTGGCCAAGATGATCGCGGGCCCTTCCCTGAAAGCCTCTTCCCTGTTGGACGGGTGCTCCACCTCCGTGAAGTATTCGGAGGCGAACGGGTTGACCCCCTCCTCCAGAATCTTCGCCCTCAGCTCCCTCGAAAGGTAGTCGGCGTAGGAGACGTGGATGGCCGTCGCCTCGGAGATCATCCCTTCCATGAAGACCGGCGCCTCCACGAGGACCTTGCTCCTCATGTACTGGTCGATGACAAGCAGTATTTCCTGCGCCCTCCCGACCGCTGGAATCGGGATCAGGACCTTCCCGCCCGTCCTGAGGATGTCGTTTATGGCGTTCACGAAGTTCATTTCGACCTCCTCGCGGATCGGCATGATGTCCTCCTTCGCCCCGTAGGTGCTCTCCGTGATGAGCGTCTCGACCCTGGGGTAGTTCCAGGTCGCCGAGTCGAAGAGCTGGGTCCTCCCGTACTTGTAGTCGCCCGTGTAGACAATGTTGTGGGCGCCTTCGCCGATGTGCAGGTGGACCGTGGCCGAGCCGAGGATGTGGCCGGCGTTGTTGAAGACGAGCTTGATGTCCGGGGAGATGTCAGTCACCGTGCTGTACGGGAGAGTTATCGCGTGCTGGACGGTGTCCCGGATGTCCTTCTGGTCGTATATCAGCCGCCCCCCCTCAATCTGCGCAATCTTGACGAAGTCGCTCTGGAGAAGGGTCATCAGCGGCAGCGTCGGCTCGGTGCAGTAAACCGGGCCGTCGTAGCCGTACTTGAACATCGCAGGGAGGAAGCCCATGTGGTCGAGGTGCGCGTGGCTGATCACGATGGCGTCTAGGTCTCCGGGGGAGATGTCGGCCCAATCGAGCCTGGGGTACGCGTCCCAGGCGTTCCTGGCGCCGGGATGTATGCCGCAGTCGAGCAGCACCTTGCTCTCGGACGTCTCAATGAGGAGGCATGACCTGCCAACCTCCTGGAACGCCCCGAGGGTCTTGATAGTCACGTGCTCCGTCGACGTGAGCCTGGGCCTGAAGATTGACTCACCGAGGTCCCTGTAGAACTTTTCGCGGATGTCGCTGCCAGCCTTCCAGGCGTAGTAGACGTTCTGAATAGCCGTCGAGGGGATGTGAGGCGCCTTCCGGACCTTCACCTTCCACCCGGTCTGCTCCATTGCGGCCCCGAGGTCGAAACCGGCCTCCTGAGAGAGGGTCTTCGGGGAGGAGGCCTCGATGGTGATCTCCCCCAAGGCGTCGTCGAAGAAGTAGGATGTCACCCCGGCCTCGTGCGGCACGAGCTTCTCCAGGGCCTGCCTCGCCTCGTTCTCGGGCTTGCGGATGGACTTCTCAGTCCTCGTGACCACCCTTTTCTTCAGGGAGTTGACGATCTCCGAGACGACGTAGCTGTTCTTGTGGAGGAACGCGGGGTTCCTGGTGTAGAGGGCTATGCGGGGCCCCTCGTACTCGATCCTGGTGATCCCAGCCTCCGCTGGGATATTGTTCAGTATCGCGCTCATTAGGCTGATACCGTTGGTTTTCTGTTCCAAGTCCTAACTGTGATTCGTGAACTGGGCTAGGAGCTTGTCCTTCTCCTGCTCCGAGATCTCCCTGAACCCGTTCTTGTCGATGACCGCCACGTCGAAGTGGTCCCCTGTGGCCACATTCCTCTTCGTGGCGGATATGATCGCCTTCGCGGCGAGCGGGTAGACCTTCGCCGCTGGCTGGTCTTCCTTGAACTCGGCCTCTAGAACTCCGTATGCCACTGGCGAGCCGCTCCCGGTGGCCACCATCTTCTCCTGTGCTATTGACCCGAAGATGTCGACGTTGTAGATGGACCCTCCCTTCGGATCGACTCCGCCCACCAGCACGTCGGCGATGTAAGGATAGAGCCGGGCTGAGAAGAGCATGTTCGAGACGACCTGGGCCGCGGACCTTATCGGCATCGGTCTCCCCCTTTCCATCCTGTAGATGTTCGTGTAGTACTTCAGGGTGTCAACGACGTTCTGGGCGTCGGCCACCCCGCCCGAGATCGTCATGGCGATGTTGTCGTCTATCTTGAGGAGCTTCTTGCCCCTCCTGTGGGCGATGAAGCCTCCCGCTGTCACTCTTGTGTCAGTAGCTAGGACCACGCCGTCGCTGCACACGAGCCCGACCGTCGTAGTGCCGTGGTACATCGCGGAACTCAGCGGCTTCCCTCCCGTGTTCTTGAACTCTCTAGACATTAGGACCAATCGACCTCGTGAAAACGGACAAAACCTGCGTGAAGTTCTCGCCTATTTAATCTTTCGAATCAAGGTGTGGGTTCTGTCCCGTCTCTTTGGTGGTGGGGACGGGTGTCCCGACTTTGGTGGTGGGGGATTGGTTACGCCTGAGCATTCGGACTCCCACTACGACGAATACGATGCCAACGAATAGAATGACGACGGAAGCGATGATGTAGCTCTCAGCATCGGCTGCCGTGAACTTGCAAGTCGTTGTCAGGATGAGGCCGTTTGTCTGCGTAGTCGAACAGACTCCTACGGGAGCCGACACGAGATTGGCTGACAGCCAGTAATACTCGTTCACGCTCCAGTTGAGAGTCGCCGCACCGCCCAGCGTAAGAGGGAACCCGAACATTATGATTAACAGGAGCCCCACGCTCTTCGGATTCAATTGTCTCTCTCTCCCATCTTGAGCGCGGCCTTCATCAGGCTGAGCCATTTGTTCTCTCCCTGAATCCCGACTCCCGCCCTCTCTGCGGGCGTCTGTCCCGCCAAGGCTTGGTGGGGCTTGACGAAGTTATAGTGAATCCGCGCCCCTTC
>DATFYP010000035.1:0-12543 GCA_035314985.1 Nitrososphaerales archaeon
GCTGCCGACAGGCCTGGGGAAGACGTTGATAGCGGTGATGGTGGCGGCGGAAAGGATGCAGAGGTTCCCGGAGTCGAAGGTGATGGTCCTGGCACCTACGAAGCCCCTCGTGCTCCAGCACTACTCGACCTTCAAGGAGCATCTGCGTCCCGGGTCGGCGACACTGGCGGTGCTCACGGGGACAGTGGACCCGGGCGAAAGGGAGGTCCTTTGGCTGCGGTCCAGGGCCATCTTCGCGACGCCGCAGACGGTGTACAACGACGTCCGCCACGGACGGGTGTCTCTGAAGGACGTGAGCCTGGCGGTCTTCGACGAGGCGCACAGGAGCGTGAAAGACTACACCTACACGAAGCTCGCCCAGGCCTACCAGGAGCTCGCCGACAACCCGCTCATTCTCGGATTGACGGCGTCGCCTGGAGGGTCGAAGGAGAAGGTGGGGGAGATCAAGAAGAGCCTCTTCATAGAAAGGGTCGAGGCCCGAACGGAGGAGAGCGAGGACGTGCGTGGCTACGTCGAGAGGACCGCAATCCAGGCGATGAAGGTGAAGGTCCCCGACGAGTACTACGAGACTATCCTTCGCATCAGAGAGCTGTTCAACGAGAGGGTCAAGAAGCTCCTCCAGGGGGGGTTCATCAGGGACGGAAGGGTCTCCAAGAAGGGCCTCCTGGAGGCGCGGGCGACCATATCGGCCAGGCTCGCCACAGCCCAGAAGGGCGGAGGGCAGAAGGGGTACATCTACGGGGCCATCATGAACCAGGCACAGGCAGTCACCATTCTCCACGCCCTCGAAGTGGTGGAGACCCAGGGGGCCCCGACCCTGGTGCGGTACCTGCAGAGGCTTAGGGAAAGGCCAGAGAAGGGGAAGGCGGTCACATCCCTCCTGCGGGACCCGAGGTGGCTCGAGGTCGAGGAGCAGGCACAGAAGCTTGCGGAGGTGGAGCACACGAAGATAGGGGTGACGCTCACGACCGTGAAGGAGCAGTTCGCCAAGAAGCCAGATTCGAAGGTGATCATATTCACACAGTACCGAGACACGATTGAAGACATTGTCCGGGCGCTGGAAAGGGCCGGGGTCAGGGCGCAGAGGTTCGTCGGCCAGTCGGACAGGTCGGGGAGCGAAGGGATGGACCAGGAGACCCAGACCAAGATGCTCGACAAGTTCAGGAAGGGGGACTTCGGCGTCCTCGTCAGCAGCAGCATCGGGGAGGAGGGGCTTCACGTTCCCGACGTGGACCTCGTGGTCTTCTACGAGGCAGTCCCGTCGGAGATCAGGTACATTCAGAGGAGGGGCAGGACGGGAAGGACGAGAGAGGGGCGGGTCCTGATCCTGTTGGCGGAAGGAACGGTAGACGAGTCCTACTATTACAGCTCGCTCTTCAAGGAGAACAGGATGAGAGAGCTGGTCAGCGAAGCGAGAGAGAAGCCGCCCCGCCGCAGGGCCAGGAACCCGACCCTTCTCGACTTCGTCGGCTGAGCGGGGTCACGCCGGGGTTCCGACCACCGATAGCTTGATCAGGTTCGTGCTTCCCTTCATTCCGGGCGTCCCGCATGTGACGACTATCCGCTCACCTTTCTTGGCGAGCCCCAGCTCAGCAGCCGCGAGGTCAGCCCGCTTGAAGAGCCAGTCCATGGTTTTTGCAGGCTTCGAAACGACGGGAATCACCCCGTTGTAGAGCTTCAGCATCCTGGCCACCCTCGGCTCGGTGCAGAGCGCGACGATGGGCTGTCTCGGCCTGAACTTCGCCACCCTCTTGGCCGTCAAGCCGGATTGAGTAGGCGCCACGATGGCCTTGGCCCCCACGTAGTCGGCCAGGCTACACGCAGCCCTGCCGATTGCCTCCTCCGACACCACCGCTCCCGGCCGCTCGCCGGACTGGGGGGGAGGGCGAAGGATCTTCTCCGTCGAGCGGGCGATGCGGTCAAGCATCCTTGCCGACTCCACTGGGTACCTGCCGACCGCGGTCTCGTCGGACAGCATGACCGCGTCGGTGCCGTCGAGGATGGCGGTGGATACGTCCGTGACTTCGGCTCTGCTCGGGACCGGGGAGTTGACCATGCTGATGAGCATCTGCGTGGCGACGATGACCGGCTTCCCTGCCGCGTTGCACTTCCGTACTATCTCCTTCTGAATCAGGGGGACCCTCTGTATGGGAGTCTCGATGCCCAGGTCCCCTCTGGCAACCATTATCCCGTCCGCCTCGTCAAGAATGGCGTCGAAGTTCTCGACGGCTTCCCTCTTCTCTATCTTTGCAATCAGGAACCGTGGCTTGGACCCGATGAGCCTCCTGATGGCCCGGACGTCCTCGGGGGTCCTGACGAACGAAGCGGCGACGAAGTCCACGGCGTGGCTCAGTCCGAACCGCAGGTGCGCGACGTCCTGGGGAGTGGGGTAGTTGACCTTCATCCTCACCCCTGGCGCGTTGACCCCCTTCCCGGAGCTGAGCACGCCCCCTGCGAGTACGATGCACTCCACCCCGTCCTCCGTCTTCTGCTCGACCCTGAGCTTGATGAGACCGTCGGCAAGGTAAAGCAGGTCCCCCCGGTCGACCGACTCCAGCAGGTCGGGGCGGTTCACCGAGGCCCTCTTCGAGTCTCCGAGGACATCCTTGGACGTGAGCACGAACCGGGACCCCTTCGCAAGCTCGGCCGCCCTTTCTCTCATCTTTCCCACGCGGATCTTCGGTCCCGGGAGGTCCTGCAGAATTGCGACGGTCTTGCCGGCTCGTCTTGACTCAGCCCTGATGGTCCGCATTTCCTTCAGGTGGCTGGTCTCATCGCCGTGAGAGAAGTTGATTCTGAAGACGTCGACATGGGAGAGCAGCCTGCGGACGACCCTGGAATTATCGCTGGCAGGACCGATTGTACACACGATTTTCGTTTTGCGCAAGGTGCTGCCTCCCGCCACTACGAAACCACACGCATTAAACTTAGACCAGGCGCAAGGCGTGCATTCACCATAGCACGACAGCTCTTCTATAGAACTCGTTCAATAGGTACCGAAAGCACGTTAGTCTTTTAGGGCCGTTTCCAATCAGGAGACACATGGGAGAAGGCTGGGACGAATCCAAGGAGGAAATCCTTACCGCGGCCGCCTCGATCGTCGGGATCTCCGAGAAGTGGGTCAACTACATTGCAAAACGCGAGCGCCACGTCAGGCTCGCTCAGGCGTTCTTGGCGGCGGTCTTGGTTCTTGTCGCGAGCTCGGCGATAATCGCCGGGTACATTCTCTCGCAATACTCACCGTCATATTTCGTAGAGGAGAGGGCCAAGCTGATGCCTATTTTCGAGGTCGTGGCTGTCGGCAGCCTTCTCAGTGGCCTAGGAACCTACATGTTCCTAAGGACGAGGCAAGACATCAAACTCCAGGAGCTTACGGGACTGATAGCAAGTATGAAGACAAACACCAAAGAGCACAATGGCATCGGCAATGCGCTTTCACTAACTGACAAGATGCTTTCCCTCATGCCCGAAGTAGTAAGGAACAGAAACCAGGACGCGCTCATCTTCGGGCTAGTCGCCTTCATTCTCGGTTCGGTAGTCGCACGGCCCCCGATAGGGTTCCTCGCGGGGGTAATTGTCTGGCTGTACTTCCGCCACGAGACCCGACAGACGCACGATAGAGAACTCTCGAGGCTGGAGGAGCAGAAACGCCGTTTCGAAGAGAGGAAGGAGAGCTTCGTCAAGAGCCTGTGAGCGCCCATTTGGACAAACCTGACCTGTACGTAGTCGCGAGATTCCTCGATATCCTGTACGAACAGGCGACGCCGATGAAACGGACTAACATCCAGATGCGCCTTGGACTGAACTATCCACGTTTCACCGAGTACCTTGAATGGTTGGTAGGAAAGGAGCTGGTAATGAAATCGGGGACGGTCGACGAAGGGGCAGATCTGTACTTGCTGGGTCCGAAGGGGATCGAGGCCTATCACAAGCTGGTCGACTGGATTAAGGAGACGATGGAAGGAATTGTTATCTAAGAGGCCTGAAAAGGTTCCCGACACGTATTCATAGCACGCGAGCCTTAATAGCTCCATTTCTTCGGGCCTCGAACGATTTCGAGTTGACAATGCCTACTGGGACTGACGGAAAATCTCAGGCAAAGAGCCCGAACGGGGGGCCCGCGCTAGAAGTCAGGGGCTTGAGGAAGACGTACACGACCGGCAAGATTGAGTACGAGGCCCTGAGAGGGGTTTCATTCTCCATAGCCAAGGGGGAGTTCGTGTCCATCGTCGGGCCGTCGGGGAGCGGCAAGTCGACTCTGATGAACATCATCGGGTCGCTCGACAAGCCCACCGAGGGCGAGGTGTTCATCGACGGGATCCCCGTATCGACCATGAACGAGAACCAGTTCGCCTCGCTCAGGAACCACAAGATGGGGTTCGTATTCCAGGCATTCAACCTGGTGAACTATCTCACGGCTTGCCAGAACGTGGAGCTGCCATTGTTGGCGGCCGGGGTCGCCCCGTCAACGCGGAGGGGAGAGGCCCTGGGCCTGCTAAAGGGGCTGGGTCTGGAGGGGAAGGAAAACAAGAAGCCCCGCGAACTGAGCGGCGGAGAGCAGCAGAGGGTAGCAGTAGCGAGAGCGATGATAAACAAGCCCGCCCTCATACTGGCTGACGAGCCCACGGGGAACCTCGACACGAAGTCGGCGGAGGGGGTGGTCGCGCTCTTGAGAAACGTGAGCGTGGAAAGAGGGGTGACGGTCGTCATGATCACCCACAACCTGGACCTGACGAAGTACTGTCACAGGGTGCTCTACATCAGGGACGGCCTCATAGAGAAGGTGGAGGAGAGAGGCAATTGAGATCTGGGAAACTGGCGGTCCTCGTTTTCGCCATCCTGCTCTTCAGCCTCGCCCCAGGATTGCAGGCCAAGGCCGACACTGTCCAAGGCACAGGCTTCAACATCGTGGGAGCGGCCTGGGGAAGCTCAGCCATGCCGACAGAAGTTGGCGCCGGGAGCCGGGACGTGCCTCTCACCGTCACGGCACAGTACTACTTCACGAACGCCGCAACCGGGATGGTCGCCACGCTCAGCCTTCCTGCAGGTTTCACCGACCTGAACGGGGGCTCCACCCCGAGCGCCTACGTCTCCGGGCTTGTCCAATCCGGCTCGGTCGTACAATTCGTCTTCTACCTCGACGTGTCTTCCAGCGCTCCAGTCGGCCCCTACACATTCCCGATAACGTTCACCTGGGGCGCCCAGACAGGAACAAACTCGGTCAGCGTGTCCCAGCAATCGAACGTAGTCGTCCACATGGACGGCAAAGTCAAACTGGCCTTTGAGGCTACGCCGACGTCGATCACTCCCGGAGCGCTCACAGAGGTCAAGGTCATGCTGACGAACAACGGCTCCGGACCGGCGTCGCAAATCTCCACGGTCGTCTCGACTTCCCAGCTGCTGAGCGTGCTGAATTCGTTCCCGGACTTGGTCAGCCTTGGAGCCAATTCTTCTCAGACAGAGACGCTTCAGGTGTATGCGCCCACGACAAGCGCCGGAACGCCCGTCGCCATCTCGTTCACGTCGACGTACACCGACGCCTACGGGACGACCCGTTCGGTCACACAGACCATAGGCCTATTCGTGGCGCCCCTCCCCACGACCTCCCCCGTCGGCATCAGCCTCAGCGCTACGTCCCTGCAGGCCGGCCGCGTCAACAACTTCACCGTCACACTTTCAGACCAGGGAACAGCCCCCATCGAAGGGCTGTCTGCCACGTTCAGCTTCGTGGGGGGGCAGGTGACGTGGCTGTCGCCTGACATAGTCCAATCCCTGTCGCTCCAACCTGGAGGCACCCTCACGGTCCAGGCCAGGGCCTACGACCCTGCAACAAGCGCCGGCTCTGCGACCCTGCAGGGGATTCTGAGGTACAACTACCAGAACGTAACCGTCCAAGAGACAAGAAGCCTCGGCCTGCTGTCCAGGGGGCTGATCGACATCGAACTTACGGGTTCGACCGTCCTACCACAGGAGGTGCCCCAAGGGCAGATCGTCTCCATCACCCTGACCATCACGAACGTAGGGGTCATAGTCGCTTCAGCGGTGACGGCGCAGGCTACGATGCCAGCGGGGTTCCAGGCCATAGGGACGAGCTCCAACTTCGTGGGGGACATGCAGGTCGATTCCCCGTCGACGTTCACTCTGAGCGCTATCGTTTCGAACTCCACCGCGCCCGGTACCTACCGGGTCCCGGTCACGCTGGCCTACTTTGACAACCTTCGCACGCCCCTCTCGCAGACCGTGAACGTGGGCGTCAATGTCGTCAGCAGCTCCTCGTCTGGATCAGGCTCAAGCCAGTCGACGACGTCGTCCGGGAGAGGCGGGGGTCTTCTCAGCTTGATCGCTTCCGCTCTGGTCATCGTAGTCGCTGTCGCAATCGTAGCCGTCTACCTGCGGCGCAGAGGCTCCTCCCGCATTTCGACCGGGTGAACAACCGATGAGGCTCCAAGACGTCCTGCAGCTCGGCTACAAGCCGCTTGTAGAGAGGAAGGTGAGAGCGGCACTGACCATCCTCATGGTCCTAGTCGGCGTGGCAAGCATTATCGCGCTGACCTCTCAAACGGCCGGAATCTCAAACAGTATCACGGTCGCGTTGTCAAGCTTAGGACCCACGACGATTCTCGTGACCCCCACGACGAGCGCGTCCGGGGCGCACCTGCTGACTCAGGCGGACATCGCAGAGATATCGACCCTGCCGGGAGTCGGCGCCGTCATCCCAGTCGTGACCGGGTCGGTCTTGATACAAGGCTCAGGGCAGCCCGTTCATGCGTCAATCATCGGGGTCAGTTCTGAAGGACTCAAAACGCTTGTGGGTACAGTCGATCTCCTCTCAGGGTCAGTGTACCCCGACGCGAACGTGCCAGATGCCCTGGTTGGTTACAGCATCTCCCACCCGACATCCGGGTCGTCCCCCGCCTCGAGTGTCGGGCAACCGATTGTGCTGACAACACCCGGAGTGAACGAAAAGACATTCACGCTACAAGTGGGCGGGCTCCTGGCTAATTCGGGATCGACGCCGATAATCCCTGTTGACACCTCAATCTTCCTTCCTTTGCAAGCCGCGATGAGTCTGCTCAACCTCCATTCTTACTCAATGCTCCTGGTTGAGGCCAAGGATACAGGAACCGTCGACAGCCTCACCCAGACACTCACCAATGTGTACGGCAGCAACGCCGGAGTCACATCCCTGAAACAGTTGGCCCAGACAGTAGCAAGCGTCATAGGACAGATTGGACTCCTTCTCGGTGCAGTCGCAGGAATCTCACTCACCGTTGCCGGAATCGGAATCATGAACATCATGCTGATATCCGTTTACGAAAGGACGCGTGAAATCGGGATCCTGAAGGCGCTGGGATTCAAGAACCGTAGCGTGCTTTCAATCTTCCTAGCCGAGGCGTTAGTCATAGGAGTCGCGGGCGGGGTAATCGGGCTCTTTGTCGGAACAGGCGTGTCTTACCTCCTGGCCATCGCCCTCGTCGCCTCTTTCAGCCTATCGAACGGCTCTTCGAGTAGCACGACCACGAGGGGCGGGTTCGGCGGAGGAGGGGGGTTCGGTGGAGGAGGGGGAGGCTCAGGAAGCCTCGCCCTATCCTACTCGCCCGTAATCACGCCAGAAATAGTTGTCATTTCGTTGGTAATCGCAGTGCTGGTCAGCATTGTCGCAGGTCTGTACCCGGCATGGCAGGCCGCTAAGATGGAGCCAATCAAGGCCCTCAGGTACGAGTAGCGCAGGCTCGCTATCCGCTCGTAAGGAGGAACTCCTTGACCTGGCCCCTGTCTAGGTTGATGACGGCGCCCCTAAGGATCCCGTCCGCGTATTCGCTCCCGGGGTTGAGGCATAGCGACCTTCCGAGCCTGACGAACCCCCTCGACTCGTGGATGTGCCCGTGCAGGCCGAGCAGCGGCTGATGGCCTTCGATGCTCTTCCTCACGGCGGCGCTGCCCGCGTGGATCATCTTCACCCCCAGCCCCTCCCTCACGTAGGTGAACTCGTCGCTCACGGCCGGCGCCTTGTCGAGCTCGGTGTCGAGCGGGGGGACGTGCAGGTTGTAGACGGCGTTCTCAGGCCGCTTCACCTGGGAGGCCAGGCTCTCTATCATGGTCCCCAGCTTCTCGTCACTCACCTCCCGGGGACTCTTCCAGGGGGTCGTGTTCGCGTATCCGAGGGTTATCATCTCGAACCCTCCGTCGAGCTCAACGACCCTGTTCTCCGGGTTGATGACTAGGCCCGAATCGGTGAGCACGGAATCGACCTCGAACTTGTCGTCGTTCCCGGGCGAGATGTAGCACCGAACGGCGGTTCCCTTGAGCCTGTCCTGCGCCAGTTGAATCCATGAGCTCAGGGTCGAGACGATGGCGTCGTTGAACACCTTCTCTTCCTTTTTCTTGTCCTTCTGGATCTCTGCCAGCTCCCCTGTGGTAGTGACGAAGGAGTACTGGCCCGCGTCCTGCAGGTCCTTCTGGGCCCGCTGGACCTGATCCCCCTTCACCACCGTGTCCTTCCCGAAGAGGCGGACGTCGTACCCACCATCGGCCCTCTCGACGATTGGGACCAGGACCTTCCCGGTGATGTCCCCTCCGAGTATCAGGGAGTCCGCCCCGTAGACCTTGGCGGCGTTCAGGAACTTGCGGAAACACCTCTCAGACGCATGGACGTCGGTTATGAAGAACAGCCTGACCAACAGGAGTCGGATTTCCTCGCAAAGCCAGAGCGTATTTAACGGTGATTTCACGTGAGCCGGCTGAGCAGATCTCGGCGGCTACCTCAGAAACCTGAAGGGGTCGCTTCCCTTGGCAGAAAGGACAGCCGCGATGTACATCCCGGCGTTCCAGGACTGGCCGAACTGGCCAAGAGGCTCGCTTGTCTTGCCGTGAATCCATTCATTGAACCCGAGCCTTTCGCCCTCCTTGTAGACGGAGTTGGCCCGCGCCAGGCTCTCGGTCTCTGCCTCGGCGTCGCCGGCGCCCGACGCGTTGAGAGCGCAGACATAGAATCCGCCTACGAAGGGCCAGACGGCCCCATTGTGGTAGGCGTAGGGGGGGCTGCGGTGCTGCAGGGGGACCGAGGAATCAAAGTTCGTATCGAAGCTCGCCCCTTCGCCCCTGTATGGTGGGTCGAGCACCCTCACGGGGTAGGGCTTCGACAGACGCCGGGAATGGATGGTGGCGAGGATGGAGCGCGCGGTCGCCGCGTCGGCCGGCCCCGCCAGTACGCAAAGGAGGTTGGAGAGCGTGTCGAAGTGGGCGTCGAACCTGTTGAAGGAGACGTATTGCAGGAAGTACTTCTGCGAGAAGCCCATCGGCTTCTCGTCGTCGAACGCTACTGCCATGCGCGGCCAATAGGCGCCTACCCTCTTGGGGCTCCCGGCGCCTGGAAGGAAGACGTCGACGAATCTCTTCCTGAGGGCTTTGGAGTCGAGGCGGATGCCCGGGTCCACCGACGCACCCGAAGCGGAAACCAGGGCCTCCACGCACTGCGTCGCCGCCAGGAAGAGGACGTTGTTGTAGAGGGTCTTGCCGGTCCTCTGGATCGCGGCGTCCATCCAGTCTGCGCCCTGAGGCGAATCGATCAGCCAGGTGTTGTTAGCGTCCTGGAAGCGGAGCCACCTGTAGGTCTCCAGCGCCGACTCGAAAGGCCCCCGGAGGAGGGTCTTGTCGTCGGTCGCCGAGTAGAGGCTCGCCAAGCCGATGATGAACCAGCAGGAGGAGTCGGTAGAGCCCGAGAAGCCGTATTCGGGGGCGCCGGCTCGAAGGTCATAGAAGTTGGCGACCTGACCGAGCGGGGAGCGGGTCTTGGCGAAGGTAAGAAGGTTCGTCTTCGCTTGCCTCAGCAGAAGCTCGTCGCCGAGAAGGTTGGCTCCCAGGTAGGAGATGAACGAGTCTCTAGCCCAGATTTCGTGGTAGTAGGAGGTCGACGCCTTGATGCCCTTCCCGGCGAAGTTGTTCTTGAGCAGCTCCACGGCCCTGTCGAAGACCGTCTTGACGAGGCTGGGCAACAGCGGTCACCTAGGTAGACGGACGACCCTCGCGGGTCTTTAACTCTCTCGGGTTCAGGATTCCATTGGCCTATCTGGAGGGCGGATCGCCCAGATCACGCCTTCCCGTGCTCCAGGTCGAGCGAGAAGAAGACTGCGATTTGATGCGAGTTCATTGGCTTGTTCGTGTAATACCTATCGTTGTATCCGCACAGCCTAAGACCTGACCCGAGATAGAAGTCCATCGCTTCTTTGCTATCTGGTTGCGTCTCCACGATGATAGCCCGCAATCCCCTTTCCTTCGCCCCTCTGGCAAGTGCCTTCATCATCTTCGACCCGATTCCCATTCTCTTGTGGGCTTTGTCAACCGCGAACTCAAGAAGGTAGCCCGTTCTATTCCATTTTGTAACCCGCATGAGCGCGACCCCGAGCAGGCTTCCTCCCAATCGCGTCGAACCGCTACCGGCATCTGCGACCAAGAAGACCACGTCGCTGTTCTTCACCTCTTTGCGATAGTCCAAGTCGGCTGGCCAGTGCTGGCCTACGAGCTGCCTGATGGCGGGCACATCCTCGAGTTGAGCGACACGAACCTTCACCCTCATTGACCCAACCGCAGACTTCACTCTAACCGCGCAGATAAGTTAACAAAATCGAGGTTCAGGCAGCCTTTTCTACGGGCGGCCGATTCGCGTCACCATGAGGATAGAGAGGGCCGGAGACCTCATCTTCTGGACCTATCACATGCTGGACTGGGGGAAGGTCCGGCAGTATCCCTCCGGTCAGAGGTGCGTCCAGTGCGGGAGCGCCATGGTGCGGGTGGGCCCGATGGAGGACGCAAGAGGCGCGAAGTACGACGGGCTGGCGTGTCACCGATGCAAGCGGGTGGTCTGGGTGAAGAGCGCCTAGGAGGACGAGGGCTTGTCTCTGAACCCTTCGCCGTACCTGTAGGGCCTGCCGTAGTTCTTGGCCAGCTTGCTCTCGAACATGGCGTCCAAGTCGGCCGCCGGGTCGATGAGCCTCGAGGCGTCGAGGACGTAGAATACCACGTCGATCAGCTCCTCCAGTGTCTCGTGAGTGGGCTTCCCCTTCTTCCACGAGTTCCCCGCTTCTCCCAATTCGATGAACGCGAACAGGAGCTTGTTCGGGATCTCCTCGGGCGTGTTGCCGAACCCTTTCTCCAGAACCAGCTCCCCCACCTTCTTCTTCGCCTCTTCCAGGCTAGGCATGTTTCAAGCCGGCCGGCAGACTGCTATGAACGTTTGGCCTTGGAGACGACAGTTCTGTAGTACACACAATGGCGCGTGAGACTGCAAGCGGCGCATCGGGGACCGATGGGCTTGCAGGTCGTCTGCCCGAACCTGACGAAGAGGTCGTTGACATCGAGCCAGTATTTCCGCGGTATCTTCCGGACGAGCTGCTCTTCGGTCTCCTCCGGCGTCTCCGTACGGACCAGCCCCAGTCTGTTCGAAATCCTGTGGACATGGGTGTCCACCGGGATCGCGGGCTGCTTGAAGGCGTAGACGAGCACGCAGTTCGCCGTCTTCCTTCCGACCGAGTGAAGCTTCAACAGGTCCTCCATGGTTCGTGGGACTTCGCCCCCGAACTCGTCCATGAGCTGCCTGGAGACCCTGATGACGTTTCTCGCCTTCACGTTGTAGAATCCGGAGGGCCTGACTAGCCTTCTCACCGTCCCCTCCTCCGCGTTTGCCAGCTCTGAAGGGGTCCTGTAGACTGAAAACAGGTTTTCAACTGCTCTTGTTGTGTTTTCATCCCGCGTTCTGTGGGATAGGATGGTACCGATGAGGATTCGGAAAGGGTCCCCCTCCTCGGAATCCTGCAGCCGGGCAAGGGCCGTCGACCTCTCGTCACTCGACCCGTAGACCATCTCCCTGATGGCCGAGAGCAACCTTGGGACCGTCAGGCTTGCTCCGTGACCCAGGGCTCCTTTTTGTACCAACTTGCGATCTCCGCGCACGTCTTCTCAAGGTCATATTCGGGGGAGTACTCAACGGTCTTCCAGTTGGCTTGAGGGGCCAGTCTCAGGGACGCCTCGAGTTGCCTGGCCGTGTACCTCGGTAGCTCCGGTCTGGAGAGAAACCCGGCCCTCCTCACGGCCGCAGGAATCCCCACCGCCTTCGCGAGCTCCTTGGCGAGGTCTTCAGGGCTGGAGTCGAACGACTTGATCAGGTACACTCCGCCGGGGAGTGCTTCGTTGGCTGCGGCCCTGTACATGGCTTGGGCGATGTCCTTCGGATGCGTGAAGGACATCTCGGAACTCCGAGGAAGGACGACCCTGTGGCTCGTTATCATCCGGAGCAAGGGAACGGCGAGGGTCGAATCTCTGGACCCGATGGCTCTCGCCGCCCTGATTACGACCACTCTGGGCACCGCGTTCTTCCCCGCGAAGTCGAGCAGGACCTTCTCTGCAGAGACCTTCGAACTCTGGTAGGGGTCGGAGGCCCTGATAGGGGTCTGAGCGTTGACCGTCCCCGCCCCGAACCCAAAGACGTCGAGGGTGCTCAGGTAGACAATCGTCTTTACACCCGCCTCGCGGGCAACCTCAAGGAGG
>DATFYP010000036.1:0-7897 GCA_035314985.1 Nitrososphaerales archaeon
CGCTTCGGGCGATGAGTATGAACCCCCGCGGCAGGGACTCAACGACCTCGTGGCGGGACTCCACCAGCATCATGGATTTCGGAAGCCCGCGGAAGAGGGGGTCGTCTGCGGTCACCTCCGTTCTGACGAACTCGACCACGGGTCGAACGGCCTTCACGACTCTGGAGCCGAAAGCGATAGCTACCAACTGATGGCCGAAGCAGACTCCCAGTATGGGCGCCTTCGTCTCTCGTATCGATCCCAATTCCCCAGAGAACTTCGCTTGGGCGGCATCCGTGGAAGCCATGTCGGGCGAACCTGATAGGACGACGCCGTCGAACCTGTTGAATGCGGAAGCCGAACATCCCCTCCAGTCGGCGACGGTGACTTGCGCTCCGTTCAGCTCCAGGCACCTGCGCAGCTTCTCGAAGCGCTCGGCCGATGGGTAGTTGTTGACGGCCAGTACATTGACCATTCTCGTCTTCTCATGCCCATGACCAGATATGAACTTTCGGGGCGAACGGGAACGAATAATTAGAAGGAAGTGACTTCAGAGTCACATGCCCACTTGCCCGAAGTGCGGGAAGCTGATCAGCGATTCGAGGTACGTCAGGCATCTCAGGCGTTGCGGGGGTCGGCACAAGCGCGCTCCGAGGCCTCTCGACTCGGACCCGGGCGCCTACTACATGAAAATGTAGGAAGAGGCCTCACCAACCCAAACAGTTTAAAAGCGGAGCCAAAGGCGTTGGTCAAAAGGAGCAAGGAGATAGAATGTTTGCACCCTCGGCAGGTTACGACAGGGCGATTACGATATTCTCCCCCGACGGGAGGCTGTACCAGGTCGAATACGCCCTTGAGACGGTCAGAAGGGGGAGTCTCGCCGTCGGCATCAAGACGAAGCAGGGCGTGGTCTTGGCGGTGGAGGAGAAAGGTAGGAAGCTTCAGAGCGACGACTCAGTCATCAAGATGTTCCAGGTGGACGACCACATTGGGGCGGTCGGGGCTGGGTACATCCCAGACGCCAGGATCCAAGTGGACAGCGCCCGCGTCATGGCGCAGAGCAACCGGCTGATATACGACGAGCCGGTGGACGTCGAGTCAATTGCAAAGAGGATAGCCGACATGAACCAGCAGTACACGCAGTATGCCGGGGTCAGGCCGTTCGGCGTCTCACTCATAATCGCGGGGGTTGACGAGAACAACGGGCCCGTAGTCTTCCTGGCAGACCCCACCGGGACATACTCGGGGTTCCACGCGATCGCGATCGGCCAGGGAAGCGACCAGGTCAACGACTATCTGGAGAAGAACTACGAAGCGAGCCTTACGCTGGACGACGCGATAAAGCTGGCCATAGAATGCATCTACGTAGTGAGCGAGGACAAGTCGGGGACGGCCCACATCAAGGTGTCCGTCGTCGACGCCGAGTCGAAGAAGATGCGCAGGCTCACGGAGCAAGAAATCGGGAAGTTCGCGTCAGGCGCAAGGACCAGGTCAGACAAGCCTCCAGCCAAGAGCTCATAGGATCGATGCTATCCGATGAGCGGATTCGGACGCACGTCAGGATACACTAAGGCCAGGACCAAGGAGCCATCCAAGTTCACGACCGTTAGGCTCGTCATCGATGGCGAGCACTTCGAGGTGCTGGTGAACCCCGACTCCGCCCTCAGCTTCAAGCAGGGGAAGAACGTGGAGCCGTCACAGGTCATCGCCATGGAAGAAGTGTTCTCAGACTCGAACAAGGGGCTCCGTGTGGGGGCGGAGAAGCTGAAGAAGTACTTCCAGAGCGAGGACGAGGCGGCCGTGGCGCTTGAGATCCTGAAGAGGGGAGAGCTCAATCTCACTCAGGAGCAGAGGAAGAGGCTCACCGACGAGAAGAGGCGGGCGGTGATAGCGATAATATCCAAGAACTTCGTCGACCCCAAGACGATGCTCCCGCATCCGCCCATAAGGATTGACCAGGCGATGCTGGAGGCCAGGGTGTCGATCGACCCCTTCCAGGACGCGAACGAGCAGACGAAGCTGGTAATGGACAAGCTCAGGACCATCCTGCCCTTGAAATCGGAGAAGATACGCCTCCTGGTGAAGGTTCCGGCCCAGTACTCAGGGCAGGCAATCGGTGTGCTGAAGAACTTCGGGGAAATCCACAAGGAGGAGTGGGGCGCCGACGGGACGCTCTCGGCAATAGTAGAAATACCAGCTGGCGGACAGCCCAGCCTGCTGGACCGGCTAGGCTCCACGACGAAGGGAGCCGCTCAGGTCACAGTGGTGAAGTGATTAGATGCCAATGGTAGAAAGGAAGCAGGTGATTCCGGGAGACGTCATAGCCACGGGCGACTATAGATACGGGAGCTACGTCGAGAAGAGGGGAGACTCATACATCGCTCTCAGGATCGGTCTGGCTGAGATAGGCAGGGAAGGGATCAAGCTCAACCCCATGACCGGACCGTACCTGCCAAGGCCGGAAGACGAGGTGATTGGTAAGGTGATCGACATCAACGGGTTCGGGTGGGTGATCGACATCAACTCCTGCTTTGACGGCTTCCTCCCGGCGTCCTTCGTCTTCGGGAGGGAGTTCTCGCCCTCGACCCACGACCTGACCACGAAGTTCAAGGTCGGCGACATAATAGGGTGCAGAATCGAATCCTTCGAGCGGTCCCGGGACCCGCAGATCAGCATCAGGGGGCACGGGTATGGGAAGATTCCGAAGGGGGAAATCATTAAGATATCACCGACGAAGGTGCCCCGTCTGATTGGGAGAAGAGGAGCTATGATCAACATGATTAGCGAGAGGACGAGCTGCGACGTGAAGGTCGGCCAGAACGGGGTCGTAGTCGTCACGGGGCCTCCCGAAGGGATCGTCAAGACGGCCGAGGCCATCAAGATGATAGAGAACGAGACGCACGCGGCTGACCTAGCCAGGAAGGTGGAGGAACACCTAGGGGGGACCCCGGTTGGAACCTAAGCGCAAGCTCATCGGCGACGATGGCCTCAGGCAGGACGGAAGGACTTGGGACCAGCTCAGGCCGATAAAGATGGAGGTCGGCCTCCTCAAGAACGCGGACGGGTCAGCGTACATCGAGTGGGGAAAGAACAAGATTATGGCGGCTGTCTACGGGCCCAAGGAGGTCCACCCCAAGCACCAGGTCCTCCCAGATAGGGCGCTCGTAAGGACGAGGTACCACATGGCACCATTCTCCGTCGACGAGAGGAAGAACCCAGCCCCCTCGAGGAGGGAGATCGAGATTTCGAAGGTCACACGGGAGGCCCTCGAGCCCGCCGTGATAGTCGAGGACTACCCGAGGACGGCGATAGAGGTCTGGATCGAGGTGCTGCAGTCGGACGGCGGGTCGAGGGTCGCAGGGATAACGGCCGCGTCCCTGGCGCTTGCCGACGCCGGCATCAACCTCAGAGACCTCGTCGTAGGATGCTCCTGCGGGATAGTCGACGGAAAGGTAGTCGCCGACCTGGATGACACCGAGGACAAGGAGGGGTCGGGAGACATGCCAGTCGCGATAATGCCAAACCTGAACTACGTCACCCTGCTGCAGGTCGACGGAATCTATTCCCGGGAACAGTTCCAGAAGGCCTTCGAGCTGGCCATCGAGAAGGGGAGGGAGGTCTACGCCATGCAGAGAGAGGCCCTGACGAAGAAGTTCTTCGGCGACGGGCAGGTCTCGACGTCGTCGGAAGAGGAGGCAGAGTAGAGATGTCAATGATGAAGAAGAACTACGTCGTGGAGACCATCAGAAAGGCGCAGATGGTGGAGATGCTTGCGAATGGCAAGAGGATGGACGGCCGGGCACCTGACGAGCACAGGCCGATCAAGATCCAGACGGGGATAATCCAGAAGGCCAACGGGTCGGCGCTTGTGACCCTGGGCAACACCGAAGTGATCGCGGGGGTCAAGATTGCCACGGGTACGCCTTTCGCCGACACCCCTGACAAGGGCCTCCTCGTCGTGAACGCGGAGATCCTGCCGCTCGCATCGGCCTACGCCGAGCCGGGGCCCCCCAGCGAGGACGCCATCGAGCTCGCAAGGGTTGTGGACCGCGGCATCAGGGAGTCGGAGATGGTCGACTTGACCAAGCTCTGCTTGATAGAGGGGAAGAGCGTCTACACGGTGTTCGTCGACGTGAACATCATGAACGTGGACGGGAACCTCTTCGATGCAATGAGCTACGCGGTCGTGTCCGCCCTCAGGACGGCCAAGATGAAGAAGTACGTGGTGGAGGACGACAAGCCGAAGGCCACGGAAGAGGAGATTCCGGTTCCTGTCGAGAGGATTCCAGTGTCCGTCACGATGGCGAGGATCGGGGACGCCCTGGTGGTGGACCCGATGTCTGAGGAGGAGGCCGCGATGGACATGAGGATCACGATAACGACCGACGACGACGGGAACATCTGCGCTAGCCAGAAGGGGGAGGCCAGCACGATCTCGCCTGAGAAAGTGCTCGAGGCGGTCGACCTCTCCATCAGGATCGGGAAGGAGATCAGGGAAAAGATTCTGGAGGCCACGAGCTAGTGCCACGCGCCAACGAGACGCTCAGGGGGCTCGGTCAGAAGTACGGTGGCACTCTGAGGAAGAGGTATGCGAGAATCTACAGGCTCCAGAAGGCGGCGAGGGAGTGCCCGTCCTGTTCTAGCATGAGGCTCAGGCGCCAGGCTTCAGGCATCTGGAGGTGCGTCTCCTGCGGATACGTCGTCGCCGGGGGTGCGTACGAGCCTGCCCAGGCAAAGGCCAGATAAGCCGATAACGTCGGTCAGGCTCCAGATTTCTCTTCAAGTGGACGAAAAGACGGCATCTCAGATCAAGAGGCTGTTCCCATCTGCGTCGCTGAAGGGAGGAGTGTGCGAAGTCAGGATAGCGGAAGAGTCGCCCGCCGACATCGCCAAGAGAGTGAAGGAACTCCTGGAACTTGTGAGGACTGGCACCGACAAGCCCGAAAGCCTTTAAGTAGAGAGCGAGGTCGCCGAGCCCGATTTGAGTCAACCTGAACTTCCCCCAGCCATCAGAGAGCAGCTGGCGAGATACGACCAGATGCAACAGAATCTTCAGGCAGTGATGATTCAGAAGCAGCAGGTGGAGATGGAGCTGTCAGAGACAGGAAAGGCTCTGGAGGAGCTGGGAAAGGCGGCCGACTCGGAGGTCATTTACAAGTTCGTAGGAAGCCTGCTCCTGAAGGTGGAGAAGGTAGCGATGGTAAAGGAGCTCACCGAGAAGAAGGAGCTGGCAACCACAAGGAAGCTGGTTCTGGCGAAACAGGAGGGAAGGTTCAGGGAGAGCCTAAAGGACCTTCAGACGAAGATCGACGACGCGGTGAAAGGGAAACCGGCGGCAGCCCCTCCAGAAGACCAGTAGGCCGTGTCCTTCGTTTGAGCAATGACGCAAGGCGCGAGAAGTTCCCCTTCGTGGACCCGAGTAAACTGCGGAGTGCCGTGGTCATCTGCCATAGGAATGCGGACGCCGACGCCTACCTCTCCGCCTATGCCGTCTCTGCCCTCCTCAGGACAATATCCCCCGAATGCTCGGTCGACGTGGCGGCTCCCGAGGGCATGACGACCCTCACAACAAAGCTGAGCAGGAAGTTCCCGCACCCTGTGGTCGAGAATGGGAGCGAGGACTACGACCTCTACGTGGCCGTCGACGTCGGCGACGCGGAGCTGCTCAAGGGCTGGCTCGGAAAGATCAAGCGGGGCAGGGGGCGAAAGGTGCTGATCGACCATCACCCTCTGCGGGACACTTCTATCTACGACCATCTGCTTGTGGACGAGAGGGCCACTTCGACGGGGGAGCTCGTCTGGGCGCTCTTTGGGGAGCTCGGGGTGAAGCCCGAGCCCAGGACGGCGCAGGCACTCCTGGAGGCCGTCATGTTCGACTCTTCCCATCTCTCCATAGCGGGAGAGGCCGGACTGCGGGCGGCGGTGGGCATGATCGATGCGGGGGCGGACCTCCATGAGGCGAGAAAGGACCTGAGGTCTGAACCGGACTACGGCGAAGTCCTCGCCAAGCTGAAGGGGGCCCAGAGGATCAAGATCTTGAAGGCGGGCGACTGGGTGGTTGCAACGAGCATGGTGGGCTCATTCCAGGCGCACGTCGCCCGGTCCCTGCTGTTCCTCGGGGCCGATGTCGCAGTGGTCGCTGGGGATACCGACGACGAAACACGGGTCAGCCTGAGGTCGACCCAGAAGTTCCACGAAGCCACGAAGATCCACCTGGGGACCAAGGTGGCAGAGGAGCTGGGGAGTGCGCTCGGGGGGCACGGCGGAGGGCACTCCACCGCGGCTTCCTTCTCGTGCAACGTGGGAGAGGAGGAGGCCCTGAAGAGAACCCTGAAGGAGATCGGATCCCTCCTCGGGATCTCTCTAGCCGAAGTGGAGTAGCGGTCAGCCCAGGTACTTCTTGGAGACGGGGCTTTTCATGAAGCCCTCCAGGGAGAGCTTGAACCACGGAGTGTACAGTTGGGGATTCACTTCGACGTCCTTGTTGACGTCGCCGATGCGGGCCCAGCGCACGGAAGCGATTTCGTCTGGGTTCGGCCTGACCTTTCCGTCGAACTCCCCCACGAGGAGCCTGCAGAATTCGTTCTCGGCGTGGTCTCCCTGCGGAGCGAAGTAGACGAATGAATGGACGTCGGTCAGCTCGCCCAAGCTGGCGCCGAGCTCCTGTATCCCCTTGCGGGCGGCGGCCTCGCTGTAGGTCTCGCCCGGGTACACGTGGCTCGTGAAGGATACGTCCCAGCCTCCAGGCCAAAGTAGCTTCTTCTTGCTGCGCTGCTGCAGGAGGAGCTTCCCGTCGTGGAAGAGGAAGACCGTGTAGGCCCTGTGCCGTTTTCCGCTCCCATCATGGCAGTTCTCCCTCGTGTCGGTTCCTATTTCATTGTCATTTTCGTCCACCAGGACGAGCATCTCGGGCGGAGTCAAGCCGTGTCACCTTGTTGCTGACTTCGTAGATAAGTCGTTCGTTGGGGCCGCCCTTCAATCAAGGAGGACCGTCACGGAGCATTCGTCGCCGTCCTGAAGGCCGTATGTCTTCCTCAGATTGACGGGAGATATCACTTCAATCACGGAATCGTCGTAGTGGGTCCGTTCGATTCCCAGTACGGCCGCAGGGTGCTTGTTTTCCAACCTCGCCTTGAAACACGTGACGGGACCGTAGGTCCTGCTGCCGTCTTCGAAGCCGAGGATCTCGATGCCCTTCAGGAACTGCAGTTGCCGCCTCTGTTCCATCTGGACGGGGGACGACAGGCGCAGATTCAGGGTCCCCGGAAACGGCTCGAATCCTAGCTTCCCCAGGAACTGCTTCGCGTAGCCGTGCAGAGATACGTAGTATCCCCCCTCTCCGAGGCCGGTGAAGACCTTGCCGTTGAAGACGAACTCAGACGATCTTCCCTCGATGGCGCCCTTCAGGGACCCGTAGAAGGACTGCACGGCCTCGAGCCCTCTGTCGGTGAGCTTGACGCTGAAGCCTCTGCCCGCGTGCCTCCTGTCTATCATGCCTCTCTTCTCAAGCTCTTGCAACCTCCTTGAGGCCGCCTGTTGGGTCAGGGCGAGCGAGCGACCCAAGGCCGTCGACGAGATTGAGACGTAGGCGTATCCCGCCCTGATTTTGAACAGCTCCAGCAGCGTGGTTATGTCCTGTGGAGAGAGTCCGCCGCGGGTGCGCTTCGGCATCTACAAATTAGCTTTTAGCTACCAAAGCATTATAAGGATAGCGGAGCGCGGACGGCGCGATTCCGATGGAGAGGGGGCGCCTCGACAGCGTGTCAGTGGCCGGCATAGCAATCTTCAGCGCGCTGGCAACCCTTCTGGCCGCACTTTCGCAGTCCCTCGGGCTGAACTTCCCGGTGGTCCCTTACCTCCAGTTCGACCTCGGAGAGGTCGCGATCATAATGGCGTTTTTCATATTCGGGCCAGTGCC
>DATFYP010000037.1:0-5146 GCA_035314985.1 Nitrososphaerales archaeon
GGGCGCAATCGCATGGGCCCACTCGACGTCGAGCGCAATCTCTCCGTTCCACCCTGTGGACACTCCGAGATAGTAGTAGCATGGCCCATCTACACAAATCACGTTGACCTTGGTGGACGGAATCCCAAACGCACTGCTGAAGCTGTTGAGCTCGCTCTGGATGTAAGGGTCTCCGAACGCATCGACAATGGATATGGTCATCCCCGTCCCGTCGTATCCACTCGTAAGCAGCGACGTTACGTTGTATGCGCTCCTGATCTCGTTCGGCGAATAGTAGATCCCGTTCCCTGAGTCCTGGCCTCTGATGTCCACGGTGTGGTTGAGGGTGAGTGCCATGGGAGTCGCTCCACTGGTCGGTCCGGGCAGGTTGTCCGAGGAGTTGCCCCCCAGAAGAGAGAGAATCCATGGCGGCGTAGCGGTGTGGCGTGACGGGAGACTCGATGAGGATTGCGGGCTCGCTGCCTTGACGCTCGTCGGAATCGGAACCACGAAGAAGCCAGAGAGAAGCGTGAAGATGAGTAGTATTACAAGGCCCCTTGAGGGCCCCAGCCGCGGAGCAACGGCCATTCTAATCTGATGCGGAGAGTTTCTATTTACGACTTTGCGGTATTCTCAGGCATGAGAATGGCCGTGGTTCGGGCGGGATGTTAATTCACGGGCTCTCCCTATTCCGGAAGAGAGGCGCCCGGTCTGGGTGCGGATCACTTCTTTTCCTCTGACGATTCCCTGATGAAGCCCGGAATCTTGGCAAACATCGAAGTGAACTCCATCGGGAAGATGTACTTAGTCGAGGGGCTGGCCCCTAGGGCCTTCAGAGTGTCCAGGTACTGGAGGATCATCGTCTTGGAGTCTATCCCCTTCGCAGCCCCGAAGATGTTGTTCAGGGCCCCGGCGTAGCCTTCGGCCCTGAGGACAGCGGCTTGCTTGTCCCCTTCGGCCCTGAGGATGTTCGACTTCTTCTCCCCTTCCGCGACGAGTATCGACGCCTCCCTCCTGCCGTCCGCCTCGGTGACCGTGGCCCTCCTCGTCCTCTCCGCGGACATCTGTCTCACCATCGCCTCCTGGACGTCCTTCGGGGGGGTAATCTCCCGGATCTCGACGCTGGTCACCTTGATCCCCCACCTCTCGGTCACTTCGTCGAGCTTGCTCCTCAGAACCGAGTTGATCTGCTCCCTCTTGGCCAAGAGTTCGTCGAGGGGTATGTCCCCCACGACCGCCCTGAGCGTAGTGGTTGCGATTCCGATGGAAGCCCCTTCGAAGTTCTGGACCTGGACGATGCTCTGAGTGGCTTCCATGACCTTGTAATAGATCAGGAAGTCGATGTCGGTGGGCGCGTTGTCCTTGGTGATGCAGGTCTGGTGGGGCACCTCGAGGTACCTCTCCCTCAGGTCGACTTTGTTCACCCTGTTGATGAAGGGAAAGACGAATACCACCCCCGGCCCTTTGGCGCCGACTAGCCTTCCCAGAGTGAACTGGACGAGCCTTTCGTACTCCCTGATTATCTTGATCGAGTACGCGAAGAAGGCGATGACAATGATGATCGCGAGCCCGTACAACACATAGTTGGCGATGTCGCCAGCAGTCTGCAACGAGATCAGCCCTAGCGGATTCAACCTTGCGCCTTCTCTACAGTCAGCTCTAGGCCGCTTACTGCTTTAACTCTTACCCTCTCCCCGCGGCTCAGCTCCTGGGAAGAGGTCACGCTCCACTGCTCCGACTCGACCAGCGCGACCCCCTTGCCGCCGGGGACCAGGTCCGAGTCCATCGTCCCCTCCTTCCCCACCAGCCTGGCGGGGTCGTTGGCCTTCGGCCTGTTCACGAGCGCCTGCCTTATCCGCCTGAGGTACAGGCTCCCTATCACTATGGCCACCCCGAGCACCACCAAGAGGCCGTAGGTCACGTCGGGGATGGCGATGAAGTTCGCGGGAGGGAGCTGGGGGTTGGACGACGCCGGGGGGAGCTGGAAGACGAGGAAGAACCCTACCACGAAGATCACGACCCCCACGGCGGCGCTGATCCCGTGCTGTGTCTTAACCTCGAGGAAGATGAACGCGGCCCCGACGACCATGAGGAAGATGGCCAGCGGGGAAGCCCCGAAGACCCCGAGCCCGAAGAGCGCCAAGGCGATTACCACCACCCCGACGATCGACAGCAGTAGTGTGGGATGGTAGACGTCGAAGAGGATGGCGAAGACGCCAACCAGGAACAGGAGGCCCGAGACGTTGGGGTCGCTCAGGACCGAAATGAAAGTGGACTTCAAGCCCGGCGTGTTGACCTGGGTCCCGGGCGGGACCCCCAGATACGCAAGCGCGCCGTCCAACGTAGTCGAGTTGATGACCCCGTCAACGACGTGGTCCTTGAGCGCCTTGCAATCGGTTGTAGTGGCGCAGGCGTACGAGACCCCTCCGGTCACCATCAATCCGGTGGCTGTCCCGTTCCTCCCGTGGGCCTCGGTGAGGGTTACCATGTAGGAGGCGAACGCGTTGATGTCCTTCGTAAGGGTGGTGTTGGTCTCGCCGGTCGGGATCCCGGAGACTATCGGCGTGGCAGAACCGATCGTTGTCCCCGGCTCCATGTATATCTTGTCGGACGCCTGGGCAATGTACGATCCCGCGGAGAAGGCGTACGCCCCCTCAGGCGCCACGAGGGTGATGAACGTCCCTCCCCATTGGTGGTAGCTGCCTATCGAGTTGATCATGGACTCCATGTCCCCACCGTCGCCACCGTTCGTGGTCAAGACGAAAACGAGGTTGCATGCGGACGCGGATTCGGCGTTTGAAACGGTCGCCGACATGAAGTCTGAAGCCCCGGGGTCTATGTCTCCGTTCAGGGAAGCCACGTAGTACCCCTTGGGGTCGCACTGCGGCGTGACCGCCTGGGCATGAGTGGGGATGACCCCCACCGCGAACGCCGTCAACAGCGCGACAGCGACCAGTAACCCGAGGCCCCTCAAGCTGCCCTGCTTGCGCCGACAGCTCTCTCATAAACACTGTCTCTCTCGGGAGCCGAGGCCACTGGCGGGGGTCAGGATGCTGAGCCGCGCTGGTGACATGCTTACATAGTGTTGATGGTTACAAGAGAACGATAGGGCGTGCCAGAGCCCAGAGTACGCGTCGTGGACCACCCGATCGTACAGGAGCAGCTGACACTCGTTCGAGACAGACACTCCAACCAGGTCGAGTTCAGGAAGGCGATCTACAGGCTCGGGCGGTACATGGCCTACGAGTTCCTCCGAACCATGGAAGCCAAGGAAGTGACCGTCGAGACCCCCCTGGGGTCTGCGAAGGGGCGAGTCGTAAAGGGAAAGGACAGGATAGTCATCGTCCTGATCCTGAGGGCCGCCATCCCGTTCGTGGAAGGTATGTACAAGAACTTCCCGATGGCGCGGACGGCGATCGTCAGCGCCTGGAGAGGGAAACCCCCTGACTTCCCAATCGAGGTGAGGTACTCGAAGATACCGGCGATTTCGAGCGACGACGTCGTGATCGTCGCCGACCCGATGCTGGCGACGGGGCATACGCTCGTGGAGGTCGCGAAACACGCCCTTGCTGGGCGAAGGCCGAAAAGAGTAGCGTTCTTCTCGGTGATCTCAACGAAGCAGGGGACCGACTACGTGGCAAAGAGGTTCCCGAGGGCCGAATTCTACACTTGCGCAATCGACCCCGGCCTGGATGACCACGGATACATCGTCCCCGGGCTGGGGGACGCCGGGGACCGAGCATTCGGAGCACCCCATTAGAGATGACAGGCATCCCGCCCCGATCGAGGTACGCCCGCGTTTGGGCACACGGTCGCACGACACTTCCCGTCCAGCTGCTGCCTACCCCTGGGTGATGCGTCGGGCCTGCCCAACGGGGCTGAGCCTGCTTCTAGCGGAACCTCTTCCTATAAGCGCCGAATACCAGGAGGTCGTATACGATCTTTGAGAATCCGCCCGTGAACAATGGGCCGGAC
This sequence comes from Nitrososphaerales archaeon, assembly GCA_035314985.1. Taxonomy (GTDB): domain Archaea; phylum Thermoproteota; class Nitrososphaeria; order Nitrososphaerales; family Gagatemarchaeaceae; genus DATFYP01. The sequence continues at coordinate 3,955 of DATFYP010000037.1, forward strand.
AGTAGTCCGAGACCGAGCATGACCGCGCTAACAGGCGACCCGGCGAAAGCTGCCAGGCTCCTCGCAGTGTTGGTCACCGCGTAAGCCGAGACCCTCTCATCCTTCCCAAACATCTCAGCCATCAGTGCCTGGCGCGTCGGGACGTCCATCTGGGACATGCTCTGTCTCAGGAAGAGGAAGACCAGCGCTCCCGTCAGCGAACCCGCCAGAGGGATCGCTATCAGGAACACGCTTGACCCAAGGTGGGTGTACACCATCGTCCTGAGGTTCCCGAGCCGCTTTGCAACCAACGCGGCGGCGTAGATCGAGACCACAACCAGGACGCTCGTCGTCGTAAAGATGCCGGCCAGTCCTAGCGGCGGCACCTTGTAGACCAGGAGAAACCATGACGAAAGGACGTACGTCGACACGAAACTCCCCCCGAACGCGTCGAGTGAGAACAGGGCCGAGAGTCTTGTGAGATCTCTCCTGGCAGTCCCACCGAGGACATCTAGCCCCGGCCTCGGTTCTGCTTTGCTAGACCCCATCCCCTCAAGCGTCCCGTAGAGCCCGAAGAGGAGGAGACCTACTCCTGCGAACCCGGCGAAGAGGACGCTGTAGACTGCCAGCCCACCTGGCAGGATTCCCGGGGCGCCTGCGGCGAAGGCTCCAAACGCGGTCGCAGCGTATCCGATCATGTTGTACCTGCCGAAGGCCGCTACTACTTCGCCTCCCCCTGCGAGTTCGGGGAGGACCCCCGCCTCGATTGACTGGAACGGGCCGGCTTCGGTCCCTGTGGTGCTGATGTTGCCGATCACGCAGGCGAGGAGTATCAGCGCAGAGTTTGACGTGAATGCCAGCAACAGCCCGGACGGGACCATCAACAGGCTGAACGACAGCAGGAGGCGCCTCCTGCCGATTCGCGGCTCGAGGTACGCCAGAGCCAGGTTAGAGATGACATTGCCAGCAAGAATCGCCACGAGAACCAGCCCGAAGAAGTAGTCCGAGTACCCGAGAGCATTGAGGTAGAGCGGAATCAGGAGGCTGAGGAGGCCAGAATAGAAGACCCTGACCCCTTTCGCAACGAAGACCCGGCTGAGGTCACTGCTGCGCAACCCCCACTATTCCCGGATAGGCTTATGTAAGCTGGACATGCGCGCAACGGCTGAAATGAAGTGGGTGACCCGTTCCGGGGCGATGGTGGACAGAATAG
>DATFYP010000038.1:0-13090 GCA_035314985.1 Nitrososphaerales archaeon
AACCCGCCTGAGCCGGCACGGTGTACAGGTAGTGCCACTGCCAGCCGTTGCCCGGCGGGACGGGGAGGAGCTTCAGGCTGTAGGAATGACCCGCCTGCAGATGGACTGCGCTTGGGAGTGAGATGGGTATCCACCAGTAGGTGCCGTTGAAAGCTGACTGGGAGAACGCTACGGACGCAATCACGGCCGAGTTTGCGTTGTCGACAATCTGGAGGGTCGAGTTCACGGTCGAATAGAGCTTGTCAGCCACGAGGATGTAGACCGTCCGCACGTCCATGGCCTGACCTGCTTCGAACTTCTGGACGACCGACCCCCCGTCGTTTCGCGAGATCCCGACGTCTTGGTACGGATAGATCCTGACGTCCTGGCCAGCGGAGTTGGTGACCCAGGCTATGGCGCTGCCGGTTGGGTACCATGTTCCCTTGAAACCCTCGGTCGCAATCGCCGAATCGTCGACGTTGAAGTCGCGGTACCAGAGTTGGTACGCGTTCGCTTCGTTTCCGGCGGCGGTTCTGGCGACTATCCAGTAGGTGGTGCCGGCCAAGAGAGTTGTGTTGAATTGGATAGCCCGGGTCCAGTTGGCCCTTGGCGGAACCTGGGAAGGGTCAAGGCTGGCGTTTGCAAGTGGCTTCGTGAGGGGGAAGCCAGTAGTGTTGGAGGAAGGAACCAGGGAGAATTCGATGGGCGCTGCCGGGGAGCCCGTCTTCCCGATGTACAGCCTCACGCTTGGGTTGCGGGTCGTCGATGGGACGGAGATTCTGACCCCGACTTCGTTCTGGCTCCCGTTGTACAACGGAAGGGAGTCTGGAGACTGCCAGACGCCTGAGACGAGTTCGGGAGAGCTGATGGGCTGGTGAAACGCATTCCACAGAGAGGAGCTCGCCCCGTCAGGATAGTACCCCGTGCCGTTGACGGTCCTCAGGAAGAAGGTTGAGTTCGCGAAGGCAGCCAAGGAGTACCTGTCGAACCCGGTGTTGGAGAGCAACTCCTCGGTGGCCGGATGATTCGTCAGGCTGTCGCCCATGAGGCCGACCCATGAAGCGTGTCCGGCGTAGTAGCGGAGAAGCTGGGAAAGGTCCTTCTCCAGCTGATATTCCATGATCGGAGAATTCAAGACCAGCGAGGCCGCCGTCGTCTGATTTGCAGGAGCACCTGAGGCAGTGGTCGTCTGCATGAACGGATACTTCGCTTCCACCTCGCTCCACCAACTCTGCCCGGTCGCGTTCGCTCCCCAGTCAGGCAGGTAGAATGCGACAGAGATGTCGCTCGCGTCGGCCGCTGTGAGGAAGTCGTCCACCCACTTTTCCCGGGGGATTGGAGACGTCGTGTTGGCGCCTTGGGTCCACCCGATGTCCAAGCCAACGATCCGCGTCTGGCTTGGCCAGAAATCATCCGCCATCACCCGCGAGAAACCTGTGACGTTCATGTTGACCTCCCCTCCCACCAAGACCACAAGGTCTGCCCTGGTCAGCCTTAGCAGGCCTCCTTCGAAGACGGAATGAGGGAGCACGCTCGCAGGAGTCGGGGCTGCCGGCGGACCCCCCGAGGCACTGGAGGCCCCCTGAATCGGCAGTGGAGCAATTAGCATCAGCAGGAGGATGACGGCTGACGCCTTCTCCAGAGTCCCCCCCGACATCTGCCGCTGCAGCTCGATCGTCAACGTCTGATCTTCATGAACAGCCGGGGAGCGGCCAGTATCAGCCGCCTGACCGGCCAGGGATAGCGCATGATGGAGTCGATGGTCTTCCAGTAGCTGGACCTTTCTGAGAGGTCGCACACCGTCGGTACGTCGTCCTGTTTGGCGATCAATAGTCTGACCACGCGGCCGGGAATGGTGGCCACCCTAAGCTCGCTCTCGCTGTCCGTGATCTCGTACGGGCCCTCTCCTTCCTCCCTGTCGGACGACACCGTGTGGGGGAACCTCGACGAGGGGGCAGGGATGCGGGCGCCCTTCGGAAGGAAGGAGGATAGGAACCAGAAGTTCCAGGCGTTCATTCCTGGGGTCGGGAGGACGTCCCGCCACCTTCTGATTTCGGGCTTGGCTCCCATCACATCCTTGTACCAAAGGTCCTCGAAACCAAGAGAGAGCGGAAAAGCGCCCGAGGGATATTGGTATGCAAGCGCGTCAGAGAGCGCACCGCTCCGCCGCCCTGCGGCGGCCCCCTGTCCCTGTTCGCTCGCGAGCTTCCCGACAAGATGGTAGAGTATGGTATCGGTTATCCACTGAGGGTATCCTGTTTGATGGTAATGGCAGATGAGGCCGGTCTTGGGATCTACGAACTTCGACAGGTGGTCCAGCAGCTTCGTGACGCTCAGAAGGTACTTCGGCTCACCTGTGGCCCGGTGCAGACCCAGGAGCCCCAAGGCGGTCACGAGGGAGTAAATCGTCCGGTAGCTGCTGTCGCGGTCGGCGTACGGAAAGGCCCCCGCCATTGCGCCTTCCTGGACCTGACAGGTCATCATGAAGTCAGCTGCGGGAACCGCGTACTGCCCGGTCAGCTCCCCCATCCGACCTCCTTCGCAGGCGAGTATGGCAAGAATCGCCATGGCGCCCTTGTTGTGGATATGGGCCCTCCCAGCGTGGTACTTTACGGCGAAGGACTTCGCCACCGGATCCCATTCCCTCTTGACGAACCCGTCGATATTGTCTTTCGCGGTCTCGACGAAGAGGCGTCCCTCGGGTCCGAGACTCTTCCCAAGCTCGAAGAGCGAAAGGCTCGCCAGGGCGTTGCCCTCGAGGGCGGGTCGGCCTAGCGGTTTCTGGTCGAAGTTGGAATCTCGAAAGACATGCAGTTCTTGAATGTAGTTGCTCGTCAGGAAAGACCCGAGCCTCTTGGCATCTTCCAGGAACCGCTGGTCTCCCGACGCCCCGTGCACGTTGAGCAAACCCAGCAGAGCGGCTCCCTGGGTCCAAGTATCCGGCCTCAGCACCTTCAGGTTGTCCCGGTGGTGATACACGACGGGCCCGTGAATGCCTCCCGCAGCGTCCTCCCATGTATGGAGCCAAGCCCAGAGGTTGCTGACGCCCTGCTCCAATGGAATCCGCTGGCGGGAGCCGTCTGCCGTCAGCTCTCTCGCGCCCTCCAGAAGAACTTCAACAGAAAAGACTTGAACGGAATCCTGGACGCTTCAACCAGCCGCCTGTCGGTTTCGCTAAAGACCCTCATGAAACGCAGACAGCAGAGGTACACGCCGGTCCCCAGAACGATCGCCAGGGTGAGGCTCGCGGCGTTGGTTATAGGCAGGACTAGTCCCACTCCGAAGACGAACAGCCCCATCACGACGGACGCTAGGGTCGCCCTGGCTATGGCGTCGAAAGGTATGAGGACTCCTACTCCGAGCCGAACCGAGGCATCGTAGGTGAGCCCAACTCCCATAGCCAGCGCGGAAACCGACAGTGCGATCACGGCTCCTAGGACCCCCATCGGGGGGATGAGAAGGATGTTCAGGACCATGAGAATCGCGGCGTCCAGAACGTACCAGAGAAAGGCTCTGAAGGCCTTGTCAAGGACGAAGAGCAGCACGCCGCTGAACTGGAGGATGGTGGCCACTCCTATCACCAACGTCAGGATTTGGAACGGAAGCACTGAAGGCAGTGCCTGAGAACCGTAGAGAACCGTCAAGATGGGGGATGCGAGAACAAGACCTCCCGCCATCACCGGCAGGGCGTAGACGCTCACGAACTTCGTAAACTGCCTCGCTGCGAGCGCTAGATTGCTGGAGTTCCTGACGTTGACTTCGACCAACGTCACGAGGCTGAGCCCCCCTATCACCAGCTGCACCTGGCTGAACACCCTTTGGACGAAGGTGTTGGGGATGTCGAAGTACGCCACCTGGGCAGGGGTCGTGTAGATGCCGAGGAACAGGACTCCGCCGTAGATGCTCCCGAATGAGGCGACGAGGTTTATCGCAGCGTTCGGTATGACGTACTTCCGGATTCGCCTTTCGAGAGGTTTTCCTAACGGCTCGCTTTCCCCTCTGACGTTCGGTGAGTACTTCGTGTTCACGCGATAGAGGTACAGGACCCATGAGGCGCCGTAGGTGATGATGCCGACGAGTATGGCGCCGGTCACTCCCCACTGTAGGTAGACGACCAGCGCGATGATGAGGACCAGGCTCGCGAACGAGAAGAAAGACTCCCAGATGCTCAGGAACTTCTGGTCGTAGAAAGCGTTGAGGATCGCCTTCAGAATCCCGAGGCCCGCCGATATGACCATGCTGAGGGCCATGAGCTGGATGTACAAGGTCCACGATGGGTTCCCGAGGGCCTGGGCGAGGGGGGCGGCGAAGACGACGAAAGGAAGGGCGATGGCGAGAGCAAGGATGATGTTGATCCTCTGGCCGACGCGGATGAGGCGCCTCACCTGGGGGTATCTCTCCTGCGCCATCAGCTCGGGGACATAACGGGCCTGGGCCTGATGGGTCAGGGGCATGAACAGGCCTCCCAGGAGAGAGAAGATGGCGTCCAGGAAGGCGAGCACCCCGAAATTCTGTACGTGAAGGAACCTCACTGCGACGACGCTGTAGATCAGCGAAATGACTGCGGAGAGGATTGTCCTCAGGGTGTTGAAGGCAAGCCCCTCTGTGGCTTTCCTTGCTAGGCTATCGTCCTTCTTGCTCAGCCCGCTTCACCGTATGCCTGAAGTCTGGCCTACTGGGTCCCGGCAGTCTGAGACTCAGAAGGGCGCGGCCCGACAGCCCTGACCATGGCGTCCACCATGATTGAGATTTTGGTCGCCCTGTACGCATCGTCGAACGAAATCATAGTGGATTCCTTTCCGGTGAGCGCCTTCGCCAGCTGATCGAACTCCTCGGCGTGCCCCTTGTCCTGTCGGTCGAGCCTGACGGGCCTGGATGAGTATCCGATGAACTCGGCGAGCTTGAAATCATCGACGACGACGCTCTTAGACCCGCCGAAGATCTCCATCCTCTCCTTGGGCATCAGGTTGCTCCCAAGTGAGGTGTACGTGAGCGATGTCACCGACCCGTCTTCCCAGTCCATGCTGGCGACGAAGTTGTCGTGAGAGACGGTGCCACCGACCCCGGACGGGACGCTCGACACATTCATGGACCTGACGGTAGAGCCGGTCAAGAAGCCGAACAGGTCGAAGAAGTGGCCGCATTCCCCTATGATCCTGCCGCCCCCCACTCTTGGGTCCTGGAGCCAGGAGGTCGTAGGGATGTGCCCCCCGTTGACGCGGTAGCTGATCAGGTATGGCCCCTGGGTCTGCCTCAGAAGCTCCTTCGTCTTCAGGATCATGGGAGAGTACCTCCTGTTGAACCCGACGTAGACGGGCAGCCTGGTCTCCGAGACCGTCTTCGCGATCTCCTCCAGTTCGCCTTCGGTCAAGCACAGCGGTTTCTCAGTGAAGACCGCTTTCCCCGCCCTTAGCGACTCAACGACCATCCTGCAGTGCAGGTTGTGGGGAGTCGCCACGATGACCAGGTCGACATCCTTGTCGCGCAGGACTTCGGCGAAGTCGGTCCCGCACTTTTCGAACCCGTATCTGTCTCCCGTCTGTTTGGCGTTTACGGGGGAGGCGGAGACGACCGACACCAGGCGGAAGGCAGGATTCCTCTTCAGGTTCGGGATGATGAACTCCTTTGCGAACTTCCCCGCCCCGACCAGCCCGACCTTTACCGGACCTCCGGCGGAGCGCGCCGGGAGCAGCTGGACTCTCGCGGGAGCCAGTTTGGGACTCTCGGTGGCGTAGTTCTCCGTGGCATACTTGAAGAGGATGCTTATGGGCCTGGGCGTCAGGGTGAGGAGGTTCCTGTACGCCAGCTGCGCTTCAGCGAGCGGGTGGACCTCTGATACGAGCATCGACACGTTCACCTGCCCAGTTTCCAAGAGCCTGAGGAAGGCCTGCATGTTGCGGTTCTCCGTCCATCTCACGTATGGGTACGGGTAGTCGATTCCGCGCTCCTCGTAGGCCGGGTCGTACCGCCCTGGACCGTAGGATCGGGACATCGAGACGTCGAGTTCCTTTTCGTAGAGGACCCCCCGCTCCAGGTCTAGGCCAACCATCCCAACGACCACGACCCTTCCCCTGTCTCTCGCCAACCGGCTCGCCATCCGGACCGCTTCGCTTCCTGACCCGGATGCGAAAACGACTGCAGCGTCGGCACCCCTCCCGTCGGTCGCTGCGTAGAACTCCTTGAGCTGCTCTAGGCTCTCCATGGTCATTGCAAGGTCTGCCCCCATCGACTTCGCGAGTTGGACCCTCCCGGGGTCCTTGTCAATTGCAATTACCTTCATGCCTGCCGCATGGGCGACCTGAACTCCGATGAGTCCGATCAGGCCCGTGCCTACGACGGCCAGTGTCTCTCCAAGCTGTCCGCCGACGCGCCTGATTCCATGGATGGCTATCGCCCCGAGCGTTGCGAAGGCTGCAGCGTCGAGCCCGACGGACGGCGGGACCTTGGTCAGGAGGTTGCGTGGTACGGAGACTATCTCAGCGTGATTCGCGATTCTAGCCCCGGCGCAGGCGACTCTGTCTCCCGGGTTGATGTCAGTGATGCTGCGCCCTACGGCGAGGACTATGCCCGCGCTGCTGTAGCCCAGCAGGTTCTCCGGAGCCCTGGACTCCCTGACAGCCTCCAGAGTGCTCTTGACGCCTGAGCCCCGCAGGCGGCGGTAGGCCTTTCCCACAAGCTTCGGGTCCTTGATGATGTCGAGGTAAGATCGGGGCTCGGTCCGTTCGATCGTGACCGATTCGGTTCCGGTGCTTACGACGGAATACGCGTTCGCCACCAGGACTTCGTCGTCGTTGTTGGTCGGAGAGGGGACTTCTATGACTTCGACCCCGCCCGCCTTGGCCACTACCTGCTGCATTGTCCCCCTACTCCCTCACCGTAGGACTGAAGCGACCGGGTGAGGGCAATGACGCTCCCGATTGAGGAACCGGCTCCTGTCGACCTCTTTGCCGAACTGACCCGGCCATTTCCCGAAGCATTGAGAATGACCTCCTTGTAAATCCTCTCCAATTGCCCCCCCACCGCCTCAAAGGAGAATCTCTTCTCGGCATACTCCCTGGCGGACCTCGACACCTGCTCGTAGCGAGCATCGTCCCACGAGAGCACCGAAGATATCACGTCCCCCAGGGAATCCCCGGTGCCTCCGGCCTTCAGGACCCCGAAGTCGGAGAGCTCCTCGTCGAGGGTCATGGTAGTGACCACAGGTCTCCCCGAGGCCATGGCCTCCTCGCCTACGAGCGACAGGATGTACCCCGTGTATCTCAGTGGGATGACGACCACTCGTGAGGTGCGGTAGACCTCGGAAAGTTCCTCGGGGTCCCTTATCTCGTCGAGCATCTCGGCGGAATCGCCTAGTCCGAGCTCCGCGATCCGCTCCATAAGCGGGCCTCGCAACGGACCCTTCCCCACGAGCACCGCCTTGGCCTCCGGGTGGCTTCTGAGAACCGACGGCATGCTGTCAAGGAGAACGTCTGGGCCGTGCACTTTCATGAGAGAGCCTACAAAGAGGACGATGGGCCTATCCCCCTGCTGAGGGAGTCCGTACTTGAACGTGCGAACGTCAATGGGGTTAGGGACGACGGTCACCTTCGAGGACGGAACTCCGTACACTTGTAGGACGATACCCTTCAGGAGCTCCGACTGAGACAACACTCTCCTGGTTAGCTTCAGAAGAATCTTCTCAAAAGGCAACATGAACTGAAGCGTCGTCTCGCTCCGCCAGCGGGCCTTGGCCGACCAGAGGCGCTGTATCCCGTGGAAGCTCACTACGACCGGCCTTCCAATGGAGATACCGAGGGCCGCGCCGGCAAGCAGCGAAGTGAAGCCATGGGCGTGGATGACGTCGGGGGGATCGGCTCTGGCGATCTTCAGGGCGGCGCGGAACTGCTCGAAGCCCAGCGAAACTCTGGCGGTGACTGCGTAGCCGGGCCTTCCGACGCGCACGACCTTGGCACCGTTCCAGTTCTCCAGCGGAGCCGAACCCTTGTCTCGCCTGGTGACGAGTGTGACCTGGTTTCCCCTGGCCGAAAGGCTCCGCATCATGTTGGAGACTGCGATTACTGCTCCGTTTATCTTCGGATAGAAGACCCCGGATATCATCAAGACCTTCATCCCAAGCCACTCTCGCGTCGAAGCGCCAAAGGTGCCCCGGCCTCAACCCCTTCGCTTACTTCTTTCTTCCTGTAGGAGTAGGCGGCGTAGGCCGAGAGAGCGACCAGGATGCCCGCAGCAAGGATGGGCAGCAGTTCGGGCCCCAGCGGAGGTTGACCTTGCTGGCGGGAGGTGGTCGTTGTCTGGACCGCCTGCAGGGCTCCGAAAACAGCCGTCTCCTTTACTGGCTGAGAGAGTGCAATGCTCAGGATCGGATTCTGTTGCCCGGACGTGAGTAGGATGTTCCCCGCCCATTCGCTGAATTCGTATCCCGCATTCGGGCTCGCCTTCAGCGCGACGGTCGTTCCTGCATCAAACCAGCCGGCGTCGCCAGGGATTGATGGGGGGGTGAGGGAGACGATGGCTCCGTAACCAGGTGGGCTGGCATTGACTGTCACTTTGTAGTCATTGACGAGGGTTGCGGCGACACTCAGTGGCGACCTGAGCGGATACTTCTTCAACACTGTGACGTTACTGTCTTCCCTTACGGCCGTGGCGTTCCACCCGTTGAGTATGAAACCTCCCAGCCTCACCCCCTCCCCGCTATCCCTGGCGTAGATTCCCCGAATCACAAGCGTGACTGCGGTTCCATTGTCGTACCAGGATCTGTCTCCGGCGAGGGTGGGAGGGGTTATCGAAACGAGCCCCAAAGTCGCGGCCGGGTCAAGGCCCAGTGAGAATTGCGTCACTGAGGTGAAGGTGACTGTGTGGGCGGCCTTCATTGTGACGTTGATTGTCGCATTGCCTCTTGTCGCGACCGATGAGTTGCGGCCTCCGTCGAGGAGAATTGAGGAGATCCGGACGCCCTCGCCTCCCATGCGAAGGCAAACCCCGGTGGCGCTGGCAACCGCGACTGCCCCTGAGTCGAACCACCCTCCCCCGTAGGTAGGGCACGGGCCGGCCACGGTCAGAAGATGCTGCGCTCCGAACTGGGCCGTGATGTCCTCCGGGAGAAAGTGGGCCGTGGCTACGAACTCTCTGGATCCCGCCGACGGCCAGCTCAGCCATGCGTAGCGGGTGCCCGCTCCGCTCGGGGTCACTGTGGCTGCTGTGACGTTGTGGGCCGAGCCCGTGGCCCAATGATAGGTGCATGGGGCGAGCTGACAGACGGTGCCGTCGACGTAGAATGCTGCCGAGAGCCCGTTGGGGGCGGTTCCTATCCTCACTTCCACGGGACCTGTCCCGTAACTTGCCACGATTCTGGTCTTCCCCGTTGCCAGGGGGGCCTCAAGGTGGACGTATTCCGAGGTCTGATTCGCGACGCTCCACCCCGTGACGTTCGAGACGACAGACCTCAGTGTGAGCCCGTCCCCGAACGGGCTTTGGCCCGGGAACCTCCACACGAGGTCGTCGACGGGCCCGGGGACGTCGTTGCGGGCGTTGAACTCCAGCGTCAGGTTCCCCCCCTGGTAGTACGCCGCGGGCATGCCCTCAAGCATCGACATCGTGCTGTTCCAGAAACTGAAGAGGTTCTGGGTGGTCCCCATGAAGACCGTCGAGTTGAGGTCGAAGGGCTGCTTGTACCTCGGAGGATACAGGTCGTAATACGCGAGCAGTTCGCTTGCGGTCAGGCCGCTCTTCACCTGGGCTCCGGCGAAGTCCGCCCTCAGAAGCTGCATGTCCTGGTAGTTCGCGCCCTCGAACGTGTATCCGTTGCCCCAGGAAAGCTGGCTGACGCCGTCAAAAGTGGACTTGGGTTCGTACTGCCTGAACCCGCCCACCACGACGTTCCTCCAGAGGCCGGATGGCGCGAGCTGGTCGTTTCCCATCCAGGCTATCCTCTGGCCGGATTTCCAAAAGGCTCCCTCACCATGGGCGGGGTCGTAGATCGCGCCGGGGGGGTAGGAGTCTCCCGAGAAGGGGGCGGTCAGGACGAGCGTGTCGAAGCTCTGACCGAAGATGGCCTTCGCCTCGTGGACGAGGGAGGCCTGCTCCGCCAGTATCGAGCCGTACGAGTAGTAACTAGAGTTCGCGTCCCAGCTGTAGTCCGAGGCCCTGTATGACGACCCCTGGTAGGGGTGGTGGAACCTGCCATCGAAGACCATGCCGAAGCCGAAGTTCTTCGTGTAGTTCAGGTAGAAGCTGCGTGTTGCCTGCCCCGCGACCGTGTTTGTCCAGTCGCCCTCGGTAGAGTACCAAACCAAGGTGAGCCGCGTCGGAGGTCCATTGCTGTTCGTCCTTCCGCTGACCCACTCTGCCGTGAAGCGCTTGAAGCTGTCCTGGGGCGGGAACCCCCGGAACTGAAACGTCGTGTTTTCGGACGGGTATCGAGCCCCTCCTGCCATCGCCAGCCCCGCCTGAGTGGTCTCGGGGTCGTCGGCCCAGCTCAGATTGTGGTTGAGGTCAAGTGAAACGATGTCCCAAGGCGTGCCCCCCACGACGACGAAGTCAGCGTCCGATGAGGGGTCTGATGCGAGGCTGCCCCCTGGGTATGTACCCGGGCTCGCCGTCTCCCAGGTGACCGAGCCCGAGGTGACAGAGATCTCTACACTGAGGCCCGTCCCTTGGACGAATGTGGCGTTGGGCCTGAAGGTCACCCAGGTCGGGGAGGAGAAGGCCTCGTTGAGGGGACTCGAGGACCAAGCTACCGTGCCAGATGGGTTCAGAATCCGCACCCGGTACACAGAACCCGGAACGGCGCTTATCTTCACCTTGAGCTGCCTGATGAGGGTGCTGTTCCCGTCGCTCATGGCGAAGGTCTGGCTCGCGTCTCCGAGCACCTTGACGCTCCCGTCGTCGACGGACTGTGTGATGTTGTCAAGGCGTGAGAAAACCATAGCGTGGTTCGTGAACCCCCCTTCGTTCCAGCTGCAGAAGAACCGGTATCCGCTGGAAGTGTAGGGGGGGAAAGCAGACCCGACATCCCTCCCGGAAAGGGGGCAGTTTTCGACTGCCGTCACGTAGCCTCCTTGGACCGGGACTGTCAAGTCGGCTGACAGGCCGGCCGAGGCGAGCTCGTTGAGGTTCCAACCTGAATCCCAAGGGTAGGTGGCGTTGTAGATTTGGCCGATGTACCCGTCATCCATTCTGAAGATCACGGCGCTCCCGCCGGTCTGCCACGGAAGGATCTGGACTTTGTACTTCCAGGCGTCGTACACATATCTGAAAAGGGACCCCCTAAGCTGCTGCGCCACGTTGTAGTTGGTGTTGCTCCCAGATGACATGTCCCCTGTCGCCATGCTGAACACGCTCTGGTATCCCTCCCTGTATGACGACCGCCGGCCTTCAGTCCCTGACCAGAAGTAGGCAGTCCCTGTGCCGTATGGGACGCTGGCCGATGCGACGGCGGAGCCACCCGGCCACGACGCCTGGATGAGCATCGAACCGTTTCCTGACCATCCTGTTGTCACGATCTGCCGGACTGGATCGACGGATGTGGTGTTGAACCCAGCCGAGAAAGCCGTTCCGTTGATTCCCGTGAATGAGGAGACCACCTTCCAAGTGACCTTCTGATCCGTTCCCATCTCGCCTACCGATGAGATTCCCCAAAGATGTTGCAGCCCCTGTATCGCAGAAGCGACGAAGACTCCGTCTATGCCGCCATGGACCGCAGATTTCATCGCGCCGAGGGCGGCGGACGGAGCTTGACGATGCAGGCCGGGGCAGTCGGGCCTGCTGAGGGCCATGCTCGTACAGTCCGCCCCGGCATCGATGAAAGCCTGGTACTTCGGCTCGCCAGAGCCGCTCCAGAAGGTAGCGCTGGTGACTGCGGAGTCGGTCACGACGTCGAAGGGAGTCCCGAGGTCGCGCATGAAATTGAGCCAGAATTGGTGGTAGCCGGCCCTGTCCCCGTAGTCGCCGACGGACCCGTCCTGAATCAGGAGCCACTTGATCGGAGCGTAGGTCGAAGGCGTTGCCGCGGCCACGGGAGCGAGGGCCCCAGTCACGACCGAGGCCACCATGAGGTAGACGACGACGGCGGCGGTCGCAGGCCGTCCCAGTGAAATCGTCCCTCTCTTCGGCTTCATGTGCGGAGGCCCAATCGGTCCAGTTCGGTCGCCCCCTGTGGTTCTCCGATTCCGTACATGTCCAGGAACCTTCGAGTAGCCTTCCGCCAAGTGTAGTCGGACAGCACCCGTTCACGCGCTCGTTGGCCGAGCTTCTGCGAGAGGGCCTTGTCAGAAAGGAGCGTGACTATCTTCTGGGCCAAGCCACTCACGTCGTCCTGCTCGACCAGCAAACCCGTTTCTCCGTCGACCACTGCCTCCGGTATCCCGCCCGACCTGGTGCCCACGGCCGGGCGTGAGAAAAACGCCGCTTCGAGGAACACCATCCCGAACCCCTCGGTGTCGACGCTCGTCGCTCGCGAGGGCATGACGAATACGTCGCAGGATGCGTACTCCTGGAACAGAGGCTTCCCGGTAAGCATGCCCTTCAGCTCGACGCGGTCGCGGACAGGCGACTCAGCGACCAGTCTCTCGAGCTCCTGCCGGTAGGGGCCGTCACCGACTATTGCCAGTCTTGCGTCTGGGCACGACTTCGAGACGATCTCGAAGGCCCTCAGGAGCTCGGGCAGCCCTTTGCGCCTCACGAGCCTCCCGACGAACAGAACCTTCCTGCGGTCGGTGTCTGAGGCACGCGGTTGGACGGTTCCCAGTTCCTCCGGATCGATGCCTGGGTATAGGACCTTGGCCTTCTTGCGGAACGCCGGGGGGAGGCGCCGAAGAGTGGAGAGCGAGTTGACCATCACGTGGTTCGCCAAAGTGAGAGAGAGAAGCAATGGGACGAAGAAGAGACGGCTTGGCCTGGAGGCAAGGAAGTCCTTCCCGAAGACGGATACGCCGGTCTTCTTTCCCGTGAGTCTGCCTAGAACGATGTAGAGCAAGCCTATCGCCGTGTTTGCGCCGGTGAAGACGTGGACGATGTCTCTGTCTCGGAATCCCGAATCCCGAACGGACGCAAGGAACGTTCTCGGGGTGGTTTGGAACGAATAGGCGTACCTCAACAGCCTGGCCCCCACGAA
>DATFYP010000039.1:0-7315 GCA_035314985.1 Nitrososphaerales archaeon
CGCGTCTCGTCGGAAGCAGCTGAGAGATGCGCTTGCTCATCTTCAGCCGACTTTTTCGCGAGAACTCTCCATCCTTCCCGGCGTACATGGATGCCAGTCTTAGAGCGCCCAGCGGCAGCGACATGGTCCTTCGGATTTGGAACTTTTCTGCGTAGGTCAGCTGCAGGCTGCCGCCTCCCAAGTCGAAGAAGAGCGCAGTGGGAGCGCGCACCGACCTCTCCGCCCCAAGGAACCCGTACAGTGCCTCTTCACTCCCTGTCAGCAGCCTCATCTTCAGGTCAGTTTCGTCCTCCACGAGCCGCAGGAATTCCTCTCTGTTCGCAGCCTCGCGGACGGGGCTGGTTCCGACGAGAAGCACATGTTTGACCGAGTCGAGCGAAGCCGACTCGCGGCAGAGTCTGATGGCATCAATCGTCCGGGAGATGGGTTCCTTTCCGAGGTACCCCGTCTTGTCCATGCCTTCACCTAGCCTAGCCATCACGCCGAGCTGGCCATAGGCCTTGACGAATCCGTTGGGCTCCACCCTGTATTTGACCATCTTCAGGGAGTTGAAACCGACGTCGATTACTGCGACCTTCATTCTTGTCCCGGACTCCTAGTCAAGCTCTATGGAACTCCATGGGGTATTAGCCTAACGGGCGAGGTCAGGCAATCTTCCTGATCTGCTTGGGCGTCAGCAGCCACCGGAGCTCCCCGTTGATCCGTGGGCTGAACCCAGTCACGGAGACCTTCGCGAGGCCGGCCTTCTTCAGGGCGATTCTGGTGCTGGCCCGGCTTCCGCTGCTCCCGCCGATGATCTCTCCGATGGCGGTTGTGAGATACGGCTCATGACCGACGCATGCGACCGAGGAGTCTGGTTTGAGCTTGGCCAGCCTCCTGTAGAGGGCTTCCCTGCTCCCTTCAGGGCTGAGCTCAGGCCACTCTTCCACCGAAGCTTTCCGCTTGAGAGCCTTGTTCACAATCAGAGCCGAGCTCTTAGCGCGTTTCACCGGGCTCGTTGCAAATACGTCAAACTTGAAACCCGCTTCCGCCAGGGCCTCTCCGACCTTCTCAATCTCCTCCTTGCCGGCTACGGTCAGCGCCCTCTCGCGGTCTCTCACCGCAATCGCCATTCTCTTGCCGGCCTCAGCATGCCTTAGAAGATAGAGGTCCATTCAGATTGACGCCTTCGGCATGCCAGAATAAGAATAGTACATGTGCTCTTCACGCTCTCAAGACCAGTATATCAGGAGAACCCACAAGAGATATTGTGGGCACACGACTCCATAGTGAAGCCGCCTCAGGGTATTGTGGCGTCTCGCCAGCGGGGAGAAAACCACCACCTTTTGTCTTGGCTTGACCGACCATCTTTGATGGCCGGCCTCAGAGCGAGCGCGAAGCCATTTGCAACTAGCTACGGGGAAAGGGTAAGGGAACTACTGGAACTCGCTGGGAGCTCATTGGAAGGTCTCTCACCGGGTGCCGTCCATGACCTGAGGGTAGCCGCCCGGCGCGTCCAGATGCTTTGCAGACTGTTGCCGAAGGATCTCCGCACGTCGGAGAGATGCAAGATGTTCAACACCGCTTTGGGCTCTCTCCTCAAGGCCACGTCTGGGGTTCGCGACCTCGACACATTGGCACAGACATTGGAGCGCAGGGGGACCTCGTTGCCCCAAGGGCTCTTCAGCATCCTAGACGAAGAAAGGACTACTCTTCTGCGTAGGGCGATGCCCACGATCAGGGGAGTCTCAGAGGCCTTGCCGGTGACCTTCAAACCCTCGCAAATCGACAGCAAGAAACTCTCAAAACGGCTCAGAAAGCGAGTCGACAGACGTGGCGGAGTGGTCGTGGGACTGTTGGGCAAGGTCCTAGGCGACGAGTCGAAGATAGGTGAGCTGCACGCGCTTCGCAAAGAGACGAAGAAGCTCAGGTACCTTCTGGAGCTGGCCGACAAGAGTCCCCGGGAGCTGTCTGTGCTCGCGGCTTGGCAGGAGAGGCTGGGCACAATTCACGATTTCGACGTGGCAATAGACTACCTCCGACGAAGTCGGCTGGACTTTCCGAAGCAGAAAGCCATCGCCGAGCTCATGCGAACAAGGCATCTGAGGTATCGGGGGTTCGCAAGGGAGGGTAAGAGAGATACAGCCGGTGTGCTCAAAGCCAGCACGTTCTTGGCGCCGCGCTACACTTGAGACGACCTTGGGGTAGTTTCATAAGGGGGCTCAAAGGGCGAGGTGAAGGTTCAACGGGACCGCTTCATGCAGTACAAATGGGTAGCACTCTCAAACACAACGATAGGGACGCTGATGGCCTCCCTGGACGGCACCATAGTCCTGATCTCCCTTCCCGCCATCTTCAACGGGATCAAGATTGACCCCCTCAGCTCCTTCCAGTACCTCCTCTGGTTGCTCTTCGGCTACAGCGTCTGCACTTCCACGCTCCTCGTGACCTTCGGGAGGATTTCAGACATGCTCGGCAGGGTGAGACTCTACAACCTCGGGTTTGCAGTCTTCACAGTCGGGACCCTCCTCGCGTACCTGACCCCCAACACGGGGGATCTGGGCGCCCTCGAGCTGATAATCTTCAGAATCGTCCAGGGCGTCGGGGGCGCGTTCCTCTTCGCCAACGGAGCGGCGATAATCACCGACGCCTTCCCGGAGAACGAGAGGGGCCAGGCGCTCGGGATCAACATGGTCTCCATCCTCGCTGGGTCTCTCATAGGGCTCGTGATGGGCGGGGTCCTGGCCTACTACAACTGGAGGTACATCTTCCTGGTCAGCGTCCCCGTTGGGATATTCGGCACCGTCTGGTCGTACACAAAGCTCAAGGAGGTCGGCAGGATAAACAGGAACCAGAAGCTGGACGTGTGGGGGAACGTGACCTTCGCCGTCGGGCTGACTCTCCTCCTCGTGGGGGTGACCTACGGCCTCCTCCCCTACGGCAGCTCCAGCATGGGGTGGGCCAACCCGTGGGTCGTTTCGACGTTGTTGGCGGGGACGGCGCTGCTCGCGGCGTTCCCATTCATCGAGTCCAGGGTGGAATCTCCGATGTTCAGGCTGGACCTGTTCAAGGATGAGACGTTCACCGCAGGAAACATCGCCGGGTTCCTGGCCGCCATGGGCCGCGGAGGAGTCCAGATCATGCTGATAGTGCTCCTTCAGGGCATCTGGCTGCCGCTGCACGGCTACAGCTACTCTTCTACGCCGTTTTGGTCCGGGATATACATCACGCCCATGCTGCTCGGATTCGTCGTGATGGGGCCGATCAGCGGGAGGCTTTCCGACAGGCACGGCGCGAGGGGGTTGGCGACTCTGGGCATGCTCATCACCGCGGGGACCTTCCTTCTCCTCTCGCTACTCCCGTACGACTTCATCTTCTGGCAGTTCGCGGTCATACTCTTCGTAATGGGCGTCGGGGGCGGGCTCTTCGCGTCGCCCAACACGGTCTCGATAATGAACTCGGCCCCCCCGGAGCACAGGGGGGCGGCATCCGGCATGCGCGCAACGCTCCAGAACGTGGGCCAGACTGCCAGCACCGCCGTCTTCTTCACGATCGTCCTGTCAGCGCTCTCAGGGAGCTTGCCGACGGCCCTGAGTTCCGCAGTCACGAGCGCCGGCGCCGCGCAGCTGGCTCCCATCTTCACAAGCATACCTCCGACCGGGGCGCTCTTCGCCGCATTCCTGGGCTACAATCCGGTGGGTTCCATCCTCTCCGACCCTAGGGTGGCACAGCTGGCTGCCTCCATCCCCCCGTCCGTCACTTCGTATCTCACCGGAACGACCTTCTTCCCCACGGCCATAGCGCCCGCCTTCATGTCCTCCTTGCGGGTGGCCTTCTACCTGGGCGCGGCCCTTTCGCTGGTCGCAGCCGTCGCCTCCGCGCTGAGGGGCAAAGCAAAGATGACCAGATGGGCGGTCAGGGTGGCCGAGCCTCAGGGCGACGGCGAAACCCCAGCTGCGTAAGGCCTCTCGCCGGGCGAGGGAGTCGGAGCCGGATGTTCAGAGGGCATCTCGACTACCTCAAGGCTCACGCCATCTCATCTTGAACGAGACCAGGAGCAGCAGGATTGCCGTGGCGGCCAGAAGGACGGCGAAGCTGAAGACCGGGTTGACCGAGTAGCCGAGTCCGATGGCGCCCTGGAAGAGGACCGCCGCCTCGGTAGTCGGAAGGATCTCCGCGAGGGGAACGAGCACCGGCGGGAGAATCGAGATGGAGTAGTAGACCGGTGGCAGGACGGACAGTATCGTGGTAATGAAGCCGTTGATGATGAAGGCGTTCTGAGTGTTCGGAGCGTAGGCCGAAAAGAAGAACCCTATGGCCGTGGTGGTCACCCATAGTAGCATCACTACCCCCAGGGTCGTGACTAGGACCGCAAGGGAGGCGCCGTGCCAGGCCATCAAGCCGAACAGCACGAGGAGGGCCGGCGAGCCGAAGGCCAGCTCTGACAACGCAACCCCGAACATGTAGACGAGCGGGGAGACCGGCGAAGCCACCACTATGTCCTGAAACTTGTTCTGAATCTTGTACGAAGCCAGGTCGGTCCCGACGAAGAGCCCCAGCTCTGCCGTGACCATGGTAAGGGCGCCGGCAAGCCCGTACGCCAGAGCGGCGCCGCCGCTCGCGACGAACAGTATGAACAGCAGGGTGAAAGGGGAAGTGAACACGAACGCTATGAAGAGCGGGTTCCGGACCATGGGCGTGAACCCGAGGTAGTACATGATCGCCCAGAGCGACTTCAGCCTGTCCCTAGGCTTCATACTCCTCCCCCTTCTCGGCCTCCCCGACAATGTCGACGAAGACGTCGTCAAGGGAGACAGGGCCGATCGCTATGCTCGCGCCCCTCGCCACCGCTTCCTCTCCAAGCCTCTTCGCGCCCGCTCCGTCGGTCAGGACCCTGAGGCGGCTGGCCACCCTGACGACCCGGCCGTAGGGTTCGAGGTCCTTCTCAGAGAACTTGTCGAACACGTCTACCCGCGCGCTCCTGTTCGTGAACGACGCCTTCACGCTCTGCGGAGTCCCCTCGGTCACGATTCTCCCCCTGTTCATGATCACCAGCCTGTCTGAAAGCGCCTCGGCTTCGTCCATGTAGTGAGTCGTGAGGACGATCGTCCTTCCTTCCTGCTTCAGCCGTGTTAGCTGCTCCCAGACTTTCCTGCGGTTGAGAGGGTCCAGGCCGATGCTCGGCTCGTCCAGGAAGACGAGCTCGGCGTCAGTCGCTACGGCCATCGCCACGATCACCCTCTGCTTCAGGCCGCCGGAGAGCCAGTCGGTGTTCTGGTCTGCGACCTCGCTCAGCTCGAGGGCCCCCAACGCCTCCTGGGTCCTCTTGGCGGCCTCGGACTTGGCCATGCCCCGCATCCGCAGGGAGAGCATGACGTGGTCCCGGGCCGTGAGCGGGTAGATGGTCTCGGCTTCCTGGGGCGATATCGCTATCCGCTCCCTCAGCTGCTTTGCCTGCTTCACGGCATCGAGGCCCAGGACGGTTATGGTGCCAGACGTGGGCATCAGCTGCGTGCTGGCGATCCTGAGGAAGGTCGTCTTTCCAGCGCCGTTCCGGCCGAGGAGAGTGAAGATCTGTCCTGTCTCGATTTCAAGGGTCAGCTCCTCGAGAGCGAGCCTCTGCGACTTCTTGTATCGCTTCGACAGGTTCACAGCCTTGAGGGCGATCATGCTCTGGCGGTTCCTCCAGTTTCGTCACTGGCCCGCATCTCAGGCGGCGACGCGAACGTCCGCATGACTGTGGCGCGCTTCGGGGCCAGGGCATATAGTCCTGCTGGGCCGCGGCGCCAGACTGATGAGGCGGAAGTCCATGCTTCCGTCAAGGACGCCTAGAGTCTAGGACTCCCCCCGGCGGGGTGTGAATCTCCACGCCAGCCATGCCATCGGAGAGATTGCGACGTAGGCGAGGAGAGTTCCCCACCAGATCCCCACGTCGGCGAACAGGTATCCAACCGCGAGGCCGTACGGAACAATCGTGAGCATTGCGACAGTGATGAGCGACTTCGCCAGGGAGCGCGAGAACTCCAGTCCGTGGACGCGGTTGGTCACGTAAAGAGAGGAGGTCCAAATCGCGGGGGTGGCGGCGAACACCCCGCCCACCATAGGCCCGGCAAGTGTGCTAAGGAGTACGACCCCTGCCACGACGCAGCCTCCGAGCACCCCTCGCCAGACCAGCCGCGTCGCGCTGAACACCGTCGGGACGGGAGGGACGTTTCTGATCCCCGCCGCCCTAAGCGCGAGGTAGACCACCGACGCCGCCACGACGCTCACGCTCACAGAGAGAGCGAAGTCGCTGAGCCCAGAGAAGGCAACGAGGGTCGCCGGCAGGAACCATAGGAGGAGGGCGACGGCCATCCGAGTCCCGAATCTCCCACGCGAGGGGAGCGCGTAGAAAAGCAGGAACGCGAACGTGACGCTGAACCCGAGCGGGAAGCCGACGGCCGCCTGGATGGCCGCCGCCTGGGACTGGCTCCATCCGATGAAGAGGAGGCTGACAGGTCCGGTAGACGGCAGGCCGCCCGCGAAACCCGCGCGGCCGGTTCCATAGGCGTCAGCAACGGTCGTCACCACCGCCACCACGAGCCAGCCGGAACCAAAAGCGAGGAGCAGACGAAGCAGCATAAGGTCCGCCGCCATGTCTGTCAGATTGTGCCGCCCTAGCAAACTGGCTTAAGTCTTCGCGGCCCACATGCCGTCAGGGCGCCGGTTAGTCCGGCATGGCTCTCCGAAACCGATTTAGGGGATGCGGGCGGCCGCGGACCCATGAAAGATCAAGAGGGATATCGTATAGTGGCCGAGTTCTCGATCCATCCCCTGGGCGAAGGCACAAGCGTGAGCAGGTACGTCAGGTCGGCTCTGGAAGCGCTCAGGAAGGCGAAGGGGGTCAGGCTGATGGTGAATCCGATGGGAACAGTGATCGAAGCGAAGAGCCTCTCAGATCTGCTCGCGGCAGTCCAGACGGCTCACGAGTCGGTCTTCAGGGAAGGAGCCAAGAGGGTTGCTTTCACCTTGTCGGTGGATGACAGGCGCGACAAGAAGAGGAGGATGGAGGACAAGGTCGCCGCTGTTTCCTAGTTAGGGTCCTGGACCGGCAAGCGAACACACTTCATCAATCTAGGTTCTGCCGCTGTTCTTCTGATCCCACGGAAGGTCCACAGAGAACACCTCCATGGGGAGCTCCAAGTTCTTCGCTTCCCTCTTCCCGATCTCGGTGAGGTGGTTCCCAAGCTTGTTCCAGACCTGGTCGAACACCTGGCGCGTGATGCAGATCCCTCCAGGCTCCGCAATCGAATAGACCCTGCTCGCGATGTTCACCGCGTCTCCGAGGATGTCCGAA
>DATFYP010000040.1:0-7184 GCA_035314985.1 Nitrososphaerales archaeon
GAACTGCGTCCGACTTGGTTGCGAAAAGGGACACGACCTCCGACTCGATGCTTCCTCTGCTCCTGACCTCGGGGAGGAATAGCTTGCCGACGGGGATTACCGGAGATTTCAGCCCGAGTTCCTCCGCGAGCTCCCTCGTAGCCGCATGCCCGTAGCTCTCGCCCGCTCCAACGTGCCCTGTGCAGGAAAGAGTCCATCGACCTGGCTGCCAATGGTCGTTCTTGCTGCGCACCTGGATGAGCACCTTTCCGTCGCTTCTTGAAACTAGCACCGCGACGGCCCTGTGGCGGAGGCCATCCCGGAGGCACCGCTCAAGGGTGGCTGTGCCCACCTTTCGGTCCTGCCCGTCGACTAGGTCGACGACCTCGTCCTTGCCCAGCGGGGATTCAACCTCCTTGGATGAAGGGGCTTGGGTCGCTTTCTAGATACAGCTCCATTCTTCGCATGTGAAAGCGCGCAACGGGATTTAAGAGTGGCGAAGCGGTTCTGAGGGAAAGGCGCCCTGGGCTTCCAGCGGCCAGGCGAGTCGGGACTTCCGTCTCAGTTAAGAAGCCAGCAGTAGGAGGTGGAAGGTGGATGGCCTCCAAGCCCGACTTCTTCGGAAGAGACATCGTGAGCATGCGGGACTTCGACCGAGGCCAGCTAGAGCTCATTTTCCAACAGACCGCCGCCCTTGAGAAGACCCCTGAGAGCCTGGAAGGGGCTCTGGAGGGGAAACTGGCAGTCCTGCTCTTCTTTGAACCGTCGACACGAACATACTCGAGCTTCCAGGTGGCGGCGGAGACGCTGGGGCTCAGGGTGTCCGGGTTCTCGAACCCGAAGGGGTCGTCGGTGTCCAAGGGCGAGACGCTGCACGACACGATAAGGATGTTCGAGGGTTACGGAGCGGACTGTTTCGTAATCAGGCACGGGAGAATGGGAGCGGCGCGGTTCGCTGCCGAGATTACTGACGTGCCGGTGATCAACGCGGGGGACGGGCGACGGGAGCACCCAACCCAGGCCATGATAGACCTCTACACGATAAGGAAGGCGTTCGGGAAGCTGGACGGCCTCAAAGTCGGAATCATGGGGGATCTGAGGTTCGGTAGGACGCCGTCCTCGCTTTCGTACGGACTGTCGAACTACCAGGCGGAACTCTGCTTCATCGCCCCGGACGCCCTGCAGGTCAGGCCGGAGGTCGAATCCTTCCTGAACCAGCATGGGGTCACTTCTAGCAAGGAGACAAACCTGAAGTCAGTCGCAGAGACCCTGGACGTGCTCTATGTGACAAGGATACAGAAGGAGAGGATTCCGGACCCCACCGAGTACGAGCGGGTCAAGAAGCTCTACGAAGTCGACCTGGCCGCCCTGAAGGACATGAAACCGTCCCTGAAGATACTGCACCCGCTCCCCAGGGTCGGCGAACTAACCACGGAGGTCGACTCGACCATCTTCGCCCAGTACTTCGCGCAGGCGGCATCGGGGCTCCCCCTCCGGATGGCCCTGCTCAACATGATCCTAGGAGGTGCAGGGTAGACGAAGGTGAACGACGCCGACAGCAAGATGCTGGTCAGAAAGATCGAGGAGGGGACGGTCATCGACCACATCCCTGACTGGAAGGCGGACGTTGTGTCCGCGGTTCTGCGCCTGGCCAACCTCTCGAGGCTGGAGGCCGACGCATCGGTGGCGATACTCCAGAATGTCGCCAGCAAGACTCTCGGACGGAAGGACGTGATCAAGATAGACAGGTGGCATGTCGACGAGAGAGAGGCGGACATCCTCTGCCTGATCTTCCCCAGCATCACCATCAACTACATCAACGACTGGAAGGTCTCCAAGTATGCCCCGCAGGTCCCCGACATGATCGAAGGGCGCATCAGGTGCCCTGAGGTCACCTGCATCTCCAACGGGGAGAGGGAGCCGGTGACTCCGAAGTTCGCCACCCTGAAGCGAGACCGTTCGCTGCAGTGCCACTACTGCGACACCGTCATTGATTTCGAAGAGGTCCCCGGGCTCGTGAAGGCGTAGCGCATGGAGCACGACCTGGTTGTCGAAGGCCGGGTCGTACTGCCCGAAGGGGTGGACGACGCCCAGGTTGGCGTCACGGAAGGGAGAATCAGAGAGATACGAAAGCAGGGGCTGAAGGGGGCCAAGGTCGTGAAGGCGGGGGCCTGCCTCGTCTTCCCGGGTTTCGTTGACGGCCACGTCCACTTGAGGGAGCCGGGCTGGGAGTTCAAGGAGGACTTCGCCACAGGGACCTCAGCCGCGGTGCACGGCGGAGTGACGACCGTCGTAGACATGCCAAACAACCCGATTCCTGCGACGACTCCCGCCGCCTTGGAGGAGAAGCGCCGGCTCTCCCTGTCGAAGGGGGTAGTCGACGTGCGATTCCACGGCGGCGTGCTGGGACAGAGGATTGGCGAGCTGAAGGCTATCAAAGGCCTCGTCGTGGGATACAAGGCGTACCTTGCGGAGTCGACGGGGGGCATGAAGTTCCCTCCTGAGAAACTAGGCGAGGCGCTTCGGGTCGTTTCAGAGACCGGGCTCCCGCTCAGCCTGCACTGCGAAGACCAGTCAGTGATAGACTCGCGCATGAAGTCACTGGCGGGGGAGAGCAGGCCCGACCTCCACTGTGACATCAGGCCGCCGGAGTCAGAGGTTTCATCCGTGAGGACGGCGATCTCCGCGCTTAGGTTGGTCCCGATGGCACGGGTCAACATCTGCCATGTCTCGGTCGCCGAAGCCGTCTCGATGGTGAACCGGGCCCGGATGGAGGGGTTGAGTCTCGCATGCGAGGCGACCCTGCACCATCTTTTCTTCTCCAGGAAGGCCATGGAGAGTAACCCCCTGCTCAAGACCAATCCCCCGCTGAGGCCGGAGACGGACAGGGCGTCGCTGATTGAAGGACTGAGAAGGGAGGAGGCAAACTTCCTTGTGACAGACCACGCCCCTCACTCCCGAGAGGAGAAGGAGAGGGACGGGCTCAGCGGGGTTCCCGGGCTTGACGACTATGGCCACCTTGTTTCTTGGCTCCTGAAGGTGCAGGGCTTCGAGCCAGCCACCATCGCCCACGTATGCTCACGCAACCCCGCCGCGTTCTACGGGCTGGACGACAGGGGGGAGATCGCCGTAGGGAGGAGAGCAGACTTTGCGATTCTCGACCTCGGCTCCCCCGAGAGGACTTCCGCTAGCAATCTCAAGACGAAATGTGGGTGGTCCCCCTACGAAGGGGTCGAGTTCCCCGGGAGGGTCAGGTGGACGATCCTCGGCGGGGAAGTGCTCCTCGAAGCCTGAAATGGTTCAGCTGGCCCTAGGTCGCAGCTGGAGTCTGACCGGCCGTCTGGGGAGAGGCTTGAGTGGCCGCGGTGAACATCCTTCCAGACCGGTAGTTGAACGCGGTCAGCAGTATCAGGACCACCACGGCGACGAGCACCAGCCCAAGCGTGTAGTTCAGCGGAAGGAACGCAAAGGCGGATAGGACCGCGACGACGACCCCCCAGGCGCTGTAGAACGTCCTGCCCTTCTTGTCAACAAACAGGAGGCCGGCAGCCACTGTCCACAGGCCGCTCAGAAGGAGGAAGAGCGATACGACATACTTCGCGTCGGGAAGCAAGAAGAGGTAGTAGATGAGGGAAAGCAGAACGGCAACTATCTCCCCGACCCCCCAGCTGACCTTCACTCGAGACCCCGCGCGGGTCTGATTGCGGTTCTGTGCTATTAAACCGTGCTAGGCGGGCTCGGAAACGGCCCCAGCTTCTCGATTGAACCGGCAAGTCGCAGGAGCTTGGCCTCTTCGAACGGTCCCGCGACCAACTGCACTCCGACCGGGAGGCCATGAACGAGACCCGCCGGCACGGAGACCGAGGGGAATCCGACCACGTTGAAGGGAAGAGTCATCCCCATGAGCGCCGAGCGCGCTTCCACCTTCTTCCCGTTCACATCCACGAGCTTCTCCCCGATCTTCGGGGCTGTGATTGAGGCTGACGGGACCGCCACGGCGTCGACGTCCTTCATGGAGGCCGCGAAGCTCTGCATCAGGGTCGGCCTGAGGTTCTGGGCGTTCACGTAGTCGACCGCCGACACCTTCCTCCCCTGCTCAAGCGAGGCACGCACGTCCTCCCCATAGGCCTCTGGAGCAGTGTCCAGCCACCTGATGTGGAAGGCCGTGGCCTCGGCCATCCTAATCGTCCTCCAGCACTCGCTCACCTTCTCCACCCCCTCGAGCTCGACACCGCAGACGGTGTTGCCCGCCTGAGAGAGCTTGTCGAGGAACCTCGAGAACACCTCCTCAACCTCTGTATCCACGCTGTCGTGGAAATACCTACGGGGGACTCCCACCTTGTAGCCCCCTCGGGGAGCTTCGAGTCCCTCAGTATAGTCAGGCACTTCAGCCGCCACGGTGGTCAGGTCCTCGGCACCGTGTCCGGCAAGGACCCCTAGGAGGACGGCCGCGTCCCACGAGGAGGAGGTGAGGGTTCCGACGGTGTCGAAGGAGGTGGCGAGGGGAATCACGCCGAGCCTGCTCACGCGGCCGTAGGTCGGTTTGAGTCCGATGACCCCGCAGAGCCCGGCCGGGGTCCTGACCGAGCCGCCGGTGTCCGTACCAATGGCGCAGGCAGCCAGGCCCGCAGAGACCGAGGCCGCAGAACCGCTGCTCGACCCCCCCGAGATCCTCTCCGTGTCCCACGGGTTTCTCACAGGCCCGTAGTGGGGATTCTCGCCGGTTATCCCGGCCGCGAACTCGTGCATGTTCGTGGTTCCGATGATGACCGCCCCGGCCGCCTTCAGCCGGGCGGCGACCGGGGAGTCGTAGGGCGCGATGTTGTCCGCGAGAATCTTGGACCCGGCCGTGCACCTGACCCCCGCGATGTAGACGAGGTCCTTGACGGCGACGGGGATCCCGTCCAGGGGGCCGAGCGGCTCTCCCTTCTGGAACCTCCTCTCAGATTCCTCCGCCTGGCGCAGGGCAGCGTCGCGAAGGACGGTGATGAAGCAGTTGAACCTCTTCCCTGGACCCTCAATCCTGCCGAAGAGATCTGCGGCAATCCTGACGGGAGACGCTGAGCGGTCCCTGAAGGAGGTGGAAAGTTCCTTGATGGAGTCCAGGGTTCTCGGCCGACAGGCACCGACGGGGGGCAGCTTATCAGCCTAACCTGCTAGGTCCATTTGTTGAAAGCCGGGTGCCCCTTTCTGACGGCTACGTAGACCCCGCGCATCGACGCCGTCTGGACCCCCTCGGCATCTATCGTCCCCTCTACGGTGACCTTGTCCCCCTCGACCTTCGACGCCCAGGCCTTGAGATGGAGCCTTGGCCCGAGGGGGGTCGGCTTCAGAAACCTCACGTCGAGTTCAGCCGTGACCGTCCCCGGGGGAGAGTCGAGGCCCCGCGCCTTCATCAGTGCGTAGGCAGCGGTGATGTTTCCATGGCAATCGAAGAGCACCGACATGATCCCCCCGCTGGTGAACTCCGAAAATGCCGTGTGATGGGGCGCGGGGGTCCAGTCGGCTACTACGAAGGCCCCTTCGGGGCGGCTCTTGATGTGCAGCCCGTCGGGGTTGGCAGGCCCGCAGCCAAAGCAGACGGCGTTCGGGGAATACCTGTCCTGGAGACTCTCCAATTTTCCGCTCAGTCCGCTGTGAAGCGGCGGTTCGGCCCTCGAATCCGATAAAAGGCTTTGCGAGGAACCGAGCCGTTTCGCTCCAGGGCGAGATTCCAGTCCCGCGACTTCGACTGCTTGGGTCCCGAAGGTCGACCTCTGGCGTGCTTGGCCTGCTGCGACACAGGCCGGGGCAAGCTGATGGTCTGAAGCTGAGAATGGTGTCACACGTGCCGCGTCTTGGTTGAGCGCCGGGGGTAGGATTCGGACCCACGCGACCCGAAGGTCACGGGCTTCCTTGGTGGCGCTCAAGGCCCGCGCATTAACCACTCTGCCACCCCGGCGCTTGACAACCTTCTCGAACTCTCCTCTTATCCTTTTGACTGGAGGCGGACCATTATTCGAGAAAGGTTTTCTGCTAGGGGCGAGGGTCTCGGGCCTGCTTGAAGGTCGAGATTAGAGAGGCACGTCCCTCTGACAAGAAACCGCTGATGGATTTCATCAAGGACGTGTGGGAAGGACACGACTACATCCCCCGAGTCTGGGACGGCTGGCTCCGGGACAAGGGCTCGAAGATGTTTGTCGTCCTGGCCGACGGATTGCAGGTGGGGATGAATCGGGTGCGCTTCCTCGAGGACGGGTCGGCGTGGTTCGAGGGGGCCAGGGTACACCCGCAGTTCAGGGGGATGGGGTTGGCCACCGCATTGGGAGAGAGATCCATGAGAGTAGCCGGCCGGAAGGGCGTCGACGTGTACAGGCTAACGAGCGGCACCTGGAACAAGGAGGCCCACAGGCAAATCGCCAGGATGGGATTCAAGGAGGCCGCGAGGGTCAGCGTCTACGTCCCTCAAGAAGGGATGAGACTGGGCCCCCAGAGGGGCGTCAGACGGGCTGGATACGACGACCTCCCTGAAGTGGTGAGGACAATCAGGACCTCCCGTGAGTTTCGGCTGGGTTCGGGCGTGATGTGGGATACCTTCGCGGCCAAGGCCCTGACGCGGAAGGTGATCGCCCGGGCCTTGGGAGACGGCGGAGTCTACCTCGCCGATGGGGCGCTGGGGGTAGCCATGGGGGGAGGCGAGGGGACCGAATCATGGAAGCAGGTCGGCTTCCTCACTGGGGACGACAAAGGGGTCGTCGGAATTGTCAAGCATTTCCTTGGACTGAAGGGGAAGGGGAGGACGACGAGGCGCCTGGTGTACGTTCCCCAGGGCTCTCGTGTGATAGGGGCGCTCCGAAGGGCGGGGATGAAAAGGGACTTCTCCCTCATCCTTTTCGAATCGAAGGCGGCCAAGGGTTAAAACGACCGCATCGCCAAGCGCCTCCATGGAAGCAAGGGTAACCAAAGTCTCGGTGCTAGGCGCCGGCCTGATGGGGCATGGCATAGCCCAGGTAGCGTCCCAAGTCGGCGGGTACGATGTGTCGATGCTCGACATCAACCAGGAATTGGTCGACAAGGGGATGAAGATGATTGACGGAAGCGTTTCCAAATTCGTGGAGAAAGGGAAGTTGACCAAGGCCCAGGCAGATGCGGTAGTCTCGAGAATCCATCCTACCACGGACTTGGCCACCGCCGTCTCGGGGAGTCAGCTGGTAATCGAGGCCGCC
>DATFYP010000041.1:0-3602 GCA_035314985.1 Nitrososphaerales archaeon
CCCTCAAGCTGACCAAACTCACCAATCTGGAAGACTACCTGGAACTGACCGACGAGATAGTCCTGCAGAGGCTGGCGACGCTCAGGGGGAACTCCCCCGGGCTGCGAGAAGCGAAACGGCTTGGGCTGGCATTCCGCAACCGCAGGCTGGTCAAATGCGTCTTCGAGAAGTTCGTACAGCGAAAGGATTCGGTCTTCGAGCAGCTGTTCACCAACGATAAGGTCAGAGATCAGGTGACCGCCGAGCTCGCTTCGTCGGCAGGCGTAGACCCGACACTGATCTACTTCGACGTTCCGACTACGCCCTCCCTCCCCAATACCTACGCGCGTGAAGCGCTCACTTCGGTCAGGCTCCTCAGGAGCGACGGCAAGAAGCGCGTCACCAGGACGGTGCCGCTGAGCGAGCTCCCACTAGTGTGGTCCATAGCAGGCTTCATGGATCTGATGCGGGTCTACACCACGGCAGAGAACAGGCGTGCCGTCGAGGAAGCAGCTGCCAAGGTCTTTCGGGACCGCAGGTACATCTCCGACATCGCAGTCTGAGGCTTGCCCCTAAAATACTGAACCAGTCTCACATAATGTGAGCCTGGAAGACCGGTTCGCCTATCCGTCCTTCAGGCCTGGCCAAAGGGAGCTCGCCCAGCGCGTCTACGAGGCCTGCAGGAGCGGGGAGATCCTGGTTGCCGGGGCTATGAGCGGATTCGGAAAGACTGCTGCAGTCCTGACGGGCGCGCTGACCGCCGCCGAGGAGATCGGGAGCAGGGTCGTCTTCACATGCAGGACGAAGCGCCAGATTCACCGGGTCATCGAGGAGGTTTCGCGGCTTCAGAGGAAACATCCGGTGAAGGCGGCTCCAATCTTCTCGAAGTTCGACTACTGCCTGCTCAGACGCCAGAGGCCCGTCTCGCAGGAGTCTTTCGGCTGGTACTGCTCCTTCAACGTGAGCAACAACCTCTGCTCTTACTTCCTGAACGTCTCCTTGGTGCCAGAGGATTTCGACCGCGCTGTTCAACGGGCCCTTCAGACAACTCCCACACACTCCGAGCTGCTGAAGCATGCCGAGTCAATCCACGTCTGCCCCTATGAAGTGGCCAGGCTCGCAGTCGTCCAGGCGGAAGTCTCGGTCATACCCTACCACTACGTGTTCGACCCATCCGCTACACCCGTCTTCTTCGAGCGCAGTTCCTTGGAAAAGCGGAAGACCATCTTGGTCGTGGACGAGGCCCACAACCTCAGAGACTTCCTGAGAGGGGTGAATTCGGCTGTCCTCACGCTCGAGCAGCTCCGGGGGGCCGCCAGGGAAGCGGACCTCCTCTTCATGGAGGAGGCCGCACTCTCCCTCAGACATCTCGAGCAGATACTGAGCGAGATCATGACCAACCACACCGGCTGGCTCCTGGACAGAGCCGATGTCCTCGACAGGCTCAGAGACGGACGCGGAACCGTCTGGCTGCAGAACCTGGCCTTCGAGCTGGGTTCCTGCGCCGGCGCAGCCTGGGGGTCGATAACCTACGAACGGCGACTGCCGTCGCTGATTCTTCAGGTGGGGAGATTTCTGGAGAAGCTCTCCTCCGCCGAGGGTTTGGTCCTGGTCAAGTGGAACAGCGGCTTCGGACTGATAGATCCGGACCCGGCGGGAAACCTCGCTTCTTACCTGAAAGGCTTCGGGAGCGTAGTGTTGATGTCTGCGACCATCAACCCCTCTTCGGTGTTCACCAGGTCCCTCGGCCTTGCTGGGGCCGGCGTAGCCACCTACGAAGCAGCTTCTGAACCACTGGTGAACGTAAGGACCGCCATCGACGTCGGAGTGACGACCAGGTACAGTCTGCGCGGTCCAGAGATGTTCGCCCGGATTTCCGACAGGCTGGCCGCCGTCATAGAAGCGTCGGAGACAGGGGTGGGTATCTTCGCCCCGTCATATTCCGTGCTAGGGGCCATCCAGGCGATGGTCGCGAAAAGGGTGAACGGAAGGAACCTCGTTTCAGAGGCCCCAGGACTCTCAAGCCAGGACGCGGCAGATATCTTCGATTCCTTCAGGGCTGTCGAAGGCTCGGTCCTCTTCGCAGTCCAGGGCGGGCGTTTTTCCGAAGGCGAGGACTTCGGAGAGGATTCTATGGGAGCGGTCGTAGTCGTCGGTCTCGCGCTTCCTCCTCCTTCGCCGATGCTCTACGCAGAATATGCATGCCTCAAGCGGGCGGGAGAGCCCGACGCCTACCTCATGCTTTCGCGGCTTCCGGCACTTCGCAAGGCATTCCAGGCCGCTGGCCGCCACATCAGGCGCCCTGGAAAGAAGGGTTTCGTCCTCCTCATGGACGAGCGGTTCGGCTCCAACGCGGCCCGTGAGCTGATGCCATCATGGCTGAAGAAGGACCTGGTCGTCGGCGACTATCTTCCTACCGCAGTCAGGTCCCTCATCCACGACTTCTGGACCTCCCCGAGCTCAGGGCCTCTCCCTTTCTGAACGCAATCCTCGAGGCGGCTCTCTGGTCAACCTGAATCCCCTTCATGCTTGACGTCTTGGCCGAGGTCCCTTTCTCGTCGACGATTTCAACGGTGGCGTCGGGAACCGTCGCCTTCAGCATGCGCGCAAACTCTCCCGCTATCCGGGGATTGCCGTCCCCGACCCTGAGGACGAACCTGCAATCCGGGAGCCTCATCGCGAATGCTCCGATTTTCGCACAAAGGGCGCCGGGGGAGTCGTAGGTGTTGAAGGCGAGGGGGGTGTGGCCGTAGTACACCGCCAGGCCGGTCCTCACGCCCGGGTCCACCCCCACGAACACAGCGTCATCCCCCTCGTCGAGCCTCGAGACGATTTGCCCCTTGAACACCCCGGGGTCCTCGTCTAACTCTTCCAGGACCAATGCCCTGCCTCCGAAGGTCCCCGCTTCATCCTTCGTCGTGAGAACCAGTTCGCATCCACGGTGGTCTGATCCAGGGAGGACGCTTTCGAAGCCCAGCCCGGCTTCCCTCAACCTCGACACCAACGCGTAGTAGGCGCCCGCCCTCGAGGTTATCACGCAGATGCGGCTCAATCTCAAATACCATGCGAGGGGGCGTTTCTGTGCTATTGAGTTTTAGCGCGGGGCAGGCTGAGTCATTCGTAGGCCCCATCATCGGCAAGACGGCGACGTTCCTCGTCGCAGGTAGGGAAGCCAACCTGGCCTTCGCCAGGGCGGCCATCGCCCTCGTAACCGGGACTTCAAGGACCTGCGCTGTTCTGGACCTGGATGCCCTCTACTCTTCAAACGCCGACACAATCCTGCGGTCGCTCCCCAGCACCTCTATTCGTTCAGCGACCTTCACCGTCCCCGACCCCGAATCGAAGGTGGAACAGGAGCTCCCCCGCTTCCTCTCCTCAGACGCCGGGGTGGTCATCATAGACAGCTTCAACACGCTATATCATCTGGTCTCGTACGGCGACGGCTCTTCCAGGGGGAGGAAGCTGTCCTTCGCAGTTGCAATCATGTCCTATCTCGCAAGGACCAGCGGGAAAGCCGTCATCCTCGTGATGTACAGGCGCGGGGGATCCTGGCGTCAGGGGGTCAGATCAATCTCTGATCTGTCGGACGTGACGGCGGCTGTCAGGGTCCAGGATTCCGAGCT
>DATFYP010000042.1:0-2440 GCA_035314985.1 Nitrososphaerales archaeon
CCCAGCTCGTTGGCCGCGAAGAGGAATACGTACGGCAGGCGCTCCTTGACCATGGAGTAGATGGCGTCGACGTAAAGGAGGTTGAAGTAATCGGCGAAGGCCGGGGAGTCAACGTAGAGGACCTTGTCGGCGCCGTGAGATATCGCGTCCCTCACGACCCTCGTGAGGTGCTCGCCGAGGATCACCCCCACCACCTTCTGCTGCAGTTTGTCGGCGACCTTCCTCCCGGCCGCCAGCACCTCGAGCGAGTCCCTGGTAAGCCCGCTCTTGTCGCGCTGGAGGTAGACCCAGACGTCCTTCGCTTCCCCGGTCACCGCAGAAGTTCCTCCACCAGCATGCTGTCGTCGAATTGTCCCACCGCTCCCTGGGCTTTCAGGTCGTCGAGGAGCGCCTTCGGGAGCGAGTCGGCGAGGTCCCCTCTGTCGAACGGGCCGTGCCTGACGCCGTCGAGCTCGACGGGCTCGACACGCCTGAGGAAGATCATGCTCTCCCCCACCACCTTCTGGACCGGGAGCTTACCGACGTCAATTCCGGGGCCGACTATGGTCGGCGACCCGGCGAACCCGAGCCGCTGCGGGTCGGCGCCGATGTCCTCGGCGGTCCACTTGGCCGCCTGGCGGACCTTGCCCCGGTAGTTGCTGTACCTCGCCCCGGGCTGCGTCGCGGCCCCGGGAGCCCTCGGCCTGTATTCGGAGGAGATCGTAAGCAGCGCCGGAGGCTCCATCTCAAGCTTCTGCGACAGCCGCCCCAGCTTCCTCTCTGACACCACCGCAAGCGTTTGCGGGTCGACGTCGAAGTCCTCTACGTAGGTCGCGTGGGGGATGACCCTCCCGAGCAGCTCGGAGACCCCCTCTGCGACCTGGGGGCCAACGCTCCCGGTCTCCCCGTCCGTAGTCTTCATCCCGGAGATAACCATGAACTTGGACACCTTCTCCTTCTCTGCTTCCAGCAACGACACCGCCTCCGCGGCCGTCAGCTCCCCTCCCACAAACCTCTGGACTATGCTGTCTCGTATCGCAGGGAGCTCAGAGTAGACCCTGTTGGGGAGCAGGTTTGCCATGTAGAGCTCCTTCGCCTTCGCCTTCACGGCGTCCGAGTACCCTCCTTTCTTCACGGCCTCGATCATCTCGTCCAGGGGCTTGATGTGCTTCTGAACCACCTTCACGATTCCTAGCGCCACTGCGTATGAAGTGGCAAGCGTGTCGGCCCCGGCCATCTTCCTGTCGCTCAGGACCACTTCTTCGTCGACGCCGTAGACCTCCGCGTCGAAGAGCGGCTTCATGATGGGGATGAGCTTCATGTCCGGGCCCATGCTGAGGGCGACCGTCTTCCCGCCGACCCGCCGCCTGATGAAGTCGGCCGCCTCCACCGCCTTCGAGTCGTGGGGGTTGAGGACGATGTCCATCGCCTCCCGATTGAGTACGCCCCCGATCTCGACCACCTGGGTCGTCCGCGCGGGGACCCCCTTGATCAGGACGATAACCAGCAAGTAGTTCGACGACCTCCGTCAACGGTTTTTTAGGGTTGTGTTGAAAGAGAGCCTCTACGCGGTCAAGCGGGGAGCTCTGCCCCATGAGAAGGGAAGGGGCCCTGTCAGAGCTGCGGGAGAGAGGCGATCGCCTCCCTCAATGTGTCCGCCCCCTTGTTGAACCAGTCCCTCTCCTTGTCGGAGAGCTTCAGCTCGTATATCCGCTCGACCCCTCCCTTCCCGAGCATCACCGGGACGCCGATGCAGAGCCCCTTCAGCCCGTACTCTCCCTCAAGGTATGCCGACGCGGCCAGGACCTCCTTGGTGTCGTTGGCGATGGCGTTCACCATCCTGGCCACCGACCTTCCCGGGGCGAATATGGTCGCCCCTTTCTTCGAGATCACCTCGGCCGCCACCTTTCTGGTGTCGTCGACGGCCGTCTGAGCTTCCTCCTCGGTGAGAAGAGTGGAAAGCGGGACGCCGCTGATGTAGGTGTGGCTCGCGACTGGGATCATGTTCTCGCCGTGTTCGCCCATGACGAGAGACGTGACCGAGGAACGGGAGACGCCCAGCTTCTTCGAGAGGACGTACTTGAACCTCGAGTTGTCGAGGACCCCGCCCTGGCCCACGACCCTGTTCTTCGGGAAGCCTGACACCTTCAGGGCCACATAGGTCATCACGTCCATGGGGTTCGTGACCATCAGGATGACAGACTCAGGGGCGTGCTTGGCCACCTCTCTGACGACGGACGCGATTATCCCGGAGTTCTTGGAGAGCAGGTCCATTCTCGTCATGCCTGGCTTGCGTGCCAATCCTGCCGTCACCACGACCAGGCTCGCGCCGTCGATGACCGAATAGTCGGTGGAGCCCTTCACCGAGACGTCGACCCCGGCATCCGAGAGCCTGTGGCTGATGTCAAGCGCCTCGCCTTCGGCGAGCCCGGGGATGATGTCGACCAGAGCGATGTCGTCA
>DATFYP010000043.1:0-10228 GCA_035314985.1 Nitrososphaerales archaeon
GAAGCTTCACACCCACCTGGGGATTCTCGACGTGTCGGCCTTGGTGGGGAGAGAGTACGGTCTTTGGGTGACGACCACCCTCGGGGACGAGTTGGTGGTCCTAAGGCCGACCATCGAGGACTTGATCATGAAGCTCGCGAGGAGGACGCAAGTAATCTACCCCAAGGACCTCGGGTTCATGATGGTTAAGCTGGGGGTGCACGCAGGTTCCCGCGTCGTCGAGACCGGGACGGGGAGCGGCGCGACAACCGCCCTGCTCGCCTACCTCGTGCAGCCGGGGGGCGCAGTGTACACCTACGACATCAACCCGGAATTCCAAGAGGTCGCCAGGCGGAACATCGAGAAGCTCGGTCTCGCAGGGGCGGTCACATTCAAGATCGGAGACGCACGGGCTGGGTTCGAGGAGACAGAGATGGACGCAGCGGTCCTGGACGTCGGCGACCCCTGGGAGGTAATCCCCGCGATGCGTAGGGCGCTGAAGCCGTCTGCCCCCATGGCGGCCATCACCCCTACCACGAACCAGGCGGAGAGGCTCGTCGCGAAGATGAAGGAGGAGGGCTTCGCCGCCATCGAGACGCTCGAGGTCATGATGAGGAACCTGGAGGCCAGGGTTGGGATGACGAGGCCCTCGAACCACATGATAGGGCACACCGCCTACCTGACTTTCGCCAGGAGCACGGTCGGAGGGGCGGGGGCGCCGGCAGAGCCTCATGCTGGATTGCCGGACGAGACTCCGGGGGGCGAAGACGAACCCGAGACTGACCTGAAGCTCGGGAGCGACGGCACTCCCTGATTGGCGTACACTAAGAAGAGAGTTCCAGGCAGTCATTTCCTCTCAGCGGACAAGGTCTTCCAGATTCTGCGTCGCTTCAGGCCTGACCTGGTACCTGAGTGGCGTCGCGGAACTCCTCTGCAACATGCCGGCCGTGAAGCAAGAGTTTTAAGGCCATTCGGGGGTCGCAGCGCGACCGATGAGCTCAAGCGATTTCAGGGGCGATGCTGCCGCCCTCCTCTACCTGGTCCCATTCATAGCCTGCGGCGCATACGGGGTCTACCTGTGGGCGAGAAGCGGTATATCCATTCTGCTCCCGACGACGGTCTACCTCGCCGTGGCCCGCGACCCCTACGTCTTCCTTGTCGGCTCCTTCGCTGTTATGGTCGCGGCTGCCATCGACATCAGTTCTGCGGACTCCGCCTCCAGGCAGGCGAAGGCGAAGTCGACGGGGAGCATCCTGCAGTCCCTCGCCGTCGCCAGCCTCATACTCGCGTTCCTGGGCGCGTGGTACTCGAATGGTTTCCTCCATCTGACGACGACCGTCACAGACTTCATCGTCGCCAGGTACACCATCATCTTCCCTGCCATGCTCGTCCTCCTTAGCTACCTGGTAACAGCTCAGTTCAAGGTCCAGAGCCTGCGCAACCCGAAGGCCCTTGGCGTCATCCTCATCCTGCTCGCCCCTGCCGCCGTATACGAGGTCGGCAGGAGAGACACGGCCGGTGGGTTGGCCCTGGCGCTTGTGCTTGTCATCGCCGGCATCTGGCTCTTCTTGAGGAGGGCTCAGACGCCTGCCGAACCAGGGCAGAAGTAGCATCTCCTCTTGATGCGCCCACGAAGGACGCTTCGTGACTCACACTCGCCAGTGAAGGCAGGCCTGCCGGAGGGCTTGCGATGATCGACCCTTCTGCCGTTGCGTTCGTGGGAATCGCCGGCACTCTCTTCCTTGCTGAACTGACCGACAAAGACGCCCTCCTGCTCCTTGCCCTCGCCACGAGAACCCGGGCTTCCAGGGTCTTCCTGGCGGGTGCGGCTGCCTTCCTCTTCACTACGGCAGTGATCGTCACGATCGGGGCGATTACAATCTCGGTCGTCCCGATAAGATGGGTCAAGCTTGCAGGTGGAGTGGTCATGATAGCCTATGGCCTCTGGGAGGCCAGAGGCTTGGTCGGCCAGAAGACAGTCGCAGAGGAGGAAGGAAGGATCGAGAACGCGAGAGGCGGCTTCAGGTCGTTCCTCCTTATGGTCGGGGCCCTGGCTTTCCTGGACTTGGCAGGAGACGCTACGGAGGTGCTGACGATAGTGTTCGTCGCCCAGTATTCTGACGCGCTTCTGGTCTTCGCTGCTGCCTACGCGGGGCTCCTGGCAGCCACCGCGGTCGAGACCACCTTGGGGAACCGCCTTGGGAAGTTTCTCACGCCCGGGAGGATCAGGTACCTGTCTGTCTCTGTGTTCCTGCTTCTGGGTGGGCTGATTCTGGTCTCGAGCCTCTGACCGCCGCTGTTGCAGACCAGAGCATGATGCTCGGGAGCCGGAGATACTCACAGTCCGGACTCGGGCTTCGACAGGCGATGCTACCGCTTATATCGTCTGGAGGAGATAGGCTGTTGATGGCGTCGGAGAGCGCGTTCTGCTCGAAGTGCGGGAAACCGCTGACCCCCAGGGCTACCTTCTGCGCCAACTGCGGCGCGTCCGTCTCGACTCAAGCGGCTGCGCCTCCGCAAGCGGCTCTGAGCGGTTTCGACGCGTTGATGAAGGAGAGTTCCGCCCAGACGTACTGGGTGAAGCGGCTTCTTGCCTACGTCGTTGACGCTATCGTCGTTTACGTTGCCGTCGTCATCCTCGCGTTACTCTTCACTATCCCCTTCCTTCTGGCGGCAGGTCCGGCCGTCTTCGCGACTGTGCTCGCGGGGACCCTCTCCTTCGTCGCCGGCCTGGTCTTGGTGCTGTACTTCACAGTCGCGGAGGCCTACGCAGGCGCGACCCTAGGGAAGCGGGTCTTCGGGCTCAAGGTAGTGGCCGCCGGCGGAAAGCTCCCGACTCTCGGGGAGGCCATCCTGAGGAACATCAGCAAGATCTACTGGCTTCTCCTCCTCTTGGACGTGGTAGTCGGGCTGGCAACGGTGAAGAAGTACACCCAGAAGTTCAGCGACAGGTACGCAGGGACAGAAGTGGTGGAGACGGCGGGGAATACCCCCCGCTGACAGTCACCCGCCGCGGGGAACCTGCCGCAGAACAATGGGTGGCTGGGGCCCGTGGTCACGATACCCGTCTCGGATTACGTTCTTTAACCACAGTCTGAGGAACCGTGGCATTCATGTCCAAGGCGAGCCAGGAAGGCATCACCGTCAAGAAGTCGGAGAACTTCGACGAGTGGTACACCCAGGTGATACTGAAGTCCGAGATCGCAGACTACAGCCCCGTCTCCGGGTGCCTGGTCTACAGGCCCTCGGGATACGCCATCTGGGAGAACATCCAGCGCGCCACAGACGCCGAGTTCAAGGCCGCGGGCATCCAGAACACGTACTTCCCCCTCTTCATCCCTGAGCGGCTGCTGAAGAAGGAGCAGGAGCACGTCAAGGGGTTCTCGCCGGAAGTCGCGTGGGTGACCGAGGCGGGAGGCTCGAAGCTCGACGAAAGGCTTGCGATAAGGCCGACCTCGGAGACGATAATGTACGACGTGGTCACGAGGTGGATCAGGTCTTGGAGGGACCTCCCCCTGAGGCTCAACCAGTGGAACAACGTGGTGAGGTGGGAGTTCAGGCATCCGACCCCCTTTCTCAGGTCCAGGGAGTTCATGTGGAACGAGGGGCATACCCTGTTCGCCACGAAGGAGGAGGCCGACGCGGAGAGGGACCAGATACTGGGAATCTATGCGAAGATAACGGAAGAGTTCCTTGCGATCCCCGGATATCTCGGAAGGAAGACGGACCAGGAGAAGTTCGCCGGGGCCGAGGCGACCTACAGCATCGAGCACCTTCTCCCCGACGGCAAGGCGATTCAGGGCCCGGACTTCCACTCGGACGGCCAGAAGTTCTCGAAGGCGTTCGAGATCGTCTTCGTCGACCAGAACGAAGAGAAGCAGTTCGCCTGGCAGAACACCTTCGCCATCACGACCCGCGAGATTGGGGTCATGCTGGCCGCCCACAGCGACGACAAGGGGGCGGTCGTCCCTCCCAGGCTCGCCGCCGTGCAGATCGTGGTAGTCCCGATAGTGAACGAGGAGAACAAGAAGGAGGTCCTCGCCGAGGCCGCCAAGGTCCACGGGCGCCTCTCGGTGGCGTTCAGGGCGAGGCTGGACGCCAGGGACCACCTGACGCCCGGGAGGAAGTTCAACGAGTGGGAGCTGAAGGGGGTTCCCCTGAGGGTCGAGCTCGGCCCGAGGGACCTCAAGGCCGGTCAGGCGGTCCTCGTCAGGAGAGACACGGGGACGAAGAGGACGGCCAAGCTCGACGGCCTCGAGAAGGAGGTCGGCTTGGAGCTCGACGCCATCCAGAACAGCCTGCTTGAGAGGGCCAGGGAGTTCCTCAAAAAGAACACCCACGAGGCCAGGACCCTGGAGGAGCTCAAGGGGGTTCTCGCGCAGAAGGGAGGCATAGCGAGGACCCGCTGGTGCGGCAAGGCCACGTGTGAGGACAAGCTCAAGGAGGAGACCGGGGGGAAGATAATCAACATCCCTCTGGAGCAGCACGAAGCGAAGGGAGCGTGCGCGGCCTGTGGCGAGAGCGCCGCCCTCGTAGTCAACTTCGCGAAGTCCTACTGACGGGCCGAGTGGCCCCGAATCTCTCTCACGCTGTCCAAGCCCTTAAATAAAGGACGGATGTCGCGAGGTTCGGAAGGAAATGGCTCTCGACGCCCTTGAGATAGTAATCATTGGAGTCATCCTGATCGTCATCTTCCTATGGGGTCCAGCAAAGATCCCGGAGCTTGCCCGCGCGCTCGGCAGGGCGAAGAAGGAGTTCGACGATGCGTCCAAAGGTGCCACCGACGCCTTCAACTCAATGGCGCAGCCGACGCAGCAGCCTTCACCCAAGTCGGGCGATCAGATACTGATGGAGACCGCTCAGCAGCTCGGCATCAGCACCGAAGGCAAGTCGCGCGAGCAGATATCAAAGGAAATACTGGCGAAGTCGAAGACGCAGTAGCCACAGCGAGTGACGGAACCGTTATCTCACCTATTCGCAGGACTGCCCTGACTTGTCCTTGGGGCTTGGGCTGTCGGAGCACCTCACCGAGCTCCGCAGGCGGCTCAAGGTGATATTCGTGAGCCTCTTCGCCGCAGTGCTGGTGGTCCTTCTCCTCCCGCTGAACCCCTTGCAGATACTGAACCTGAACATCATATTCTGGACGTCCCCCGTCACTGTCTTCCTCCAGGCCGTGGAGAACTACACGCTGCCAGCAGGCTGGAAACTGATACCGCTTACGATCGGGGCCCCCCTCGAGGTCCTGCTCTATGCCTCGTTGATCCTGGGCCTGGCCGTCGACATGCCGATAATCGGGTACGAGGTCTACAGGTTCATCGACCCTGCACTGAAGGATGAGGAGAGGGCAATGGTCTACCCGGTGGTCACCTCGGCCACCATCCTGTTCGCCGTGGGCCTTCTGTTCGGGTACTTCGTCCTGGCGAAGTTCATCTTCATCGCCATGGCCCCGTTCTACACGGCGGTGGGACTCACCCCTCCGTTCTTCATCTCCGTCTCCGACTTCTACTCGATCGTCTTCCTGTGCGTCCTTTTCAGCGGGGTCGCGTTCGTCAGTCCCGTCTTCGTCTTCCTGTTGATCAGGTTCGGGATAGTCCCAGCTGGCTTCTTCAGGAAGAACAGGGTCTTCATCTGGGCGGCCACATACATCGTCACTGCCATCATCACCCCCGACGGGGGTCCCCTGCTGGACGTGATGCTCTTCGTTCCCGTCATCGCGCTGCTGGAGCTGTCCATCTTCATCGCCGGGAGGTACGGGCCGAAGGGTCCCGCTACCTCGAAGCCTACCTGCAAGTACTGCGGGGAGGTGATGGAGCCGGTCCGACCCTTCTGTCAGAACTGCGGCAGGGCCGTAGCCTGACCCTGTCGGTTCCCCTGCGAAGCGTCAGCCTCAGGGGGAGATGAATCACGAAGAGGTAAGTTCAAGAGCAGCCGCGTCACAGAGAATCGATGTTGACCGAATCGGGGTTTCTTCACGACTCGGAGCGAGGAGCCGGCGTGTGTTGAGAGCGACGTCAAACAGGGGGCTGCTCGCATCGGCCGGAGGATTCGACGAGATCTTCGAAATGGTGAAGAAGGCGACCGAGGAGAGCCTCGGGAGGCACAGGGCGGGCCTGACTCTCGTCCTAGGGGACATTCCGAACAACGTCGGAGCCTACCACGAGATGGGGTCCAACGCGATCGTGATGAACCGGAACCTCCTCCGAATAGTGGAGAAGCTCTCGAAGTCCAAGGCGAGGATGAACTCCTACGTCTTCATGATACTCCTTCACGAGTACCTGCACAGCCTGGGGTTCGCCGACGACGGCCAAGTGCGGAGGATGGGGATGGAGATTTCTAGAGAGTTCCTGGGGAGAGACCACATCGCCGGCGAGATGGCAGTTAAACCGCTGGACGCCTTCTTCCCGGAGCTTGGAAGATACGCCGCCTTCAGGGACAGGAGGGAGTTCGAGACCGTCAGGCGCTTTGACTCCTCGAGCACACCGTACATCGGCTAGCCCCTGGGCGCGGAAAGTGTAAATAGCATTCACAGTCGCGCGGCCGACTGATACCTACGGCGTTGCTCGGGGTCGAGGAGATTGCTCTGGACATTACAGCATCCTGGATCAGAATGCTGCTCGCGCTCGGCCTCAGCATCGTTTTTGCCCTGACGGTCGGCATCGCCGCCGCTAGGAACAAGCGGGCCGAGGGCATCGTCATCCCCCTCCTGGACGTCTTCCAGTCGATACCGATTCTGGGCTTCTTTCCGCTCATTATCTACGGCATCTACGGACTGATCCCGAACGAGATAGGCGCAAGCCTGGCCATCATCATCCTCATCTTCACGAGCATGTCGTGGAACATCGCCTTCGGAGTGTACGAGGCGGTCAAGGCGATTCCGCAGGACTACGCTGACCTCTTGGACGTCTCGCGGGCAAGCACGTGGCAGAGGATAAGGTCCCTCTACATCCCCGCCTCCCTAAGCCGCATCGCCTACAACACTCAGATATCTTGGGCCGTCGGGCTCTTCTACCTGGTCTCGAGCGAGATCATCTCGGAGGGAACGAAGACCGTCCCCGTCGCCTACGGAATCGGCATCGGCGCGATGAACTTCACGGCGGCAGGCGACTTCACCGACTACGCACTATGCATAGTGGGCCTCATCGTCACCGTCGTAGTATGGAGGTTCGTCTTCCTGAGGGAATTCGCCCTGTGGTCTGAGCGGTACAAGATGATGGAGGAGCCGAGGGAGATCCACAGGGATCCGATCATGCGATTCTATTCATGGGTCAACCACAGGAGCATCTCCAAACTGTTCCTCCTGGCCCACGGCAGGGGGGTCGACCGGTTCACCTCATCCCTCTACAGGTTCAGAAGGGGGATCAAGTACGCCCTGG
Source organism: Nitrososphaerales archaeon (assembly GCA_035314985.1). Lineage (GTDB taxonomy): Archaea > Thermoproteota > Nitrososphaeria > Nitrososphaerales > Gagatemarchaeaceae > DATFYP01. Next base: position 7,353 of record DATFYP010000043.1, read on the forward strand.
TGATATCCATCGGGTTCTTCCTCCTCCTCGAGCTGGCGGCCATGGGCAGAGGCGGCATAAGCTTCGCCCTCCCTCCAAGCTCGACCGTCCTCTCGACCGAATTCTACGTGCTCGTCGGGCTCGGGGCATCGTTCCTCAGGGTGTGGTACGTGTGGGCAATCTGCGTCGCCATCGGGCTCCCGTTGGGGATAGTGGTCTCGCTGAACTTCAAGCTATACGACACCGTCTCCCCTATCCTGGAAGTCATCTCCTCCGTCCCTGCGCCCATTCTCCTGCCGGTCTTGGTCCTCATCCCATTCATAGGGAGTTCCGGCGAGGCCATCGCCGCGATTGTCATCATCTTGGGGATCTTCTGGTACATAGTCTTCAACGTCATGGCCGGTGTCCGCACTCTTCCTGACGACCTCAAGAGCCTTCCGGCAACGTTTCACGTAGGGAGGCGCTCCGCTTGGAAGAACGTGTACATCCCTGGCGCGATGACTGCCCTGGTCACGGGTTCGATCACAGCAGTCGGCGGGGCGTGGAACACGCTGATAGTTGCCGAGTACTTCACCAGGACCAACCCGGACGGCTCCAAGACCCTCCTCACGCAGGTCGGGACCGGCATCGGCAAGATAATCACCCAGGCCACCAACAGCGCCGACGGGCTGACCCTGACCCTCGCGGTCGTCTCAATGACGGTCCTGATCGTCGTCTTCAACCTGACCGTGTGGAGGCGGGTCTATCATCACGTCACAAGGAGGTACGCCTACAACAGGTAGGAGCTAGGTCTTGACTCGGCTCTGGCGGGTCTCGCCGTAGAGACGGTACTGTCCGCCCTCCTTTGCCGTGTAGAGGCCGTGGCTTATTTCGTCGTTGCTGTGCCTGCGTATGAAGCTCTTCCAGAGGGTTCCCTGAAATTCGGCCGGCTGGTTGTCGAACCTTATCTGGAACATCAACGTGTCGTTGTCCTCCCACCCCCCTTCCCCGTTCTCGATGAAGCCGTAGGACCACATCCTCTTGCAGATGTACTTCTCCGCCCTGGAGTCGAACGTGATGAACTCGACCGCTCGGTTGAGGACCGCTCCGTCCTTTCGGCTCTCACCGCGCAGCTGGAGGAAGCGCCCGTCCAGCTCCCTGGTGCACTCCAAGCTGGACTCTATCACCCCTTCCTCGCCGAACTGGTCGGCTGATCGTCCTCTCCATTTCCCGACCAGGAAGTCGAGCCTGTCGAGCCCTGCCATCCTGATGAGCGCCAATGTGCTTCGATAAAACGCTGTTGTAGGCGGCTCTGGGCCGCGGCCCGCAGAATCTCGATACCCATATAACGGGACGGGGCGCGGCGCTTCCGAACCGAAGGCGCGAGATTGGTCGGTCTTCCTCCAGGCGGATTCGCAGGGTCAATGGCGAGCACGGCCGGGAGGGGCTCGGCTGGGGTTTCAGGCGATTCGCAGGTCATCATCTCCGTCGAGCACGTGGGTCTCGACTACAGGAAGGAGAAAGAGGTGATGCCGGTGGTCATTGACATCTCCTTTGAGACTCACAAGAACGAGTTCGTCATGATTACCGGCCCTTCAGGGTGCGGCAAGTCCACGGTCCTGAGGGTAATCGCAGGGCTGGTGAAGCCCAGTTCGGGGGTCGTAAAGTTCGGGGGCCAGCCCATCGTCGCGCCCAGGAACGAGATTGGAATCGTGTTCCAGAACTTCGTCCTGCTCCCCTGGAAAACGGCGATGGAGAACGTCATGTTCGGGCTCTCGTCCAGGTCGGACCTCACGGAGGCCCAGAAGCAGCAGACGGTCCTCAAGGCGCTGGACGACGCCGGACTCAAAGGGTTCGAAAACGTCTACCCGGGCGAGCTCTCGGGAGGGATGAAGCAGCGGGTCGGAGTCGCCAGGGCACTCGCCCTTGAGCCTGAGGTCCTGCTCATGGACGAGCCGTTCAGCTCGCTCGACGACCTGACCGCGGAGCACCTCAGAAGGGAGATCTACTCGCTCCTGATCAACCCCTCATCCCCCATCCAGTCGGTCATAATGGTGAGCCACAACGTAGAGGAGATAATCGAACTGGCAGACAGGGCGATCGTGCTGTCGTCAAGGCCTGGGAGGGTAGTCGGACAGCTTGAAGTCGACCTCCCGCGCCCGAGAGACAAGAAGTCGAAAGAGTTTTTCGACTGGGTTGACAGGGTGTATGCGCTGCTTGCATAGAAAAGGAGGGTCGGTTCGATTTGGCTGAGGAGGATCCCTTCTCCATCGACCGTTTCACGCACAACCCTGTCATGCCCCCGAACGTGCGCCCCGGGCAGATAATCGCCCTCGTCGAGGTGGTGGGGGGGCTCGGGTCCAGGGTCGACGTAAGCACCCTGGCGGACGAGCTGGGAGCGGACATAGCCGTACTCCTGCCGATGATCGACGCCGCGGAAACGCTGGGGTTGGTCACGACCGCGGCCGGGGAGGTGCACCTCACCGACTTCGGATGCGAGTTCCAGAAGGAGGTCAAGGAGAAGGTGACCATGCTCAGGGAAAGGCTGGCGAAGATCGAGCCGTTCAGGACCGCGCTGGAGTTCATTGCGAAGAGGGGGGATGCGACGGCCAGGGAGGTGGCCGACGAGCTTGCCATCGAAGGGATCAAGCTACACCACCAGATGGACTTGAACGAGTCGTTGGTCCAGGCCCTGCTCGTCCACTGGGGGATTAGGTCGGGGCTTCTTTCGTACGACGGCAGGGACGGGAAGTTCCGAAGGCCCGCCTAGGCCCCTTCGAACCCGTAGGCCATCGATCCGCCCACTATCACGGCGACCGCCCCGACCTTTCTAAAGAGGGCCGGGTGCATCCCATCCACATCAGAGTCCAGCAGGGTGAGGTCAGCTCTCCCCCCTTCCCGGAGTTCGGCGCCCTTCT
>DATFYP010000044.1:0-9711 GCA_035314985.1 Nitrososphaerales archaeon
CTCTTCCACCAGCTCGCGGAGCTCCTCGGCCTTCCCCACCCCCACACCGTACTCTGACTTGACCACCTGCTTCTGGGTCATGACCGCCTCCACCTTGTAGCCGGCTGCCTTCGCGAGGTCGACGATCTCCTGCTTGTCGAACTCGTGAGGGTAGGTGACGATGACCGCCTTCTCTCCTTCGCTACTCAATGTGCTTACCCTTGGCTCCGCGTAAAGTCTTCGGTAAAATGTTTGTCCTGACTCCGAATCAGGGCTTCGTCGAGGTTATCGAGGTCCCCTCTAACTTGTCAGTGTACTTCTGGTTGTAGGCCTTCGTTGTGGCAAGCCCGACGATGACGTCGAGGATGAGCAGGAGCCAGTAGATCTTGCTGATGTTGCGGATGAACGACTCGCCGGCTGTCGGATTCTGGCCCGACTTGTTGACCACCTTCAGGTTGAAGAATCTCTTGCCGAAGCTGGCCCCGGACGAGGTTTCCATTACGACGTTATAGAGAATGAAGATGAAGCTCCATAGGAACGTATAGGTCCCGTAGAATAGAGCATAGAATGCGAATCCGCCCACGAAGAAGTAGGAAAAGGCGACTAGGAAGGTGATTATGGAGAGAGGGACATATACGATGATGGCGTCGATTATGAAAGCGATTACCCTTCGGAACCAGTAATCCTGGGCCTTCTGGTCTTTAGTTAGTGCGTCGAAGCCGCTTACAGAAGCCGTTGGGGCCGAAGGTGGAGGAGCCGACGCTCCGGCGACGGGAGTGCCGCAGAAGGGGCAGACGATGGCTCCGGCCGGAAGTTCCTTCCCACACTTCGCGCAGAACAAACTTGACAGCCTTAGGCCTACGACTCCTCTATTTAACGGAGTTGCCCCTGATGCGACTCCTACATCAGGGCGATGAGCGCCCCTGCAGCTATTCCCGCCGCCGGAAAGACAACCCAGCTGAGGGCCACCAGGAAGAAGGGCTTTGCCGAGAAGAACCTCGTCTTGTAAGAAATGCCTGCTCCAAACACCGCGGTGTTTTGGACCATCGTGTTGGCCATGGGGATCCCGACTAGGGTGGACGCCTCGACCAGGATCGCTGATGTCAGCATGGAAGACATCGCATTGGAGTATCCCAGATTGAACATGTCCGACGTCACCCTCCTGATTTCACCCGCGCTCAGGAAGAAAGTGCCGACAACTACACCGACGATCGCGAGTGGGACCGCGAGCCCTCCGAAGCCCTCCACGGCGACTATGAGCCCGATGGCGTTCGCGCCCATGGTGAACGCGAATATGAACGACACGAGGATCAGGAGGGCCTTGTACACTTCGATCTTGTCCCAGAACTCGTTCGCCCCGGGCTTGGCCGCGAGCCGAGCAATGAGAGGGGTGGCGACCAGGGCAGCCGCCGGCGCGGCCATCCACGCGAGGATCATGAGGAAGAAATAGGGAGTGAAGGCGAGAGCGACCCCTACGAGCAGCGCCGGCAGGGTGTGAGTCAGAGAAAGGGGAAGTCTTGCGAAGTGCGCGACGACAAAGAGGGCCAGGGTCAAAGTGAGCACAGTCAGGATCGTCTCGGAAGACAGCCCCCTGGCGAGGTTGGAGGCCGCGGTCGCCATGATGTTCCCCTGGATGAGCAACCCCAGTGAAACCCCAACGATTTCTATTGAAAGGGCGGTCCTCGGTCTGACTACCTTAGCGCCGATGAGATTGCCAATGCTTGCCTGGGCGTTGTTCCCTGAAACTAGGAGTATCAGGAGTGTCCCGACCACCAGCAGGAGGAGCCCTACGGCGTCCACCTGATCACCTGGAGATCGTGTTCGCGATGGCCAAGATCAGGTCCGACATGTCCTCTACGCCGTCCTGTATGTCGTCCAACTTCCTCAGCACTTCGGTGTAGTGCTGGAACGAGAAATAGTCGAAAAGTTTGCGGTTATCGTACATGTCATCGAAGCCGGAATCCTTGAGCTCGTCCCCGCTTTCCTCGAGCTTCTCGATCTCATTCCTGTAGGACCTCACTTCGTCCATGCCGTTCGCCTCCAGGAGCCTTCCCAGCGTCTCAATCTGCTTGTCCGCCAAGTTAACCTGAGCGACGAACGTCGCAGTCATCCTGTCCTGCATGGGGAGTTCGATCCCGCTTTTGACCGTCCTGTTCACCTCGCGGGCGAGGAAGTAGTAGTCATCGAAGACGCTGTCCATTAGATCGGATACGTGGAGGAGGTCTCGGAGGACTGCAGGGTTGATGGCACCGTTCATGATGTCCTCGCTGAGCTTGAAGGTGAGCTCGTCGCTCTGCTTCTCGAGCGCCTTCATCCCCTCCAGCACGCTGCTGTCTGCTAGACGTTCCTGGAACAGCTTGATTGCAAGGGGTGTCTCCTCCCGTGCCTTATCTGCAAGGGCCTTCAGCCGCTCGAAGACGCCTTTCTCACCTGCCACCAGGAATCTGATCTTCATCTTCTTCCACCTAGGCGCCTGGGCGTGCCAGTTCAGCCCCTTAAACCTCGTCGCCAGTCTGGAAAGGCTAATATTGATTCGGATGAAACGGGCTTCGGTGCCGCGGTAGCTCAGCCTGGGAGACTTCGTAGCTCATCAGCATCCGGCTGAAGACCGGAGTGTCGTCGGCTCAAATCCGACCCGCGGCATCAAATTAGCTCGAAACGAATCCGTTTTAGATGAAGGAACTTGGTTGGGGCCTATTTCAGACGAGACTAGTGTGCTCGCAAGGACGAATGAAAAGTTCATTGTGTTGAAAAACTGCACTTTTGGGGTTCGAATCCCAGCGGCCCCACTATCATTTGCTAGTGCGTCCTGTCTCTCGGAATTGCTGGCCCTGTTGATTTTTGTCGTGCCATTGGATGTCTTGACAAGGCGGCATTGATGCGCCAATATCAGCCGAAGGGATCTGGCGTAAGTCTTATACTCACGCCAAAATCATAAGTCTTGTCCCATTGGACGACCAAGAACTGATTAAGGAACTTGGAGAGCTGGAGGACAAGCAGTGGGCCAACAGAGCATTAGCAGTAGTAAGAAGCCAGATGAAAGAATGTGAATACCAGATCATATTCAGGACTGAAGAAGAAGGTTTTTTCAGCGCGATAAGTGAGTTCTCCTCAACTGGATACGATATTCTTCCGGGCACGACCATGTTCAAGAGAGAGATCTTCATCGTGATTATGAGGAGAGACAAAACGAAATGAGCCCAAGAAGCTGCCTACCTACCTATCTGGAGCGAGTGACTATACTCCAGGTGCGGTTGAGAATCGTTGGGAAGGAAGCCCAAAGACAGCAACGAAGGCCAGCAGGATGAAAGGAACGAAGAAGACCATGCTTTATTACCGAATTCAAGCTTTCGAAGCAGGTTGAGTTCTGAAGATAAGCTGGCGCAACCCGAGAGCAAGATGAACCTGAAGCGGACTTTCTCCAGTCTCATTGACGCGATGGGAGACGCTCAACGCATGCACGAGAGAGAGGACAAGGTCAGGGAGATTGAAGAGACGAACAAGCGTCAAGTTGCTGCGCTTGAGAAACTGCCGGAGGAGATTACACGGGTTATGTTGTCCCTTCAGGACAGGCTAGGGAAAGAGTTGGCGGGAGATCTGGAAAAGCGAGTCTCGAGTCTTTCTCTTGTGGCCATCGATCTAACAAGAAAGAAGATTGAGGAGAGATACTCAACTGAGATTAAGGATAATCAACTGGCGTTAGAATCTGAAAGGATCAAGGCCTTCAAGAGCATGGAGGCCTTCCTCGCAACTCTGCCCTTCTCCTTGTTGGACAAATCCGTAAACCTCAAGTTGCTAGACAAGGTATATGCAGCCAACGCGAGATACAACTGCGCAAATAATATTCAGTTCGAATTCTCCCTTGATTGCAAGAGAAGTACGGTCCTTAACAAGGAATTCAAGCTCGCTTCGCCTGAGGGGGAGATCAAGGTTCCTATTTCTCTGGGAAAGAGTCGGTTCAGGAGAGCGCCCACTCCAGATTATGAAGGGCTCGACCATTATGTGCTGTCTGTCGCCGAGGTTACGGAGCCTCAATTGGCTGCGACATACGTCTACCCTGAAAAGTCCAGCACGATTAGCATGATCAATTCCAAGCGGGACTCTCATGCTTCCCTGACTGTGGAATACTTGTCGCCCGAGACAAGGATAAACATCACTTCGGAACCAGCCCTGAACAGATTTCTGGATTCCGAGCAAATAGACAAATCCTCCGAAGCGCTCAGACAATCGATCCTGGAGCTTGAGAACTACAAGGTCGATCTTGTGAAACTCGTCTCGGATGGGAAAACGATTTTCGAAGAGGGAAGGCTCGACGTGCAGCAATTCCTTGCGAAGGCATGGGAGATAATTGAACCAGAGGTCGAAGCGGTCCTAAGGGAAGGAGGTTCTGTTAGTGAAGGCGACGTGGCTTCCTCTGAGCGAGAGGAAGTTCTCGACCTGACGTTCATCCGACAGAAGATTATCTCCCTCGGTGAAAGTGGAAACGCTTTGCTTGTTTCCCTAAAGCTGAGCTAGCACGAACGAAGGGCCGGTAGTGGGTCTACTACCCGGAAGCCGGGACTTTTAGCGCTAGCAGGCGCGGGCCGGCAATGACGGCGATTCTCTCCGTTACGAGGTTATGTGCTGCGGTTGCCGGGATTTCAGCCGGCGTTGCCAGGTGGGAACTGGATTTGAGCACACCTGGGTGGTCCGTAGTCCGACCCGCGGCACCTCCAACCAAGGCTTCAAGCCGATTTAGAATGTGAAGAAGTAAATATTCGGCCTGAGGAGGTAATCCCAATAGTTGTCGACGGCCAATCCAGCCCCTGACCAGCGGTCGACACCGATCTTCGTTGCAGACCGTCTTGCAGTCACAGTCGCCACAATCCTGCTTGTGGCAGCGGCGATTTCATGGGTCGCCTCCTACTATCTGATGCCGCTCATGGGCGCGTCTAACATGATGGGAATGGGTGTCGCCGCAATCGTTTCCTCGCTGTCAATTACATCGGTGGGCATCTTCGAGTTCATCTGGGTCGTGGGGATGGCTGCGATGATGTTCCCAGCCATGCTGCCCATGGTCCTCTTCTACAACAGAATTGTGACGAAGGCGGAGTCGAATCAGCGCGCCATCCAAATCGCAGGGACACCAATCTTCCTGTTGGGCTACCTTGCGACGTATGCAGGATTGGGGATTGCGGCCTACATCGCAGTCTTCGTAGCTCTCGGCTTGACGTCCTCTGTCCCTGCCCTTTCGACGCTGGCCTTCATGGGGCCCGGTCTGGTCCTGATTGTGGCCGGACTCTACCAGCTAACACCCCTGAAGGTGAGATGCCTTTCTCAGTGCGTGTCTCCGATAGGTTTCTTCGCGGTTCATTCGCGCAATGGTCTGTCCGGGGCCGTCAGGATGGGCATCAACCATGGGACGTATTGCGTGGGGTGCTGTTGGGCCTACATGCTGGTGATGCTTGCGGTCGCCGCCATGAGCATTCCATTCATGGCTGTCCTTGCAGGTGTGATCGCGCTGGAGAAGGTGCTAGTCAGGGGGGCGGCATGGTTCACCAGAGCCGTTGCGGGGTCCTTTTTGCTCCTTGGCGTTGCGGCCTTGCTCTTCCCGGGCATCATCGGCTTCCTCTCGTTTGGTATCTAGCCGGCAATCACGCCTGCAGACGAAGAGACCACGAGAATCCATATATGTTGGTCTGGCTCACACCAAGGAACATACTTCTTTGGCTGAGCAGAAAGTCAAGTGGAACTACAAGGCAGACTGGATTGCGTCGTGCAATTGCGACTGGGGCTGTCCTTGCAACTTCAACCAAAAGCCTACGCAGGGATTCTGCACGGGTGTCTATGCTGGGAGAATCAAGAGCGGGAAGTGCGGTGAAACAGAACTCGATGGAGCCTCGTTTGTGTGGGCTACAAGATGGCCAGGGGCCATTCATGAAGGGGGCGGAACAACCAAGATCTGGATTGATGAGAAGGCATCAAAAGACCAGAGAAGGGCTCTCGACCAGATACTGAGGGGTAAGTTCGAAGGAAAACCCTGGGGAATCTTTTCACACACCATCGACAAATGGCTCGAAACTGCCTATGTCCCTGTCCAGGTAACGATGGATGGAAGCAAGAGCAGTTACAGAGCAGGAATGGAAGCACATGCCATTCTGACACCAATGATAAATCCCATAACCGGCGATGAAGCGTCAGCAAAGATTGTTCTCCCAGACGGGCTGGTATGTGAAGAGTTGAATGCGACAGCAACAAGGTCCTTCGCAGTTTTTGCTGAAGGACTCAAGTTCGCAGCTCCAGGCAAGTACGGATTCTACGCCAAAGTCTCACACGGCAACTAGGGGAATGCGCTGTTGACAAAGTGGGAACTGAAGGGGGACTACTTCGAGGCATGCAATTGCGATGTGGCGTGTCCCTGCATCTTTTCGAGCTATCCGCCCCCTGATGGACATTGCTCGGTCGTCCTGGCAGCTCATGTGAACAGTGGGCAGTTCGGCGACACGAGACTCGATGGCCTGAATACTTTCGTTGCGATCTATTCCCCCGGTCCTATGGACAAGGTGAAATGGAAGGTTGCGATGTACATCGATTCAAGGGCGAACAAGGCCCAGTCGGAGGCTCTGGAAGCAATATTCACGAAAGTGCAAGAAGGCGGACTGTTCGCCTCGGCCATCGGGGAGTATCTCGGCTCCAAGAGCGCAGAGATCCACTACACCGCAGACGGGAAGACCCGGAGTCTGATGGTCCAGGGCATAGCTGACGTGGAAGTGGAGGACTTTCTCGGGCCAGACGGGAGACCGACGGAGTTCAAGAACGCCCATTCGCTCGCTCCTGAGCTGCTCTATGTCGCCAAGTCGACAAAACTGAACTACAGCGACCATGGGATGAACTGGCAAATATCAGGGAAGAATAGCTACCACGCACCCTTCTCGTGGAAGAGCCGTTAGGCCTCGAGAGTCCCGACGCTTTGTTTCTAAGTTAGGACCCCTTTTGGCGTTCAAGCTGAAGGGCGATGCACAAAGTGTGAAATGAAGAGCGTATTAATCCACGACCAGCAGACGTGGCGTATGTACGCACTGGTGAACGACCAGCAGATTCCGGTGGACTCCCTCAAAAGCGTCGTCGCAGGCGTTCGCGGCGAGATCCTGATAACCGGCGTGGCCAGATCGGACCCCGACTCCAATCAGATTCGAAAGGTGATCTCTTCCCTCCACAAGAAGGACGTCGTCTCCTTCAACGTGGTCACGAGCGACTGGAGGACCGTCACCGGGAGAGGCGTCGTCACAGACATGTTGATGCCGAGTGCTCCGAAGGCGGAGCTGCCTTTCTTCATCAAACTGAAGCGCAAGAAGTGACACGTCACTCGAAGACTTTGGACTCGGTCTTTACGTAGGACCATCCAAGAAAAGCGAATGAACACTCGGCCAGCATCATTCCGAGCCGCCCGTCCGCTGTTTTCTCGTCTGGTTCCTTGCCCACAGGTGCTTTTTGCTCATCATCCGCGATAAAAAGGAATCCGTGGTTGCAGGGCATCAATCACCTGTTTCTGCGAGAAAACCATTCCCCCGTTCGTAGACTAGGCTTTTTACGCCGGGGGAGACGTTGTTTGGCAGCAGGACTTGACAGAAGGGGAGCGTAGGCTGGCAGCCATCATGTTCACGGACATGGTTGGTTTCACCACCATGGGCCAAAGCAACGAGGCTCTTTCGCTGGCCCTTGTCGAAGAACAAAGGAAGCTGGTCAGACCGATACTTGCCGTGAACAACGGAAGGGAAGTGAAGACGATCGGGGACGCGTTCCTGGCCGAGTTCCCGAGCGCTCTCATGGCCGTGAGAGCGGCCTGCGAGATCCAGAAGGCAGCGAAAGAACGTAACGCGTCTTCTCCACCTGAGCGGAGCTTCCTCCTGAGGGTGGGGGTCCACCTCGGAGATGTTGTAGAATCCGGGGGAGACATCGTGGGTGACGCTGTCAATGTAGCCTCGAGAATCGAGCCTCTGGCCGAGGCCGGCGGAATTTGCATCACTCGGCAGGTCTACGATCACGTCCGCAACAAACTGGATTTTCCGTTGACCAGCATTGGTGAAAGGAGTCTGAAGAATGTGGGGGAACCAGTGGAGGTCTTCAAGGTTGTACTGCCTTGGAAGGAATCTGGACCTGTCAGATCGCACTCTGAAGAGCCCGACCAGCGAAGGATTGCGGTCCTGCCACTGCTCAATCTGAGTCCAGACGTCCAGGACGAATACTTCGCAGATGGGATGGTGGAGGAGCTGATCGGAGCCATATCCAAGGTCAAAGATGTCGAAGTCATCTCACGGACCTCGACCATGCAGTACAGAGGCTCTGGCAAGAAGACGGCCGATGTGAGCAGGGAATTGAACGCCGGGACGATAATCGAAGGGAGCGTCAGGAAGGCAGGCAACAGAGTGAGAATCTCTTTGAACATGATTGACGCGAAGCGAGACAAGAACGTCTGGGCCGAGAGCTACGACAGGGAGCTTCGAGACGTGTTCGAGATACAGAGCGACGTGGCGCAGAAGGTCGCGATGATGCTGAAGACGAAACTCGGGAGCGAAAGGCAAGTTCAGATCGAAAGGAGGGCCCAGTCCAATGAAGAAGCCTACACGCTCTACCTTAGAGGACTCTCGCACCTGTCCAAGGCAAGTCGGGAGGGAGCGAGGCGCGCACTGGGGTTCTTTGACAAAGCCATCTCTCTTGATAGGGACTACGCGGTTGCAATTGCAGGACTCGCCGACTGCTACACGCTTCTTGGCGACGAAGACTTCAAGCCGGCCGAGGCGTATCCGAAGGCCAAGGAACTCGCTCTGAAGGCCCTTCGCCTAGACCCTGCCCTAGCGGAAGCGCATTGTTCCCTCGGCCTAGTCCTGTGGCAGTTCTACTGGGACTGGGACAAGGCAGAAGCTGAGTTCCAGAGCGCCATCGGCCTGAACCCCAGTTACTCTCTGGCACACAGTTGGTATTCCTGGTTTCTGAACGCCAAGGGGGACCTTGACAGGTGCGTGCTGGAAGCCCAGAAAGCCATCGACCTCAACCCACTTCTCCCGGATGCCATCCAGTGGCTTGGCCAGATGTTGGCAATAGGCCGCAGCTACGACCGGGCAATCGAGGTCAACAACGAAGTCGTCGACATGGACCCCAACAACCTGAACGCGCACTACAATCTGGCCCTCGCTTATACCGAATCGCGGAGATATGATGAAGCCAAGAAGGAGAGCGAGAAACTGATTACCCTCTCTGGCGGGGAGATGGGCCGATACCAACTCGCTAAGGTTTACGTTCGCACCGGCAAGACGGTTGAAGCAAGAAAGCTGTTCGACGAGGAGCTGAAGCAGGCGAAGGAAGAGTATGGGAACCCGGAGGCTGTGAGACCAGCGACCTGGGCATGGTGGTACAAGATGTTAGGAGAAGACGACCGGGCATCCGAGTTGCTGGAGGACGCTTTCAGAGAACACTCGGGATGGCTGAGCATCGCTAGGGTCCATCCGTATTGGGACGACTTCAGATCAGATCCTCGTTTCGCTTCAATGTTGAAGGAAGTCGGACCCTAAGGCCGGGGCCGCGAGCAAGAGTCCTTGGCCGATTCAGTTCCCTGAATGACAAGTCACTGGATATCGGAGACCCTGGCTGCGGCGAGGGGGATTGTCATCTCGTCCCTTGACAGGCCCCCGTGGTGGCCCTTCAGATTGAAGTAATCTCCACCTGCGTACTTGAACCAGACCATCTTCGCGTCGT
>DATFYP010000045.1:0-3529 GCA_035314985.1 Nitrososphaerales archaeon
CTTCAGGCTCGAATCATACAACATCCGGTCGTTGAATCTGATGCACATAGGGCCTCCCGGCAGGGCCGGGCCAGAGAATGGCTTCCCTGGGGCGACGAACACGACGTGGTACGCCCAGAGCTACACCATCTCCGCGGCCGCCCCACTGCTCCTCGTGCAACCAAACGTAGAGAAGTACTGCCGGCCAGGCGCCGTCACTGGGACTCTGGTCCCGTGCTCGCCCGGTCAGCATCCGGGAGACCTCGTAATCCAGATCAGGGCGAACAACCCGAGCGGGAACTTCCCCGGGTCCGCCGTCCTCCAGAGCGAGACCATCCCGGAAGCAGACATCCCCTGGGGGAGAGTGTGGGTGAACGCGACTGGCTGGAACCTGAACCTGACCGCGGATAGCACATACTGGGTCGTCCTGTCAACCGTGAACGGAACGGCGGGGGGTTACTACCCCTGGAAGGAGGAATCCGCCTACCAGCACCAAATCCTGAGGTCGAGCGACGCGGGGGCTACCTGGGGCCGACCCCGAGAGCCCGCGGACATGCTCATCGACCTTCGAACTGGGGCCCAATCCTTCTCGGTGGAACCCGAAGTCGAGATCACCGCGAAGATAGGCGGTGCGAGCTGGGTCTCGCAGTCGATTGAGGTTGGGCGTCCCACGGCCGTGTCGACTGTCCTGGTCTTCGTTTCAAGGGAAGTCGCCGACAACGAGGGGACGATTACAGTCGACATCAGGGCCGATGACGGCTACGGGCATCCCTCGCAGATGGCCCTCGCAACGGGGACCCTCACCCCCAGCGAGGGGACCGTAACTTGGAAGGGGATCTGGGCTGTGAACCTGAACTACCCCATTACACTGCAGCCTGGCGAAACGTACTGGCTCGTCTTCCGGAGCGTCGACACCCAGAGCGGGAAGAACCAGTACCCTGAGATGGCCCTGCAGGCGTTCGCGTTCCACAACGACTCCGCAAGCTACGGGGGGTCTCGCCTTGGAGCCTTCGAGAGCGCGAACTCGGGCCAATCTTGGGCTCGGATAGGCGGGTTGCACACCGACCTGATATTCGGTCTCGCCTACTCGCCCCTGGCAGCTGCGAAGCCAACGGTAGGACAGCTGGTCGGCGAGGTCGAGTCGAGGCAGCTGCTCAGCACCGCCAACGGCCAACTGACATCGGCTTGGCAGTCGTTTCTGGCCTCCTCGACAAGCAAGATTCAGACGGACGTGGTCGAGTGGCTCAACCGACAGAACATCACCGCCTACCTCGCCCCGGGGAACACTACCGCAGCGGCCCCCCAAAGAACATGGGTCTCGTTCGACACAAACCCGCCGAGTCTGTTCGAGCACTCGACGCCGGGGCCCTCGGACTTCGACCTCTACCCTGTCGTAAGCCTGAACTCGCGGGCCCAGTCCATCGTCCCAACTGGCGAGCCGTCTAGCACCATTCCCGTCGTCGCGTTTGCGTCGCGGGGAGGCCTCGGGGGCACCTCGGCGGCTGAATATTTCACACTGGTCTCCTCCCTGAACAGGTCGGTCGTGTTCGTCAACGCGAACCCCGTCGAGCTGTTCGGGAGGCTCGATTCGCTCTCCGGCGCGTTCAGCCTGCTGTCGAGGATGCGCAGCGTGGGGCTTTCGTGGCCGGCTCCGTACAACGCCTCTTCGGCTGGGTCGGCGCCGGGGCCGTGGCTGACTCAGACTCTTCATACCGAAGGAATTGGGTCTGGCGGAGGATCAGGACCCCAGAGCAGCTCCCTCGCCCTCCTTGACATAGGATCAATGCAGCTGGTTTGGAAGGGAAACGGATTCACCTATGCGTCCAACCGCAGCGCATCTCAGGTCGCCTACGTAATCAGGACCAAAGGGGACTTGGGCCTCGATTACTCGAACGTACTTGCTTCATCAGAAGCGGTCTATCCGAACCAGGCCCTTTACACATTCGTGGCGCCACGCGGGCAGGAAGTCTGGGCTCTGGTCAACTCGACAAGGTCCGTGCAATCTGTCACCGTGAACGGCGCCCCCGTCCCCGAGACCGCCAATCTCACCTCCCTCGTAGCTGCGCCCTATGCGGCGCAGGGGTGGCTCCTCCAACAGGACGGAGTGCTCCTGGCGAGGTTTCCATCGTCTGGGGAGAACGTCGTCCGGATCGTCTTGGTCTCTCAGCCGCCGCCTGACCGTGTCGTCCAGACATTGGAGGCCGCGGCCCCGATACTCGTCATCGTCGTGGCCGCCGCGATTGACTTCACGGTCTGGGTAGTCTACGTCAGGAGAAGACCTCGGAGGGCGGAGCCTGATTCCCCGAACTCACCCTCTCAGTCGCGGAGTCCCAGCCGTCGGGCCTCGCGTCCGGGCGGGCGTGCGGGCCAGGGGCTCCTGCGCTCCGAATCCGATTCAGGCCATCAAGCGAGCAGGTCGGACGCCGAATCCCACGCTGACGAGTCCTGAGGTCGTTTCGCTTATTAGAAGAGCGACAGAGTAGGGTCCTTCTTGCTAAGAAGTAGGATGGGAGCGCTGGTCAAGCTCTACGACGTGCCGGCCTCGCAACTATGGATTGGGGCAGTCGCCATTGGCCTGCGGTACGCTGACGAGAACGCGCCTACGGGAACCGCCCTTACGGCGATCGTCGCACTGCTCGCCATCTCCTTCGTCTTCTTCTATCTCATGGGCGTAAACGACTACTTCGACGCCGACATAGACGCCACAAAGGGTGAGCGATCGGTCCTGGCAGGAGGCGAGCTGACCAGGAGGAGCGCGAAGCTGGCAGTCTCTTTGGTAGCCTGTATCGGCCTCGTTCTGGCCTTCTTTGTCTCTCTCCGGTTCCTCGCCTTCTCACTTGTCATCTTCGCCCTGTCAACCTTCTATTCGGCTCCCCCAGTGCGATACAAGAGATTCTACCCGATCTCCACCCTGGGTGAGCTCGCAGGAGCGTTTGTGTTGTTCCTTCTCGGCTACAGCGTGATTGGTCTCCCAACGGTCACAGCGGTGTTCATTTCAACGGTCACCACTCTCGTGGCCGCTAGCGCGAGGCTGAAGCAGGAAGCCAGGAACGCGGAATTCGATTCGAGGACTGGCAAGATGACCTTTGCAGTAGTCCACGGGGCGGATTCCGTCAGGACCGTGTCCAGGGCCCTCCTTGTTCTGGCGTTCGTGGAAGTAGTCGGACTCAGGGTGGTCGGCCTCCTCAGCAGCTCGACCGCTGCCCTGGCGGGGCTGTTCGTGCTTGCTCCCATCCTGGTAAAACAAGCCCAAGATCGGCGATATCTCCGAATGAGCGGCCTGCTCTGGGGGTTCGGAATCTATCTGCTGGCGGTCTTTCTCCCTAGGTTCTGAAGCCAAGATGACCCAGCCACAGACCCCGTCTCGCATACCTGTCGCCGGACCCTGCTGCCCGGTCAAGCGAGTGCTCTCCCCGGTCGCTTCTGGGGTAGGCGCCAGTCCGAGGGTTCGAACTTTTCGGGCTTGCTCGCAGCCCTCTGAAAGGACCTGATTTCGCTGACAGTTGACGCTCCGACATCTCGCCTCGATGATGCCTTAGGCCGTGGGGAA
>DATFYP010000046.1:0-4661 GCA_035314985.1 Nitrososphaerales archaeon
GCCCATCGGATTGGACTTGGAGGAATGCTGGTGCAGGATGTCAAGCCTCAACTCGTTCGGCCACCAGTCTCGGTTCATTACGCCGACTTTCTTATCCAAGAAACATGCCCGTCTTTGCTAGACGAAGCCATTGTCCATCGATATTAGTCTTGTGCAATTGACATCCCAACGCTCCGTCGATAAACGGAGCTCGGGAATATCGGGTTCGGCTACCCTGTCAGGATGAGACCTTCTCGCTCAGCAAGACAGAACAGGCACACATTGTAGACAACATCACAGATTCTCTGAGCCACGCCAATAGGAGCATTCAGAAACGAATGGTGGAAAACCTCGGCAAGGCAGCCCGCGGACTCGGCAGACGCGTATCAAACGGCCTGAAACCATGGATGCATTAATATATGTCAATGTATCCCTGCATTGGAAATGAAACAACATAGTGCCTCAGTTCAGCGCCTGATTGAGCTCAAGATTTGCCAGCCCTCGGACATTAGACAAGCGGAAGCAGAGGCGGAGAAGTTTGCAACCCCAGAATACGCGGCAAAGCTTAGGCGGGCTGAAAGGCTCCTCGGAGCAATAGGCGATCCCAACAGAATCAAGATTCTGCTGCTCCTTTCAAAGAGGGAGATGTGCGTCTGTGAGCTGGAATCTGCCCTCAAGCTACCGCAACCTACGGCGTCACACCATCTAGGAGTGTTGGAGCAAGCAGGCTTGGTTCAAAGGAACAAGAAGGAAAGGTGGGTGTTCTACCGGGCGCTAGATTCACCTGCCCTCGACTTGGTCAAAGGACTGGTGCTTTAGGGCACTGTTCTATTCCAACAAGCGTACCAAGGAGACAGAGGCGGAGAAGGTCGGACCGACTTGAATCGGGGTTCACTTAATTGACGGAAGAATCTTACCCGTCTGAGAATCGCAGGGGCCGTCTGTCTTTTCTCAATAGGTTTCTTACTCTGTGGATATTCCTGGCCATGGCAGTCGGCGTATCGGCTGGTTACGCTTTCCCCAATATCTCCAACGAACTGAACTCCCTCAGCGTAGGGACCACTTCGATCCCAATCGCCTTGGGGCTGATTTGGATGATGTATCCTCCCCTCGCTCGAGTCCGGTACGAGGATCTGAGGAAGATAGTGCGTGAGAAGGGCTCCAAGACGATGCTCTCCACTTCTTTGGTTCTGAATTGGCTGGTGGGGCCGCTCCTCATGTTCCTGTTGGCATGGGTGTTCCTAGCCGGCTACCCCGAGTTGAGGAACGGGCTGATCGTCATCGGGCTTGCCAGGTGCATCGCCATGGTGATAGTCTGGAACAATCTCGCCGGAGGAGACAGCGAGTGGGCGGCGATTCTCGTTGCCCTCAACTCCGTCTTCCAGATTGTCTTCTACAGCGTCTTGGCTTACTTCTACATTACAGTGGCCAGCTCCTGGGTCTCAGGACAGGGCACAGTGGTGAACATCTCGCTTCTTGCTGTAGCTCAATCGGTGGCAGTTTACCTGGGCATTCCCTTCTTTGGGGGCATTGCCACGAGGTTCTACTTCCTGAAACGGAAGGGGCGAGATTGGTACGAGAAGACTTTGATTCCCAAGCTGGCTCCGACATCTCTCATTGCCCTGCTCTTCACGATCATTGTCATGTTCTCGCTGAAGGGCGGGTACATAGTCAGTCTACCACTTGACGTCCTTCTGGTCGCGGCCCCATTACTCGTCTACTTTGTCATCATGTTCTTCGCGTCCTTTGCTCTTGGACTGTACTCGAAGATGGACTACAAGAGAACCACCACACTCGCATTCACCGCAGCCAGCAACAACTTCGAGCTGGCGATAGCGGTAGGAGTCTCAGTCTTCGGTCTCGCCTCGCAGGAAGCCTTCGCCACGGTGATTGGACCTCTAATCGAGGTTCCCGTTATGATCAGCCTCGTAAACGTCGCCTTCTGGCTGCAGAAGAAGTACTTCGTTCGCGTGACGGTCCCACGTGACAGAGTAGCCCCCTTCGGAGCTGGAGGGCTCGTGGGAGGGGGCAAATCTGGGCCGAAGGTCCGTTGGAAGAAGGGATCCTAATGAATCAGAGCTTTCAACAGACCCGCATACTTTTCGTCTGCGTGGAGAACGCAGGGCGGAGCCAGATGGCCGAGTCGTTCGCAAAGAGGAAAGGGCTCAACGCTTCAAGCGCGGGAACTCAACCCGCCGAGTCAGTCAATCCGGCAGTAGTGGAGGCCATGGCTGAGAAGGCGTTCGTCTTCTCCATGAAGAAGCCGAAGATGCTCACCATCGAGATGATTGACGAGGCCGACCTTGTCATCACCATGGGGTGTTCTGTCGAGAAGGTCTGCCCTAGGCCGATGCTCGACAGAATGCAGAAGAAGGTGATCGACTGGGGTCTCGACGACCCGAAAGGAAAACCACTCCCAGAGGTGAGGAAGATCAGGAACGAGATAGAGAGGAGGGTCGAGGAGCTTGCGCAGAACCTACGGTTGGCTTCCTAGCCTTGATGTGCGAGCTGTAGTACTTGAACGGGTATTCTCCGATGTTCGAGTCCGATACATGTTCGATTTTGATGTCCTGAAATCCTGCGGCTCTGAGTAATCGCTCGTAGTCCGAGTCAACGAGGGCTCCTGCGATACAGGCCGACCAGGAATCCATGTCCTTTCTGGCAGCTTCCGGAATCTCCTTCTGGAGGGTCACGTCAGCGACCGCAAAGACACCATCTTCCTTCAGCACGCGGAATGACTCTCTGAACACGGCAAGCTTATCGGGGGAGAGATTAATCACGCAGTTCGATATGACGTAGTCCACACTGTTCGGCTCGATCGGAAGGTGTTCAATCTCCCCGAGCCTGAACTCCGTGTTCGCATACTTGTCTCCATACTTCAGTTTCGTTTCTCTAGCTCTCCATACCATCTCAGGCGTGGCGTCAACACCTATTGCTTTCCCACTCATGCCGACCAGCTGAGAGGCCCTGAAGATGTCGATTCCACCCCCGCTGCCGAGGTCGAGCACCACGTCGCCCTCCTTCGGGTCGATCAGGAGCAGAGGAGAGCCGCATCCAGCGTTCACCGAGGAAGCTTCGACCGGCACGCCCAAGGAGACCACGCCGGAGTCGCCACAATCGCCCCCAGCGCAGCAGCTCGAGTCGGAAGAGACTGCTAGCTTGGCGTATCTTTCCTTCACTGCCTTCCTGATCTCGAGCTCGGACACATCTACTCGCGGCAGAATTCTCCTATTTATTGACTGACGTGAGCTGGCCCGCAACATTCGCCTCTGGGCGATCGGGATCTTGAACCGAAGGTGATAATCCCGGCCGGGGCATCACTGCTAGGTGGCAAGGATTCGCTTAACTATCTAAGCGCATCCCTTCCGGCCCAGCATCGGCAGAGGCGCACGGACAGCAAGCCGGCAAGGCATAAATGAGCGAGGTAACTCCGAAAGCACAGGTGGTGGAATTGGCAATATCGCATGACGGCCAGGCCTGGAGGATCTACTACTATCAGATCTCCAATCTCGAGAGCGAGCTGGACGCCTTCGGGAACTTCCTTGAGGAGCTGGAGGCCAAGGGCGAGTCGCCGACGGCGATCTTACCCGACGTTGGGACGCGTGCGCTCTCGTACGCACGGGTTGTGGGATTTGCGGTCCTCGTCAAGAAGGGGAATCAGGGTCCGGAGACAGCGCAGGCACCCTAGGGGGAGATTTACTGTCCTTGGGTCTGGGAGCCGGTATTGGCAGCAGCCGGAAAGCTTACGTGACGGTAGGCAGGCCATGGGTTTGAGCCTGAAAAACGGTTAAGGGTAGTTGACGAATCCCTTCCGGCCCACAGTTCGAAGCCAAGAGGTCGGACTTCACTTGACGTGGGCCGGCTTGTGGACGAACGCCTCGACGATTAGCCGGACGTCCTTCCCTTCCTTTGCAGATTGCCTCCAAAGCTCCGCCCTCCTCCCAGAGTCCATCCTGTTCCAGTACCTCGCCACGTCGTCTGCAACTTCTAAGACGTAGTATTCCCCCTGCTTGAAAGGTGCTTCTCGGCCCTTCTCCACGATTGGCCGTGACCCGTCATCCTTTACTCTGATTGATGCCATGCCCGAGCCGCTGCCCCTCTCCCGTAAAAAGAAGCAGGTTTACAGGCTGGCCGGCTACCGTCAGACTTTCTCTTGCCAGCTGCTGAAGAAGCTGCAGGATAGATTTCCGAGTTATTGTTCGTGGCTCACCCACGAGCCCGGTCCTTAGCTCACCGCTTTCTTCACGAGCTCGGCGATCCTTGTCTCTTCGGCGGCAGTCAACCCCTTCAGCGCGAAGGCGACCGGCCACATGGCGCCGTCGTCGAGGTTCGCCTTGTCACTGAAGCCGAGCGTCGCGTACCTCGTCTTGAACTTCCGAGCGTCTTGGAAGTGGCAGACGACCTTGCCATCCTTGGCATAGGCGGGCATCCCGTACCAGAGTCTCGGCGAGAGGCCTGGCGCGCTGGCTTTGATGATAGCATGGATCCGCTTGGCCATTGTGCGGTCCGGTTCCGGCATACCGGCGATCTTCGCGAGTACGGCGCTTTCCCCGTCCGCCTTGTCTGCCTTCAGCTCTTGGATGCGCTCCTTCATCGCTACCCGTTCCTCGTCAGTGAATCCCTTGAACCTCTTGCTGGCCGGGGTGGGGTTCTTGGTGGACCTCTGCATGTCCTTCTGTGCA
>DATFYP010000047.1:0-9275 GCA_035314985.1 Nitrososphaerales archaeon
AAGTGGGAGGGAGTGTTCACGAACGCGCTTCAGTCCCTCCTCGAGGGTCGCGACGATCTTCTGCGTTCCTACTACCCAGACGACCTTCCCTGCGGAGTACGCATATGGAGCGAGTTGGCTTCCGCCGCCGCTTGCGACGACCACTTCTCCGGTCTTTGCCACGGCGTGGACGCTGCCCAAGTAGTACTGACTCAAGGTTGCGCTCTTCCTCAGCTGCATCTGCTTCGCGGGGTCTGCCTCGGCCTGTATGGCTCCCCTCAGGTTCCTCCATGAGTGAGAGCCTGACCCTAGCAGGTCGAGGAACCCGATCTCCTCGAGCGTCCTGGAAGTTCCTGTCATGACTTCGGCCCCGTCTGGGATGAGACGGGTGACGGCCTCAAGCGCAGCAGCCTTGTTCGGTGAGAGTTCCGCCGATATTCCCCGGCCCGATAGAGCCTTGATCGCATCCGAAACTGTCTTCTCATCAGGTAGCTTCGTCCACACCGAACCTTGGGGTGGCAGCGCAGAATCCATGGTCATTTGTTTATCGCCGTCGGGAGTCTGGAATATAAATCTGGTAGTAATATCATACTAACTTGATAAGTGCCACCGAGGTGTGGGAGAGGGGCTCCATCGTTGGCCGGGCGGTCCTCACGCTTCTTGTTGGAGCGGCCATCTGGATCGTAAGTGCACGGCCGACGCTCCGCCTGGTTCTCTGAGTCCGGGGAACTTCAGCGCTAAAGCCACACTGTGATGCCGAGCACCAGGAAGATGAGCATGAGGTACGGGCTCGTGATCTTGAAGAGAGTCCACGCCGTCTTCCGGTCCCTGTCCAGGGCCAGCTTGGCGCTGTAGCCGATCACGAGGCCCCCGAGGGCGACGGCCGATATGGCGTAGAAGACGCTCACCTGCGTAAACACGAATATTGCGACAGAGAAGACAGCCAACATGATGCTCGCGGCCGCGATGCAGACCGACGCCACCTTGTCGCCGAACACGACCGGGAGCATAGGGATCTTGGCGGCCTCGTAGTCTGACCTAGTGAAGACGGCCAGGCTCCAGATGTGGGTGGGGATCCAGACTATCACAAGGGCTGACATGTAGAGCGCAATGGGGGCGAAGGGGTTGGCCCCGGGCACGGCGGAATAGCCCACGAGCACAGGCATCCCGCCCGAGATTCCGCCGAGTATGATGCTCGACCAGCTTCTCCGCTTGAGGACAAGCGAGTAGACGACTATGTTGTCGACCAGACCGGCGAGCATGAAACCTGCCGAGGCTTCGTTGAGCAGCAGGAGCGGAATGAGCACGGAGGGGATGGCCATGGCCAGCCCGAATACGAGCGCCCTCTTCGGGTCTACCTCGCCGTTGGGGATCGGCCGGTTCATCGTCCGTCTCATCATGGCGTCGATGTCCCTGTCGTGGTAGTTCGTGAGGACGTCGGCAGACGCCGAGCCGAGAGTGAGGGCGACGAAGCACACTCCGATCGCTTCGAGGGAGGGAGAAACGCCAGTGTCCCGGTAGGCGACCAGCATGGCGATTATCCCCGTGAAGACCAGGAGCCCCCAGATGCGCGGCTTTGTCAGCCTCCAATAGTTCTCAACGGTCCGCCTCACGGGCATCGAGCCTTCCCGTCCCGGGGATGGTTAAAACGCTATCGTGGTAGCGCGAGGACGTTGACGAGGCCTCGACACTTGACTCGGGTCCTCAGGCGCCTGCTTGAAGTGTAAATACTGGAAACCAGTCAACCAGTCTTCGATGGAAACCCAATCCCCATCAACCAGGGGCTCCGCACAGTGAAGAACACCGACTTCGTGGTGTACCTGATCACCAAGCGCGGCTCGACAACCAAGTTCGCCAGGGACAGGGAAGGATGGGCACAGACGGCGCCCACGGGAATTCAACGCTCCTGCACGGCAGAGCAGGTCCTCAACCACCTCCTCCCGGCCCTCGTCCTGGGCCCCGCTGTGGTCGCGACTAGGGTCAAGCTGAAGCGTGGAAGGCGCTTCCCCCCAAGCCTCGAGCGACTCAAGACGCGGAGCTAGGTGGTCCCTTGACTGACAAGCACGCGCCCGCTCCGCACGCTGACCACGACCTTCCGGGGAAGTAGTGTCTAGACGCTGGCTACCGGGGTCGCCTGAGAATATAGCCTCATGGCCGTCTCGTCGACGCTCATCGGGAGATCGACCTTCGAGAGGGCTATCATATGCAGCGAAAGCGATGACGCCGCTATGCCGAAGCATGCGCTCCGCAAGAAGTCCCTGGTCCTCAGGTACATGGAGACGATGGCTCCTCCCAGGATGTCGCCGGCCCCGGTCTGGTCGACCACCTGGGCCTTTGGGACCTGGATCTCGTAGATCCTCGTCCCGTCAAGCACGTAGCACTCGTTGCTCCCCTGGGTGACCACCGCCTTCCTCAGCCCCAAGGCAGAAAGCTTCTGGAGCGAGTCCCTGGGGGACACCCTCCCGGTAAGAGCCTCGGCCTCCTCCCTGTCCATCTTCACCGCGTCCACCTTCGTCAGTATGCTCCTGTCCTTTGGCTCCCTGACGCTTACGTTCCCTCTGGAGTCGAAGGCTCTCACGAACCCTTGCGGGTCGAGAAATGTGAAGTCTGACCGGGCCGAGATCTCCGCGAGCAGGGACGGAGAGATCTCCCCCGCGATGGGGCTCACGAGCGATGCGTTGACCCTCACGCCGGGGAGCTGCTCCTTCGAGATGTCCTCGCACCTGTTGAGGAGTGTGAGTTCCCGCGAAGGGGCCTTCGTCTCGATCCTGAACCGGGTCGTCCCCTTGGTAAGGCTCCGGTGCGCGCTCCCCAAGACGATGCCGTTCCGTGCCAGCCAGACAGCCTGCTCGTCCGGGAAGTCCGGCCCCACCTTCGTCATGACCGAGACGTCCATCCCGAACCTCGAGCAGAGGAGCCCGGCGTAGCAAGGGGGACCCCCTATCGTCGTGATCGAGCGGATAGGCAACTGAATGGTGTCGATGGTTATGAAGCCAGCAACCAGGATCCTCAAGCGGCCCGTGCATGCCCGATGGTTCCCTTAAGAATCCTTGCCCCAGCTTGCGGCGGTTTTGTTAAGCGGCATCATCTTCCTCTGCAGCGTTTAAGTATCGACTGGCGGAGAGGGCGGCCGAGAATATTTGCTCATGCATACAAGTAAGGGGATTAGCACAACAGCAGGAATTGCGATAGTCATCGTCCTCCTCGCGGTCGCCGCGGTGGCCTACTACCTAGTGGCCATGCCAGGGGCGCCTGCAGGGAGCACCAGCAGTACATCACAAGCAATGACCAGCAGCACATCTCAGGCAACGACCAGCCACACCTCAACCGGGACGGGCATGATGTCCACCACCGCCGCACAGAAGAAGTACTCCATCGGGGTCGTCTTCGACGTCGGCGGCCTCGGGGACAGGGGCTTCAACGACCTCGCCTACCAGGGGATGATGGAGGCGAACCACACGCTCGGGGTCGACTACACCTACGAAGTGGCCGCGACGACCAGCGACTTCCCGTCGCTCTTCAACGCGATGATAGAGAAGAACGTGAGCCTCATCGTGGGGGTCGGCTTCGACATGGACCAGGTCATCAACCAGACCGCGCACCAGTATCCTAACAGGCTCTTCGCCCAGGTCGACGGAGACATCTACAACGTGACCAACATCGTTGCGATCAAGTACCAGGAGCACATCGGGAGCGCCATAGTGGGCGCCCTCGCGGTCGCCATGACCAGGAGCGACAAGATCGCGTTCCTGGGCGGCGTCAGCACCGGCATCATCTACAAGTTCTGGAACGGATGGAAGGCGGGCGCAGTCTGGGCGTCGGACTACCTCCACAAGAACGTGACCCTCATCAAGCAGTACGCCGGGTCCACGTTCAACTACTTCAACGAGCCGTCGGCAGGGGCCCAGATCGGGCAGTCGATGATAGCCCAAGGCGCTGACATCATCTTCACGGCGGCAGGAGGGACCGGCATCGGGACCTTCGACACGGTCGGCCACTACGACCTGCAGCAGGGGTGGAACTGGACCAGCACGTCAGCGCCGCCGGTCTTCGCCATCGGAGTGGACGCCAACCAGGACTACTACGGCACATACCAGTTCTTCGTCCAGCACAGCAACACGTCATCGTCCTACAAGGCGCCATCGTTCATACTGACCTCCGAGATCAAGAAGGTCGACCTCGGCGTCTTCAACGTCATGAAGGCGGTGGTTGACGGCAACTTCAGCAACATCTGGAACAACCCAAGCACCTACGCTCCATCGTTCTACAACGGCCAGACTCAGCTCTGCGGCCCGACCGGCGACCAGCCCTGCCACGTCAGGGGGGTCTACCTGCTCGGCCTGGCCCAGGGAGCCGTCGGCCCGACGCCGATGACCTACACAATGCAGTATCTGACGCCTCAGGCAACGCACGTCATGGCGCAGATAACGCAGGGCATCCTCAACGGAACCATCAGCATCCCCGAAGACTACAACGACTCTCCCGCATAACAGAGGTGGGTGCTTGAACACCCCCTTCCCCATTTTGTAAGCTTGTCCCAAGTAATGGTGGCCATGAAGGGGATCCGCAAGGAGTTCCCCGGCGTCGTGGCCGTGGACGGGGTCGATTTTGCGATCAACAAGGGAGAAGTGATGGGGCTGCTCGGCGAGAACGGCGCCGGGAAAAGCACCCTCATGAGCCTCCTCTACGGGGTCTACAGACTTGACGCAGGGACCGTGGAGATCGACGGCAGGCAGGTCAGCATCAAGGGGTCGGGGGACGCCATCGGCCTCGGCCTGGGGATGGTCCACCAGGCGTTCACCCTGGTCCCGAACATGACGGTGATGGAGAACATCATCCTCGGCTCCGAGCCTACAAGGGCGGGGATCCTCGACCGGAAGGAGGCTGAGAGGAGGGTGGACGACCTCATGTCACGGACGGGGCTCCCGGTGGGGAAGAGCATCCTCGTCGAAAACCTCCCAACGGGGTTCAAGCAGAGGGTCGAGATCCTGAAGGCGCTCTATCGGGGGGCGAAGGTGCTAATCCTGGACGAGCCGACGTCGGTGCTGACCCCACTGGAGTCCCAGGAGCTGTTCAAGTCGATACGCAAGCTCACCGGAGAGGGGTCGACGGTCGTCTTCATCACGCACAAGCTCAAGGAGGTGATGGCGATCACCGACCGGATTACGGTGATGAGGAAGGGGAAGGTGGTGGGGAGGATCAGCACCTCGGAGGCCACCTTCAGCAGGCTCGCGAACATGATGGTGGGGCGGGGGGTCGAGAGGGCGTTCGTCTTCACCGAGTACAAGCCCGGGGACGTGCTCCTCAGCGTCAAGGACCTGGTCGTGTCGAGCAGGGTCGCCACGAAGGCAGTAGACGGGTGCTCGTTCGAGGTCAGGGGAGGAGAGATCGTAGGTCTCGCTGGGGTCGAGGGGAACGGCCAGACAGAGCTCGTGGAGGCTATAATGGGGATGAGGAAGCCCGTGTCCGGGACCATAACCATCCGCGGCAAGCAGGTCAACGGCCTCGAAACCAAGCAGATCATGGGGCTCTCCGTCGGGCACGTCCCGGAGGACAGGGCGCTCAGCGGCCTGGTGCTCGACTTCTCCGTTGCGGAGAACAGCGTCCTTGGCACGGTGGACCGCCCCCAGTTCTCGAAGTCTGGGTTCATCTCATTCAGGGCGGTGAAGGAATTCGCGAGGCGGATAGTCGCGAAGTTCAACGTCTCGGCCCCCAACGTGGACGTGAAGGCGAGGAATCTCTCCGGGGGGAACCAGCAGAAGGTAATAGTCGGGAGGGAGCTCTCCAACGAGCCCCACCTGCTGGTGGCGCACCAGCCAACGAGGGGGCTCGACGTGGCCAGCACCGAAGACATTCAGACGCTTCTTGTCGGGGCGAGGAACGCGGGGAGGGGGGTCCTCCTCGTGAGCGCCGACTTCGACGAGGTCCTCGACCTGAGCGACAGGATTCTTGTCCTGTACGAGGGGAAGATACTCGGCGAACTGAAGCGGGGGGCGGGGATAGACCAGCTGGGGAAGTTACTCGGGGGGGTGGCCGAGTGAGAGGGGAGGCGGCACGGGGGGCCATAGTGGGGGCGCTGAGAGGGGCCGTCCCCCAGGTCGTGGCGCTCCTGCTCGGGCTCATCGCGGCGTCGCTCCTGATCCTCGCAGCCAGGTACAACCCGATCCAGGTCTTCGGGACGCTCTTCCGTTCTGCCCTTCAGACCCCGTCGGGGCAGGCCTCGGTCCTCACCTACACGGGGATATACACCCTGACGGCGCTCGCGTTTCTCATCCCTGGGAAGGCGAGCATCTGGAACGTCGGGGCCAACGGCCAGGTCTACCTCGGGGGGATACTCGCCGGGGTCGTCGCAATCTACCTTCCGCTCCCGCCCGGGCTCTGGCCCCTGGCGGCGATAGGGCTCGCCTGCGTGGCGGGGGGGATCTGGGGGCTGATACCGGGGCTGCTCGAGGCCTACAGGAACGCCTCGGCGATTGTGACCACGATAATGATGAACTACATCGCCGTGGCCCTGATAGACTACATGATCCTGGGAGTGATCGTGGGCAAGGTTCCGACCGTGGCCCAGTACAACGACGTCGTGATCAGCCCCGGTGCAATGATCCCGACCCTCCCCTACTTCTCTACGTCCATCATGGTGGTAGTGGCGGTGCTGGTGGCCATAGGGACCATCTACCTCCTCCAGAAGACGACGCTCGGATACAAGATCAGGGCCACCGGGCTGGGGAGGCAGCCGGCCGAAGCGAAGGGGATCAACCCCAGGACATCGAAGGCCATGGCAATGTTCCTGGGAGGGGCGATCGCGGGCCTGGCCGGCGCCGGCGACGTCCTCGGAGTGGGCCACAGCTGCGGGACGGTGGCATGCCTGCAGACTGACTGGGCAGGCGGATGGTTCTTCGGAGAGGGGTTCGCCGGGATGGCCGCGGCGCTGGTCGCAGCCAACAACCCGATCGGCTCGATCTTCTCGGCGGCTTTCTTCGCCATCCTCGTCTCTGGGTCGTCGGCGGTCTTCACCAACTTCAGCGGCCTCAACCTCTACTTCTTCTACGCTGTGCAGGGGCTGATAGTGACCTTCATGGCCGCCCCGTACCTCAGCAAGAGGATAATCGGCCTGGCGAGGAGGAAGAAATGGACCTAGGGCTGCTGGTGGCCGAGCTCGCCTCCTTCGGGTTGCAGCAGACCGTAGCCGTGGCCCTCGCGTCTCAGGGGGAGGTCATAACGGAGAAGTCCGGGATCCTGAACATCGGCATTCAGGGGACCGTCATCATGGCGGCCTTCGCAGCCGCGCTCACAAACGTCTACTTCGAGCCGTCGATGGGGGCGTACTCGCCGGTGATGGGAGTTCTGGCGGGGATGGCGGTCGGCGCGTGCGTGAACTTCGTCTTCGCGTTCTTGAGCACCAGGCTCCATGTGGACCAGGTCATTGCAGGGTTCGGGCTCCAGCTCTTCGCCATAGGAGTAACGATGACCCTCCTGGGGATGCACGTCGAAGGGTCATTCTACGACGGCACCCCACTCGCGAACACGATCCCGTCGCTCATGGTGCTCCAGACCCCGCTGCTGGTTGTCCCGATTCGCTACATGTACGCCGTGATGTTCCTGCTCCCCCTGCTGGTCTACCTCCTGCTCTTCAGGACGAAGTTCGGGCTCCATATCAGGGCCGCTGGGGAGAGCCCCAAGGCGGCCGAGGTCGGGGGGGTGAACGTGGGGGTGACCAGGATGCTGGCTACATCCCTCGGCGGGGTCTTCGTCGGGCTCGCCGGAGCGTACCTGACCGTGGACCTCAACAGCTCCTACACGACGACCTTCGTCGCGGGGATCACGGCGAGCGTGGGGTTCATCGCGATAGCCGCCGTGGTAGCCGGCGCCTGGAGGCCGGCCTACGTCTTCGGGGTGGCCCTGATATTCGGGTTCAGCCTCGCGCTGATAAGCGTCTTCGGCCAGACCTCCGGCTGGACCTACTATATCCTCACCATGATCCCATACATCATCACCGTCGCCACGCTGGCGATCGCCTCCAAGCGCCTCAGGCCCCCGACCGCGCTCGGGAGCCCTTACACGAAGGAGTAGGGTCATCCTCACCGTCAGTGCGCCCGGCGGCGGCTGGCGAGGGCAGCGCGGGGCCATACGTTTAAAGAGGGTTCAGGGTTCGCGTGTTCCGAACATTTTGACGAAGAAGAGAAAGAGCCGGGGACGCTCCAAGGGCGGGAAGGGGAGTAGCGTCACTATCTACTGCAGCAACTGCGGGGCTACCGTCCCGCGGGACAAGGCCAAGAAGGTGACGACGCGCCTCTCGCTGGTGGAACCGACGCTTGCAAGGGAGCTCAGGGCGGCAGGGGCATACATCGCCGCTCCTACTCAGGTCAGATACTATTGTGTGAGCTGTGCAGTTCACTACGGAATAGTCAAAGTGAGAGCGAAGTCTGAAAGACACAACTACTAGAGCCGCTTAGCCTACACACCGCAGACCCTTAGGTGCCGTGCCCGGGGTGGAATCCCTGTCCATGCCGTGTCGCCGGCTTCACCAAGGAATTCCGAGGTTTCCTGAATCTGGCGCATTGTCGGGGGCCGGAACCGCATAAGGTTATTGCTACGCGGACGGCGACCGCGGCAGTTGGCCTACGAGCACCTGAGGGACTCCCTCACCAAGGGGAACCTCTGGCTATACATCCTCGCCGCACTTTCTGACAGGCCCCGAACCCCAGTCGAGCTCAGGGCGCTCGTGAAGGAAAGCCACGGCTTCGCCCCGGCCGTCATCACGTTCTATTCGGTCCTCTACAAGCTCCGCCGGGAAGGCCTGGTGAAGAGGTCGTCCGAGGCGTTCCGCTCCAGCTACGAGATCACCCCGCGAGGGAGGAGCGAGCTGGCCAGAGGGAAGACGTTTCTCGCCCAGGTGGGGGCCGGGCTGGGCCCTAGCTGAGGCTGCGGGCTGCCCTGATAGTCCTCTCGGCGAAGGTGAAGGCCGCGATCACGGCCACGGCCACGACCCCCCAGTAGGCCAAGCCGAGTAGCGACGCAAGCGCCAGGACAAGGAGCCGCTCGCTCCTCTCCCCGATGCCGACACCGGAGAGGCTGGTCCCCAGGGCGTCCGCCTTCGCGCGAGTGTAGCTTACGAGGAGGCTGAACGAGAGGGCCAGGAGCACGATGGGGCCAGTCGAGAAGCCCCCCAGAAGCAGGCCCAGGTAGATGGCGACTTCAGCCAGCCGGTCGAGGGTCGAGTCGAGGAACGCCCCCTTCTTGGAGACCTTCCCCGTGACCCTTGCCACAGCGCCGTCGACGATGTCGAAGAACCCCGA
>DATFYP010000048.1:0-4761 GCA_035314985.1 Nitrososphaerales archaeon
CCGACTCAGTCACCATACTTGTGACCGCCTTCCAGTGGGGGTGGAACTTCACCTATCCCAACGGCGCCCACACCCTGAACAACCTGACGGTCCCCGCCAACGAAGTCGTCATCCTGAACATAACCAGCCGGGACGTCTTCCACTCCTTCGGCATGCCGTTTGTTGCAGTGAAGGAGGATGCAATCCCCGGCAAGGTCAACCAGCTCTGGTTCACCATCCCCGCAGGGACGCAGGTCCCGGTAGACGCCATCCGCTGCTACGAGCTTTGCGGGGTCGGACACGCCTTCATGATCGCGAACCTCACCGTCGTGAGCCAGGCTTCGTGGACCGCCTGGATGGATTCGGGGGTCAAGTAGACGGGGACTGCAGCCTGGGCCAGGCACTGGCTCACCACGACCGACCATAAGGACGTCGGCATTCTGTACTTCTTCACATCGCTCTACTTCGGAATCATCGGGGCGATCCTGGCGCTCCTGATGAGGGAGCAGCTCTCTGTCCCCAACAACGCCCTCCTCACGGCGGTCTACTACAACCAGGCCGTGACCATGCACGGCATAATCATGATTCTCTGGTTCCTCTCTCCCCTGGCAATCGCCTTCTTCAACTACCTGGTCCCCCTTCAGATAGGCGCCAAGGACCTGGCCTTCCCTCGGCTGAACGCCCTGAGCTACTGGCTCTTCCTCAGCGGGGGGGTACTCGCCGTCCTGAGCTTCTTCGTTCCAGGCGGATCGGCCAACGCCGGCTGGACGACCTACCAGCCGCTGGCCAGCCCGGCCTTCCAGCCCGGCGTCGGGCCTACCCTGGTCTACCTGGGCCTGGTCCTCCTCGCCGCCTCCGTCACCCTGGGCAGCGTGAACATAATCACCACCGTCCTCTCGATGCGCGCTCCCGGCATGACCCTTTCCAGGATGCCGATGTTCACCTGGCTCGCGCTCTTCACCGTCATCGCGATGCTCTTCGCCTTCCCGACGATCATCGCCGCCTTCGCCTTGACGGTGTCCGACCGGCTCTTCGGAACGGTCTTCTTTTCGAGCCCTCTCCTCCTCAACGTGCCGGGCATCGACCCGTCCATCCTGTGGGACGACCTGTTCTGGTTCTTCGGGCACCCGGAGGTCTACATCGTCTTGCTCCCCTCGTTCGGCGTGATCGCCGACATCCTGCCGTCGTTTACGGGAATCCCTCTGGCGGGAAGGAACTGGATACTGGCTTCGACCGCTTTGATAGTACTCCCACTCAGCTTCGGAGTCTGGATGCACCACATGTTCCTGACCGGGATTCCGCTCACCCTTCAGGAGGTGTTCGACGTGTCGACCGAGTTGATATCGATACCCTTCATCGTCATCATCATCTCGTTCGTCCTCTCCCTGGTCCGCGGGAGGGTTCAGTTCAAGACGCCATTCCTGTTCTCGCTGGGCGCCGTCGTCCTCTTCATCATCGGGGGGATCATGGGCATATTCCTCTCCTCTCCCGTCCTCGACAGGGTATTCAGGGGGTCCTACTTCGTCGTCTCCCACTTCCACTACGTCATGGTCGGCGCAACCATCTTCGGGCTCTTCGCAGCCATGTACTACTGGCTTCCCAGGATGAGCGGCAGGATGTACAGCGAGGGCCTCGGGAAGCTGCACTTCGTGGTCTCGTTCATAGGATTCAACGTCCTCTACTTCCCCATGAGCCTCCTCATGGACATGCCGAGACGCGTCTTCACCTACCAGAACCTGGGAAACTGGGCGACGATGAATGAGGTGGCCACTCTCGGGGCCTTCCTCTTTGCGGGGGCCCAGATAATATTGGCGTACAATCTGCTCAACTCCTGGTTCAGGGGCCCGATTGCCCCGGCAAACCCGTGGAATTCTACCGATCTCGAGTGGGCGTCGGGGGCAGCCGGCATCTCCCCGGCGGTCGAGGCCGACCAAACTCTTCCTGCGGGCGGCTGGATGAGCCAGATAGCAGGAGCCGGGAGTGCCCTTGCGCCGGGGCCGGCGCTTCAGGGAGGCTACCATTCAGGGCATCTGAGCAGTCGGCCGGTTGGCCTCTCGCTGGGGGCGTTGATCTTCCTGTTCGGCGCCGCGTTCTACCCCTCTGGGCTGAGCCACGGCCAGTCCCTGGGGCTCGCCGCCATGGTCATTGGGGCTGCGGTGGCTGTCTACAATCTGGCAGGGTGGGCCAGGGACGACGCGCATGACAGGTTCAAGGTCGCGCCTGACGGGGACGGTGACAGGTGGCCGTTCGCCGCGATTCCTAAGATGAAGCTCGGAATGTGGATCTTCCTCTCTTCGGAGATCGTTCTGTTCGGCAGCGTCATCGGCGCGTACATATTCATCCGTGCGGCCGTGGCGCAGTGGCCCGCGGCAGGGTCGATTCACGACATACCTCTAGGCACCCTCAACACCGTAGTGCTGGTGACCAGCGGCCTCACGATGGTTCTGGCACTTCAGTCGATCCGGAGGGGGGACCAGCGGCGCCTGCTCTTCTGGCTCGCCACAACCTTTGTCCTTGGCACAGTGTTCATGAGCGTGAAACTCTCCGAATGGTCGAACCTCGGCGCTTCCGGGTTCGTCCTCGGCTCGGGAAACCCGGTCACCTCGCTGGCGGCCAGCGCGTACTACGTCATCGTCGGGCTACACGGGGCCCACGTCACCGCGGGCCTTCTCGTAATGCTCTACCTGCTGAAGAAAACGGCGACCGGGAAGTACACCAAGGACTCGCACGGAGCCATCGAGAACTTCGGCCTCTACTGGGCCTTCGTGGACGTCGTCTGGTGCTTCATCTTCCCGCTGTTCTATCTCCTATAGGGTGGTGGAGATGAGAGACTCGGTCGTCCTCGGTGTCTGGGCCTACATGGTGGCAGCCGTGCTGGCAGAGGCGGAGAGCTTCTACAGCCTGAGCGGCGCTCCCGTGCTGACGGCCGTGATCAGCATCCTGGCTTCGAGCCAGGCGGTCGCAATCGTGCTCTTCTACATGCACCTGAAGGACGAGCCCGGGTCTCTCAGACTCTTCGCCCTGATACCGATAATGTTCCTTTCGGCTCTGCTGATCGCCATGGTGGCGTCCCTCGGGTGACGGGGATGGAGACCGACGAACCTTCTGGCGCAGGCCGGGGAGTCCTCTTGGCGCTCGGTTGCGTGATGGTCCTTGTCGGCGTCCTGGTGGCGGCTGCCCTTGCCGTCCCGATTCAGCCCGGGCTGCCGGAGGGCTGCGGCGCCTGCAGCAGCGCCACCGGCGCCCAGATCGTGATCCCTCCCGGGACAGGCTCCAGCACGAAGCTGAACTATCTGCCGGCAGTCGCGGTCGTGATAGTCGGCCACAACAGCACCGTGACCTTCGTCAACGAGGACTCTGTCACCCACACCGTGACGGCGACCGACAAGAGCTTCGACTCGGGGGACATTAAGGCAGGAGCCAGCTGGACGCATACGTTTGCCGCCCCGGGGACCTACAGCTACTACTGCATCTACCACAGCGCCTGGATGAAGGGGACGATCATCGTCTCGGAGCAGGAGAATGAGACAGGGGTCCAGGTAACGATCCCGGCCGGAACCGGTTCCAACTTGAAGCAGACCTACCAGCCTGCCAGCCTCCTGGTCGTGATCGGAGTTAACAACACGGTCACCTGGGCCAACAAGGACGGCGTGCCGCACACGGTGACAGCCACCGACGGAAGCTTCGACTCGGGGAACCTGGTCGCCGGGGCGTCCTGGTCCCACACCTTCACGGCTCCCGGCACCTACTCGTATTATTGCACATACCACGAATGGATGAAGGGGACGGTAGTCGTCGTGGAGAAGAGCTAGGTTAATTAGCGATGGCGAACCAGACGCCCGAGACCCCAAACTTGGATGACAAGGACGAGGCCAACGTCTTCCCGGGAAACTGGGACGTCGTCTCAGAGACCCTCCTCAAGACCTACGAGCTCTGGTTCCCCCAGAACTGGAGCCCCGTCGACCTCCCCTGGGAGGAGTGCGACGCGAAGAACTTCTCCGGGGACGAGGCGGTCGCCCAGGCCTACTGGCTGTCAAAGCTTGCGCTGTTCGAGAAGTCGGGGATTGGGGCCTTCGGGGCTGCGGCCGTCCAGGCTGCCACACACAATTTCGAAGACCCGACCAAGAAGTTCCTCACCGCCGTGGCCTTCGACGAGTGCAGGCACGACGAGGTCTGCAGGAGGGCATGCTCCCGGGTCTGCCCCAACTTCCCCTACCGCTTCAAGCCTCAGTCGGAGCTCGAGGAGGGGGCCCACAGGAACATCCTGGCCCTCTACGAGAACGGGAGGAGGTACTGGAGCGCCTTCAACCAGGCGTGGGGAAAGTACCCGCTCGAACTCATCTTCTCGAGCTTCTTCTTCGCCGAGATAGGGGCGCAGCTCATATTCAAGGAGGTCGGCGAGCGCTCCACGAACAAGGTCTATTCGAGCGCGTTCAAGAACATCACCCGCGACGAGTCCAGGCACCTGACGGGGACCCTGGTCATGCTCGAAAGGCTCGCTGAGAGAATGAGCCGCGAACAGAAGCTGATGATATCCCGTCAGCTCAAGCACGGGTTCATCTACCTGTCCCCATTGCTCTTCAGACCCATGGAGGACTTCTGGCTGCTCCCGCAGGACTTCCTGAAGTACGACCAGAAGCTCGAAGAGATGGCATTCAAGTCGGGTCTGGGGGTCCCGAAGCTCGAAGAGAGGAAGGAAGCGTGGATGCAGGCAATACTGCGGCACCGCTCGAAGATCGAGGAGCTGGGGATTCCCGTCCCCGAGATCAAGGAGATCGGGAT
>DATFYP010000049.1:0-5648 GCA_035314985.1 Nitrososphaerales archaeon
CTCGGTGAGCCTGACTATCTCCACTGCCTTGCGAACCGCTTTCTCAGTCATCCCCACTTGGGAGGCGATTCTCGTGATGTTCTTGGCTGCGTCAGCCACGGGCATGCTGAGGTCCATCTCCTTCAGCAGGATCCTGTAGTCCCGGGCGACGCTCTTCCTGTTGAGGTTGTTTGCCGTTGCCACGTCCTTCAAGGTCCTGGGAGTCTCGGTATCCCGCAGGGCCGCGTAGAGCGAGGCTGCGGAAATCCCGATTATGGAGCGCCCACGCAGGAGGCCCCTCTCGAGGGCTTTCCTGTAGATATAGGCAGCCCTCTCCTTCACGGTCTGAGAAACGCCCAGCTTGTCGCTCATCTTCTCCAGTTCGGTCAGGGCGACGCCCAGGTTCCTTTCGGCCGAGCCATAGGCGGGGGACCTTCGGTCCCATTTCCTCAGCCTGTCCATGGCCCCGCGCATGGGGGATGAGAAGGACCTTCCCGAGGCGTCCCTGTTTGACCTCCCGATTATCGTTGAGAGGCCCATGTCCCTGTATGTTATTGACGTCGGGGCCCCGGCTCTTGCCCTGTCTGCCCCCCTATCTTCACCGAACGACCGCCATTCGGGGCCGCTGTCGGTCGACCTTTCGCTAACAACGTAACCGCAATTGCTGCAGGAGATTTCGCCGGTGTTCAGGTCTTCGACTAGGGCCCTCCTTCCGCACTGGGGGCACTTGTCCGAAACTTGTAGTGCCGAAGTCCTTGGGGAATCCAATCTATCTCTCCTCCAATTATAACATATGTGTTATTTAACTGTATAACATATGTATTATTTAACCGTGGTAGTATTTCCTTACTTACTTAGTGAAGCTGTGCTTACCGCGATTCATCTGCCCGAAGCCCTTCGGACCAGGTCTGTGCCGCACACCGGGCAACGGGTCAACTTGGGGTTCGTGTACTGCTTGCCGCACCCCTTGCAGTAGATCTTCCACGTGATGCTCTTCCATTCGCCCCCTTTCATCGTGGTGGGCGAGAGAGGGATCGAGAGAACCTCGGCCACGTTCCTTACGGCGAAGTCGTCCGTGACCAGACTCGCCCCGCCCTCCAGCTGCCTGAGGTCGAGGGCCAGGGCCAGAAGAGAGACGTCCGTCTGGGAGAGCGCCCCCGCGTCCCCGGTCTTCGCGGCCGTCGACTTCACCCTGCTCACGGACTCGGCCGTGGGTTCTGTCACTTGCACTCTGGTGTGAATGAGAGAGGAACCTACGTTGTGGTGCCGCACTTCCTCGAGAACCAGATAGGTCGTGTAGTACCGGCTGTTTCCCTGGTACGGGATGCCCGCGTAGAATGCGGTCGAGTCGAGAACGAAGGCGGGCTCTGACAACAGTTAGTGCCTCGACCACTCCGGTCCGCTAGAACAGGCCCCTGGGCCCAGCCGATTCTCGGTACACCATTAGTCTTTCAGTGGGTTGTAGGTCTTGAAGTGAGAGCTTATTTAGTTTACATCAAGAAGTCAGGCGCGACTATTCTTGAGCAGACCCGCCGACCTTGGAAGCGTCAAAGAAGGAAGCTACATCATTATCGACGGAGAGCCGTGCAAGGTCGTGAGCCGGGAGCACTTCAAGCCAGGGAAGCACGGGAGCGCAAAGGTGCGGCTCGTGGCGATAGCGATCTTCACCGGGTCGAAGAAGAGCTACGTCTCGCCTGCCGAGTCCCGGGTGGACATTCCGATGATCGATAAGAGGTCCGGGCAGATCACCTCTGTGATGGACACGGCGGTCCAGGTGATGGACCTCGCGACCTTCGAAGTTTTCGAGACACCGAAGCCCACTCCGGAGGAGATGGCGGAGTTGAACGGAAGGTTGGAGCCGGGCGTAGAGGTCGAGTACTGGGCGGTCATGGGCCGCAACAAGATAATGAGAATCAAGGGCGGAAGTTAGCACTCCAGGTGCCAGGTCTCCGAACTCCTTGCGACCAGCAGACAGATGTTCTGGGACCGCTCACGGGACATGAATTAATAGAAGGTTGCGCCATCAGGTGCCCAGTTGGCGAAACCAAGGCCTGAACGGGGGGCCCTGACTCCCACAGCCCACATTCTCAGGAACCTAGCAGTACTGATAATCGTCAGCTTCGTTTTTCTGATGTTCTTCGCGCCGCTGGTCACCGAGGCCGTGGACTCCTACAAGACCCCGCGGGGGTATTCGGTCTTTGCCAACGTCTCTCCATCTTACCTCCTCTTCAAGTGCGGAATGGTCTGGGGGTTCCAGGGGAAAATTTCGATTGATTACGCCGGCCAGCCGGCGTACAGATTGCCCAACGACACCAATGCGTGGGAGTTCTCCTGTGGTTGACTGCTCTATCTGTGGTTTGGTCTCTTCATCGTGAAACTCAGACGGCTCTTCCGAATCCCTTCATCTAGAGCGAAGTCTGCTAGCTGCCTCAGAATATAGGCTTATCCAGCAGGTCGAGTTCGCTGCGCTCCAGGGTCGACCGTAACGCATTAGGTTGAACGTTAATTAGCCGCAGGGGCCGCATACTGCTTCATGAGGCAGGAGGGCCTGACGGAGGTGGGAAACACTCCATTGATCAGGCTCGAGGACGTCTACGCGAAGCTCGAGTGCGTCAATCCGACGGGAAGCATCAAGGACCGAATGGCCAAGTTCATCATAGATCAAAGCGAACAGCAGGGCCTCCTGAAGAAGGGCATGACAATAGTCGAGGCGACCAGCGGCAATACGGGGATAGCCCTCAGCTTCTACGCCAAACAGAAGGGGTATGACGTCGTGATAATAATGCCGGACAGCATGACGGAAGAGCGCAAGAAGCTGATCAGGGGCTTCGGCGCGAAGCTCGTCCTCTGCTCATCCGAAGGGAGCTTCCCGGAGGCGGTCCGCATCAGGGACGAGATGGCGAAGGATAGCCACTACTTCAGCACCGACCAGTTCTCCAACCGGCTAAACGTCGAGTGCCACTACAGGACCACGGGGCAGGAAATCATCCGGCAGCTGAAGGCGGAGTCCAGGGTCGCCGACGCGTTCGTGGCCGGAGTGGGGACTGGGGGGACGCTCATCGGAGTCGCCAAGGCACTGCGCGAGGTGAACCCGAAGGTCCGCGTGGTGGCGATCGAGCCCGACGAATCGGCCGTGATGAGCGGCGGAGCGCCCGGACCGCATGCAATCCAGGGCATCGGCGACGGGTTCATTCCCGCGATAGTGAAGGGCGAGCACGAGGGGCTCAGCCCGCTGATCGACGAAATCGTGCGTGTCAAGAGCGACGACGCAGTGGAGGCAGCAGTATCGATAGAGAAGACCTATGGCTACTGCGTCGGCGTCTCGTCGGGCGCCAACTTCCTCGCTGCGAAGCGGCTGCTCCGAGGCCGCGAGACTGTGGTGACGGTCTTCGCAGACGGATTCAACCGGTACATGTCTCTGGGCCTCCGCTCCTCTGGCAAATGCAACTACACCAGCCAGGCGTGCGAGGCTGCCCGAACATCTGCAAGCAGGAATTGAGCGGCCGTCCCGCCGGGCCGTGAATTGCTCCGGGGATATGGAACCTCCTGGAAGCCTTCTTCCGAATCATCAGGTGAGCCGTTCCACCATGTTTTTCTGTGGGCCCATATGGCGTCAAAGAACATGCGCTTACGGAGAGGCGTGGGAGCTGCTTACTGGGCAATCCTTGTAGTGGCCGTGCTGCTAGCGTCTCTGCTTACCTATTCGGCAGTGTCAACCCTCAAGCCGGCTCCCAGCTCAGCCGCACCCCAGCAGGCCCTGATCAACGAGCTCCAGAGCCAGAACGCTGAGTTGCAGAGGGAGCTGACAGCCCAGGGGCCGCCGTCCAACGCGACCCTGATCGGACTGAACCCGATCCAGATCTACCAGGAAGCCTCCGCCAGCGTTGTGACGGTGCAGGGGGTAGAGGGGTCAGGATTCTCAAACTCTACGGTGCTCGGATCTGGATTCGCGACCGACCTCTCTGGAGCCCATTATATCGTAACGAACTTCCACGTGGTCCGGGGAGTCACCGCCCTGACGGTCACCTTCCAGGACGGGGACGCCTACCCGGCTACCGTGGTCGGAAGCGACGGCTACAGCGACCTTGCGGTGCTGAACGTGAGCTCGCCGTCATCCGAATTCCATCCGCTTCAAATCGTCAGTTCGTCCCGGCTCGTGGTCGGCCAGCCGGTGGTGGCCATCGGGAACCCGTTCGGCCTTTCCGGGTCCATGACCTTCGGCATCGTCAGCCAGCTTGGGCGGACGATTTCGGAGTCCCTGGCAGGGAACTTTGCGATTGCCAACGTCGTGCAGTTCAGCGCGCCAATAAACCCGGGTAACTCGGGGGGCCCCCTGTTCGACGCAGACGGCGCCGTCGTCGGCATCACCACGGCCGTCGTCGCGAGTTCGCAGGGGGTCGGCTTCGCCATCCCGTCAGACACGATACTCAGGGAGCTGCCGTTCCTGGTCACAACGGGGGGGTACACCCTGCATCCGTTCATGGGAATCTCAAGTGTGGACATGAACTATCAGCTCGCCCAGCTGCAGAACACCAACGTGACCTACGGTGTGTTGATTCAGAACCTGACCCAGGGTGGACCGGCCGACAAGGCGGGACTTCGCGCGGGACCGCGTACCCAAGAGGTCCAGGGGGTCAGCTACGCCATCGGGGGAGACATCGTCATCTCGGTGAACGGGACCAAGATAGTCAACACCGACGCGCTCTCTTCGTACCTTGCCGAATATGCGACCGCGGGGCAGACCGTCGTCCTTCAGATAATCAGAGGCGGGCACTTGATGACCGTCGACCTTGTCCTGGGGACTAGGCCTCCGGCCCCCTCGGCCTAGCCTTCGGCACGAGAACCGCGTCCGTGATCTCGTAGTAGCCCGAATCCGCGCGCCAGTGCCGCACTCCCGAGCGCACCTCGACCCTTTTCGCGAATGAGGGGGCGTCCAGGACGAAGGTCTCCCCCTCGCCGCCCTCCAGCCCCGCATGGAACCCGAACTTCTTCGCGAGGGAGACGAGCTCGTCAACTGCGCCGTGGTCGAGGATTCTCCCCAGCCATTCCTGGGTCAGCCCCAGGGCGGAAACGCCGACCACCAAGACCGCGAACCCCTCGTCTACGAGCCGCCTGAGGTGTTGCTCTGGTTCGACCCCCCAGAGCGGCGAGACGCATTCGAGGTCCATGCTGCTGCAGATCTTCTCCACTCGGCTCTTCTGATAGACGCTTGCCAGCGCCCCGGTGCAGATCCCTTCGAGCCGGTACTCGGCCTTCGCCCGCCGAATCGCTCTGGCCAAGTCGGCCAGCTCCTCTTCCTTCTCGCCAAGGGTCTCTTCAGTGAGCTGGGGGACCCCCATGGACTCGGCCTGCAGGCGGGTCCAGTTCAGGTCGGGAAAGTGGAACATGTACGACATGTCAGAACGGGGGAAGATCGTTATGAGGCAGGACAGCTCATTTCGCTTGGACTCCATGTATGCCGCGTACGCGGAGTCCTTTCCCCCCGAGAACAGCGCTCCAATCCGCATTGAATGTCGCCAGGGGCTCGGCAGCGGCCTGCGAGTTTAAGACTTCCGAGGCTTAAGACAATAAATACCGAAGCGGGGTCAGCGGGGCAGATGCTGGAT
Source organism: Nitrososphaerales archaeon (assembly GCA_035314985.1). Lineage (GTDB taxonomy): Archaea > Thermoproteota > Nitrososphaeria > Nitrososphaerales > Gagatemarchaeaceae > DATFYP01. The sequence continues at coordinate 5,586 of DATFYP010000049.1, forward strand.
TCGCTGAGAGAGGGCCTCCAGGCGGCAGTGAAGAGGCTCGTGGGATCGGGCGTGGTCGACGAG
>DATFYP010000050.1:0-7078 GCA_035314985.1 Nitrososphaerales archaeon
CTTCCCCTGCTTCCATCCGAGCTCGAAGAACCTCACCCGCGTCCTCTTCTTCCCCTCAGGGTCGAGGAAGATTACCACCCACTGGGCCAGCTGCTTCCGAGCGTTCGCGTACTGAGGGGGGGCGTTCCAGGTAAAGGAGAGCATCTTGCCCGGGACGAAGCCCAGCACCTTGCAACCCTCGGACCCCTGCTTGCCGGGCGGTGCGTCCGGGTCGAAGAGAATCTCGTAGATGCCGCCCGGCCTGATGTCGAGCCTGGCGTCCGGGGCGAAGAACCGCCTGACGCCCACAACAGTGGTCCAGGCCCTCCAGACATCTTCGGCCGAGGCCTTCACCGTTATCTCCTTCTCGAGCATGAGTTCTTTCAAGGCGAGCCCTGCAACGCGGCAGGGAAGCCAGGGCTAATCAAGATTTTCTGAGATAGAGCTGCACTAGCGCCAGCTCTGCCACCGAGACTATGGCCATAACAAGCACTGCCGCTGCGTGGTCGAAGGAGGCCGCGTACTCGGCGACATAGGCTATCATGGGACCTGCGACGAGGCTCCCCGCCACGAGGATGGCCCCGAAGAACCTCGCCAGGTCGGCGGCGGACATCAGGTTCAGGCCACGGGTCTCGATCCCGCTCGACGTGCTCCTCCCTCCGGCCTTCCTGTAGCCGTGAATGAAGAAGGCGAGCTCGGCGCTCGTGGCCGCACTGACCGCCGCGATCTCGACGAGCGGGATGGCGTACAGCCAAGGACTCGCCGACCGGCCGACCATCAGGAGGGCCCAGATCGCCACAGGGACGGGGAGGAAGGCGACGGTGGCGATCGCTGACTTCGCCAGAACCATGACGCGGGCGCTCAGGGGCAGGGAGAGAGTGTAGTCGAGGCCTGACCCTTCAGTGTTGAGGAGGATCGTCGCGGATATCAGCGTGAAGATGCACCCGAGCCCGGTCGAGAGGAGAACGTGCCTGGCCCGAAGGTCGGTTGTGCCAGACACGGCGAGTATGATGACCAGGGTCTCCAGCACTGGCAGTGCGTAGATGAATGCGCTGGATGTGTTCTTCGAGGAGACCCTCACGTCCTTGAGAATGTAAGCCGGCATCGGCCTCCTGAGCTTGAGGAGGAACTCCGTCGCCCTGTAGCGGATGACTGTCACAGTCGAACCGCGGGCGACCGCGGCTGCTACCCTGAGCGTCCTCCTGGCCGCGAAGAGCGACAGCAGGACGTACCCGGCAAGGGCGAAGAAGGAGACCTCCGACGCCAGGCCCAGGGTAGGTGTCAGGGCGGGGAAGAGTGGGAAAGCCACCGAAGCTATGGCAACCCCTGCTGCGAAGGGGTGAACGAGGGAGAACACTATGGGAATGGCGGTGGTTGCCAGGGCCCCTGATACGGCAGCATCCAACGCTGGGACGGCGTAGTCGACGAGGTTGAACATGAACCCGAGGCTAGCCGCGGCCAGCCCCCAAGAAATCAGGAACACGAACCTCCCTATGGCCGCGCCCTTTCCCCTGCCTCCGCGGGTCATGTTCCTCTGGAAGACCCCCGACAGCCAGATGGAGAGCGCGACGCCGAAGATCGCGTTGGCGACTGCGGCGAATGCCATCAGTATCGTGGCAAGCACAGAGCCAGTCAGGAGGGCCACCATGACGACCTGACCTCCTATCGCTACGGCAGCGATGGTGTCGAAGGTTCTCACCACCGAGAGCATCGTCACCAGGGACAACTCCGCGTTTTCAAGCGGGAGCGTCGTCAGAAGGGAGTAGGGCTCGGCGCTCGCGAACGAGGGGAGGACCTGGAGAGAATAGAGCACAAGGTAGGACAGGGTCACGGCCAGGCTGAAGGTGACACCCCCCACGAGGTCCGCCGCGTTGCGGTTCTGGATGAACTGGTAGAAGGTGAAGACTGTGCCCGCTCCGATGAAGAGCGTGAAGATCACCTTGCTGAAAACCGCCCCCCTCATTATGGCCTTGACCCGGGCGGCAGGGTTCGAGGCCCCGCCGAAGCCCCCGCGTGTCGAGCCCCTCGTAATCACTGCGGACCTGAACGTAAGCTCGCGGTAGGGTATCCCGCTTAGCCGCCAGGCATCCCTGAGGTTCATGGCATTTTACGCCGCCGGCGAAGAAAACGCGTCACGCAGCGCCCTCACCGTCTCGGCTACGTCTTCCTCCTCGTGGGTGAGCCGGAGAAAGACGTCCTCAAGTGACGCCTGGCCCCCGCTGGGGGCGGACGCGTTCTTCCTGAGCTCGTCCAGCGACCCCTCCGCAATTATCTTCCCCTCGTTGATGATCCCGATCCTCGTGCAGAGGTGCTCGGCGACCTCCATGATGTGCGTCGAGAACAGGACGCCACAGCCGGTCCTCTGCGCCTGAAGCGAGATCAGGTCCTTGAAGATCCTGCTGCTCTTGGCGTCAAGACCGTTCAGGGGCTCGTCCAGGACGAGAAGCGGAGGCTCGTGCATCAGCGCCGCGATCAGCGTCACCTTCTGCTTGGTCCCCATGGACAGGGTGGCGATTGGCGAGTCGTAGTAGTCATCCAGCCCGAACGCCGTCGCCAGCCTGGAGACTCGATTGTTCGCCGTTTGCTGGTCGAGGTGCCTGACCGAGGCGATGAATTCGAAGAAATCCCTTGGGCTCAGCGATTCGTAGAGCATCGTGGTCTCGGGCACGTAGCCGATCCTCGACTTCACCTCCACGGGGCTCTCCTGCGGGTCGAACCCCAGGACCTTCACGCTGCCGGAGGTCGGCTCTGTGAGCCCGGTGATGATCTTGATCATGGTGCTCTTGCCCGCGCCGTTCGGGCCGAGGAGCCCGTAGATCTCTCCGGGCATCACCCTTAGGTTGAGGCCGACGAGGGCGTGGGTCTCCCCGTACTGCTTGCACACGTCCCAAGACTCGATCACGGGGACCGGGGCGGCGGCCTTCCACTCCATGCCACCACGGCGATTGGGCCTGGGGATTAAGGTTGCGAACACGCGACGAGAACACACCGCCTGCGAACGCCAGCGACGGTCAGGCCTACAACCGGCAGCCCAATCGTCCCAATCAGGGGCCCCCAATCGCATATATCCCCAGCCGCGGGAGCGGTGTAGCGACAATGGCTTTCGACGACGTAATCAGGCTCGCCCAGCAGAAGGGCTTCTTCTTCAGGTCGGCGGACAGCTACCCCAACTCCCCCGCGGGCTTCTGGGACTACGGACCCCTCGGCGTCTCCATGAGGAACAAGTTCGTGGAACTCTGGAGGCGGAGCTTCGTAAAGCGGGAGGAGATGGTCGAGATCGACGGCGCGCAGATCCTCCCCAGGGCGGTCTTCGAGGCGTCCGGTCACCTCTCGGGGTTCACCGACCCGTTCGTCAGGTGCGCGAAGTGCGGGTCAGTATTCAGGCCCGACAAGCTGGTGGAGGAGAAGACCGGGGAGCAGGTGCCGGAGAAGCTCTCGGACTCGGACTACGACGCGCTGATGGAGAAGAGCGGGGTCAAGTGCCAGAAGTGCGGTTCAAAGCTCGCCGGGACCTCGAGGTTCAACATGATGTTCAGAGTGGGGATCGGCCCCCTGCAGGAAGAGGCGTACCTCAGGCCCGAGACCTGCCAGAGCATCTTCGTCGACTTCCCGCTGCTGTTCAAGACGCAGAGGATAAAGCTCCCAGTCGGGTTCGCGCAGGTGGGCCGCAGCTTCAGGAACGAAATCGCGCCCAGGCAGGCGCTGATCAGGGTGCGCGAGCTGAACCAGGCCGAGGTCGAGGTCTTCTTCAACCCAAGCCGCACGGACGACCCAAGGTTCGACGAGCTCGCCTCGACCCAGCTCAGGATGCAGATGGCGGACGGCTCAGAGAAGCAGATATCCGCAGGGGAGGCGGTAAGCCAGGGGGTCGTCCCGAACAAGCTGATAGGGCACCACCTCGCCCTGCTGGTCCGATTCTACGAGGCCGCGGGGCTCGCCGGGGACGTGCTCAGGTTCAGGGTCCTCTCGGAGAAGGACAGGGCGTTCTACTCGAAGGCCGCCTTCGACCTCGAGGCCAAGCTCTCGGTCGGGTGGGTCGAGCTGGTCGCCTGCAACTACAGGAGCGACTACGACCTGAGCAGGCATTCCAAGCAGAGCGGGACGGACTTCAGGGTCGACGACAACGGAGAGAAGGTGCTCCCGCACGTCTTCGAGCTCTCGATGGGCGTGGACAGGAGCATCTACGCCATCCTCGAGACTTCGATGAGAGTGGAGGGGGAGAGGCGGTCCCTGGCCCTCAAGCCGTACCTCGCCCCCATGAAGGCGGGGGTCTTCCCGCTTGTCAACAAGGACGGCCTCCCCGAGATGGCCCAGAAGGTGTATTCCGCCCTCGCCAACGACTTCGACGTCTTCCTCGACGACTCTGGCTCGATAGGAAGGAGGTATGCCAGGGCGGACGAGGTCGGGGTCCCCTACTGCGTCACCGTCGACTACGACTCGCTCAAGGACGGGACCGTGACCCTGAGGGAGAGGGACACGCGCTCTCAGGAGAGGGTGAAGGCTGAGGAGCTGGGGACGAGGATCGGCGGCCTGACCCGGTTCCCGCCCGTCTTCGGCTAGACGAGAACGAGGAAGGCAAGCGCCACCGCGGCCCCGGCGAGGGTCGAGAGCAGGTTCACGAGGTTGTTCTCGATGAACGGGACCCCTCCCGTCACCACAGTCTTCTCACCGCAGTGCACGGTCGACTCGGTTTCACGCAGGCAGACCTTGCAGTAGCCCCTTCTCTGAATCGTGGCGCCGATGATGCTGTCGACCACGGCCCCCGACACTCCCCCCACCAGGCACAGCGCCAGCACGGGGATGGGCCCCTCGGTCTCGCCCAGCACTCCCAATGCGTAGGCCATCCCCCCTATCACAAGCGATGCGAGTGCCGCCCCTGCGAACCCCAGGGCTGAGACCCCTCCTGACGTCCCCGGGGGGACCTCCTTCCTGGGATGCACGATGAGCCTGGGCTGGCTCCTGCTGAGGAGGCCCAGCTCCGTCGCCGCAGTGTCCGCCGCGGAGGTCCCGATGGACCCCAGGAAGAGCGCCGCGAAGGCCGCCCCGGGGTGGAAGAACTCGCAGACCGCGAAGACCGAAGCCATCCCCCCGTTGGCCAGGATGTTGGGCCAGTTGCGGGCGCCCCCCTTCTCCTGGGCGCCGCCCAGCCTCTTCTTGTAGCCGTACTTGTAGAGCGTGAAAGCAACCCCGAGGGCGAAGAAGACGGCCACTATGATGAACCACTGCACCCCGCCCCCGTAGATTATCGCCACGCCGACCGCCACGCTCGCGAGGAACCCCCTTGCGTCGATGGTCCTGAGGATGATCGCGGCTAGGGCGAAGGCGATGACCAGGAAGAAATACATGAGGCTGAGCGTGAGATTCAGCAAATTCCTGTCCCGCGGTCCGCGGTGCGGTAAAAAACCCTTCTCAAGGGGGCTCCAGACCGCACGTGTGCATGTGCCCAATTGTGCCGTGGAGAGGAACTTGTTTCGACCTAGGATGGAAGTTGGAGCCAATCCGTCTGGCTATCGGTCAATAGGGTGAGTCCAGCCAGAAGCAGGGCCGCGGCGCCCAGTGCCACCCAGGCGAGAGACCCTGCAAGTATCCCGCCTATGTACGAATCGATGTTTGCGGCGGCATAGTATATCAGCGCCAGAACCCCCGTAGCCATGAAGATGATTCCTAGAACGAGTTCTCTTGTCCACTGCCTTCTGTCGCCATCGTCCAGTGCCGAGATGGCGGGGGTGTTCGGCTGTGCGTCCTCCGTCGGTGGCTGCGCTAGTGGAGGCGGCGGACCCTGGGTGTCGTCATCAGGGATTTCTATTGTGTAGGACTGACTCACTGCGTCGTACCCCTTCTCGGTCAATTCCATGTCCTCGGTCAGGTAACCGAGTCTTACCAGAAGCTCCAGCTTGCCTCTGATGACCTGCGCATCGACCCCCGTAGCTCCGGACATCTCCTTTTCGTCTTTGGTGTGCTCCAGGCTTCGAAGGAGATATGCGTCGAGTTGCGAGAAGTGATAGTCAGATGGCGGTTCGGGTCTCTTCGCCCGCCTTCTCGTAGGAGGTTCAACTGACAATCTAGGAAGTCCCCATCTGACCGATTCGGCGGCGAATGTCGCGAGGTCATTCTATAACCCTATTCCCAACTGCTTACTGCCGCCCGGTCGTCTGTCCGCTTGAAGGGCTTATGGAAGGTGCATGGGGAGAGCCGTGGATCTTCCCAGCTCTGGAACGTGGGGCGGAACCGCGCACACAGCGAATCTTGTCTGGTATGTCGGCTTGTCGGTCTCCCTGATCATGACAAGCCGGCGAGGCAAGTCCCGACAGCTAGGTCTTTTAGGCGCAGTCCGTTCGCGGCTTCGCACTTGCCCCTGTGTCAGCGTCTGCCGTATCGTTTTGGTTCCGTGGGCAGGGCGGGCCCCACACCTTGAAGCGTGTGCTCTATGGTGTGAGCCCGATAGGACTTGGCCACGCGACCAGGGCCTCGGCGGTTGCAGAACAGATGCGCTCGAAGGGGGTCGAGGTGGTATTCGCTTCCGGCGGTTACGCCTCCGACTACCTTAGGGCGGAGGGATTCATCGTGGAGGAAGCCGTGACCGGGGCGGTCCCGGCAGTCTCGGGCGGGGAGATGAAGAGGACTTCGCTCTGGTACGCGAGATACTGGTGGGGGTACAGGAAGACCCGGAGGAGGATGGGGGCGCTTCTGGGGAAATACAAGCCCGACCTCACGGTGGGAGATGAGGAATTCGCCGGGGTCTCCCTCGCCATCGAGAAGGGACTTCCGCACGCCCTGGTGACAGACGAGGTAGAACTCGGGTTCGCGAGGTCCGCCCCCGCAAGGGCGATAGAGTCGAGAGTTTCGAGATGGTACTCGCGGCTCCTGTCTGAGGCCTCGGCCGTGATTATCCCCGACTTTGGAGAGGACTTCGACAACAGGCGCCACACCGGCCCTATCGTGAGGCGAGTGACGAAGGCACGGAGGGATGTCGAGAAGGAGTTCTCTCTTCCGGCGGGAGGGCGGATGGTCCTGCTCAGCATGAGCGGCAGCGGAATCGGAGGGCACCTGCTGAGCCGCGCCACCAAGGGAGTCAGAGATGCGGGCGTTACGGGGGCGA
>DATFYP010000051.1:0-3381 GCA_035314985.1 Nitrososphaerales archaeon
GGACCTTGTAGAAGCAGAGCTGGGACCTTCCGAAGAGGGACCTTCCCTCAGATAGCGAGTCGACGGAGCAGACCGCCCCGTCGCTTTCTACGAGCAGGCGCAGGTCGCCCTGGGAGATTGTTGCAGGCCTCCTGAGGGCCGAAGAGCGGAACCCCTGGGCGCCGGCAGGTATGGATGTGGTGGCCGCTGCCATCGAACGAGTCTTGGAGTTGCGGCATAATACCTGGAGGATTTACCGAAGTTGAGCTTGAGGGTTCTCGAGTTTAACCCGCGCTCTTCCGCTTCCAGACGGTCCCCTGAGGCGAGTCCTCCAGGACGATTCCCTCGTCCAGGAGCTGTTTTCTGATCCTGTCGGCGTCGGCGAAGTCGCGCCTCTTCCTCGCCTCCTCTCTCCCGGCGATGAGGGCGGCGAGCCTGGGCGGGAGGGGTTCCTCATCGAACTTGAGGACGCCCAAGACCGAATCGACCCGCCTCAGGGAGGCGAGCATCTCGGACGCTTCTGCTTCTCCGACGCTGCCTGCGTCGACCAGGCTGTTCGCCTTCTTGGCGAATCCGAAGAGGGCGGTCAGCGCGGCGGGCGCGTTCAGGTCGTCGTCCATGGCGGCCTCGAAACCGTCGAGCAACTCGGAGGCCGTCCTGGAGCTCGTTCCAGCCGTCCCCTTGATGCCCTGGAGACGGGCGATCAGGGCCTGGAGCCTCTGCAACTGCGCCCTCGCCTGCTCCAGCTGTTTCTGGGTGAGGTCGACCGGGTCGCGGTAGCGCGCGGAGATCAGGAACATTCGAATCGCCCTCGGGTCCCAGCCGTCCCTCAGCAAGTCCCTCAGGTAGACCACGTTGCCCACTGACTTGTGCATCTCGCCCCCCTCCCAGCTGAGGAACCCCGCATGCAGCCAGTATCTGACGAACCGCTTCCCGGTCGCGCCCTCGGACTGGGCTATCTCGTTCTCGTGGTGCGGAAACCTGTTGTCCACCGCCCCGGTGTGGATGTCGAACTCCTCCCCCAGGTACCTCATGGACATCGCGGAGCACTCGATGCTCCACCCTGGCCGCCCCTTTCCCAGTTCGGTCTCCCAGAATACCTCCCCGTCGGCCGCGTCCCAGGCTTTCCACAGCGCGAAGTCGTTCGCTTCGTCCTTCTCGTAGTGGTCCTGGGCGACGCGGGCACCCGCCTTCAGCTGTGCCGGGCGGATGCCCGATAGGGCGCCGTACTCCGGGAACTTGGAGATGTCGAAGTAGTATGAGCCGTCCTCGCTTCTGTAGGCGAACCCCTTCGCCACGAGCACGTTGATGAGCCTCACCATGTCGTCGATGTGCTCGGTCGCCCGCGGGTATGCCTCCGCGGGTTCGACGTTCAGGGTCGCGAGGTCCTCCCTGAACGCCTTTTCGTAGAAGGCGGTCAGTTCCTTCAGGGTCATCTTGAACTGTTTGATCCCCTTGATGATGTTGTCTTCCACGTCGGTTATGTTCATCACCTGCGTGACCTTGAACCCCTTGAACTTCAGATACCGTCTGAGGAGGTCCTCGAAGACGAACGTCCTGTAGTTGCCGATGTGCGCGTAGTTCCAGACCGTGGGGCCGCATGTATACATCTTCACCTCGCCTTCGTTCAGAGGCTTGAAGACCTGCGTCTTCCTTCCCATGCTGTTGTAAAGTTTCAGGGGCAAACCTACGCGGCCACCCGCGGGGCAGTCGAAATAAAAAGGAAAGGGGAGAGTAAGTTTACTTGAGCTTTCCAATCCTGAAGATCGGCTTGCCGCAAGAGCCACAGGTGCCCTTGATCGCAGGCCTGCCGTTCTTCAGTTTGATTTGCTTGGGATTCTTAATCTCCCTGTTCTTCTTCTTCTCGTATACGCAGTATCCGGTTACCACTGCGAGTTTTCCTCGCGCCCAATTCGCCCGAAATGATATATAAACCCATGCCAAACAGCCTGTTTTGAGGTTTTTTCGCCCAAGGCGATGGTTTAACGGCGATTGAGCCCCCCTGCGCCAACATCGCAAGGTATGAGGCCGCCCAGAATTTCCAGAAAGGCCAGCGATTGGGCGACCCCACCGTCTGCCATGGCCGCTTTGAACAATCGAGGCAACGCCGCTGGTCAAAGGTCGGCGTGTCCTACCTTGGTTCCGCGCCGATTGGAGGCTGCAAGGCCAGATTCCTGCCTCCGATGGAGACAGCGCCCCGATTCCGCTTTCCGCCGCCTGCTGCGGTGACGGAGCAATCCAATTAAGCGCCACCTCGGGGCGTCAGAACCAGGACGATGCCGGGAGGGACAAGGGGGAAGGTGGCCATAGTGGCGCTCGTCGCTGCGAGAATAATCTACGCGACGAACTGGCTTAACATCGGAGCGATCTTCAGGCTGATGGAGCAGACGCTCAACGGCGGCGTCCTCGGGCTGGGCGTGGTCACCTCCAGTTTCTACCTCGGCCTTGGCCTGGCCCAGATCCCTGCAGGCGTGCTTGCCGCCAAGATCGGCCCGAAGAGAGTGGTGGTCTCCGGAATCATGCTGTTCTCGGTCGCAACGCTGGGGATCGCCGCCTCCTCGCAGCTGGCCCAGGTCGCCGAGCTGAGGTTCTTGGTGGGGGTCGGGATGGCCCTGGTGTTCGCCCCCGCGGTCGTCCTGGTTGCCAAGTTCTTCGGGGGAACGAGGGCGGGAGTCGGGGTCGGAGTCTTCAACTCGGCATACGACGTGGGAGGCATCCTTGGGCTCTATGCATGGATAGTCATCGCATCGGAGGCGGGGTGGCAGTCGAGCCTCCTTCTCAGCGGAGGCCTCGGCGCCGCGACCGGGCTGCTCGTCCTGATCATGGTCCCCGGCGACGAGGCGAATCTCGGCTTCAGGATCAGGACTCCGGCGCTCCTGGGAATATTGAAGGACCGCCAGCTGATCCTGCTCGGCCTGGGGACCCTCGGCCTCAGCATCGGCAACATCCTGATCTCCAGCTTCATGGTGTACTACCTCAACGCCTCGCTCGGAGTCCCGCTAGCCACGGCGGGGCTCGTCACCGCGGCCATCGTGGTAGTCCCAATCGCGACCGCCATCTGGGGAGGGAGCCTCTACGACGGGACCCGGAGGCCCAGGCTCCTGATGGTGCTGTCTTGCGCAGGGATGGTCGTGGCCCTCCTGCTGGCAAGCGTGCCAAGCCTGGCCCTGGCGGCCGTCGGCACCGCACTGGGAGGGGTAGTGTCGGGAGTAGGTTTCACGATAGCATTCGCCTGGGCGAGGGACCTGAACACGGCCGAGCCGCAGTACGACGGCCTCGCGATAGCCTGGGTGAACGGAATATCCCTGACGGGCTCCTTCGTCCCAGCCCTCGTCTTTTCGCTGGTCGCGGGGAGTTCGGGGTACTCCACCGCCTGGCTGGCTGGCTGCGCGCTCTGCCTTG
>DATFYP010000052.1:0-7723 GCA_035314985.1 Nitrososphaerales archaeon
GCTACTCTCTGGAGTACTTCGTCAGGGGCCTCGAGCTGGGCAACGCCGTGTTCACGGCCTTCGAGGGCCAACCATCCGACTACAAGGAGATGGAGGAGAAGGTCGTCGACATGGGCACCGGGCTCAACAGATGGGCCTGGCTCTCGACCGGGACCCCCACGTGCTACGACACCGAATGGCGCACAATCCTGAAGGAGATGAACGACCTCTGCAAGGTCGAGGTGGACGATAGGCTGTTCCTGAACTACTCCCGTCTCGCAGGCTCCATGAACGCCGACGAATTCGGCTCCCTTGCCAGGCAGAGGGAGCTGATCGCGAAGAAGCTCGGGGTCGACCCGAAGAAGCTGGAGGCGCAGCTCGCCCCCATGGAGGCCCTCTACGCGATCGCCGACCACGCTCAGACCCTGCTGTTCGGCATAGCCGACGGGATGCTCCCCAGCAACTCTGGCGGCGGTTACAACCTCAGGATCCTCTACAGGCGCGCGAGGAACTTCATCGACTACTACAAGTTCCCCCTCATGATAGAAGACGTGGTCGGCTGGCACATCGACTACCTGAAGGCGATGTACCCCGAGCTGGAGGAACACAGGAGCGACGTCGCCGAAGTCATCGGCGTCGAGGCGAACCGCTACGCGTCCTCGGCAGAGAGGGTCTCGAAGGTCGTCTCGTCCATCTCGTCCTCCGGGAAGCCGGTCGCCACCGAGGAGCTCATCCGCCTTTACGATTCTGACGGGATAACGCCCGAGCAGCTGGAGGAAGCGGGCGCCAAGGTCTCCAAGCCCGAGGACTTCTACGAGAAGGTCCAGGCGAAGCACATCGCCAGAGAGGTCGAGGAGCCCAGGCCGAAGTTCGACGTGGATAAGCTCCCCCCCACCCGACTCGTCTACTACGAGGACGGCGCGGAGTTCGACTTCGACGCAAGGGTGCTCAAGGTCTTCCCCGGCGGCCAAGTGGTCCTCGACCGCACGGTCTTCTATCCGAGAGGGGGCGGCCAGGAGCCCGACAGAGGGACGATAGGAGGGGTGAAGGTCGTCGACGTCGAGAAGTACGGCGAAATCGTCATCCACAGGGTCGACGGGAAGGCGCCCAAGGCGGGCGCGACCGTGGCCTGTACGGTCGATTCGCGCAGGAGGCGGCGTATCACACAGATACACACAGCCACCCACATCCTGAACGGGTCATCCAGGCAGATACTGGGGCCCTGGGTCTGGCAACACTCCGCGTTCAAGGAGGAAGACTACGGCAGGATCGACATCACTCACTTCTCCCACCTGACCGAGGAGGAGGTCAGGAAGATCGAGGACCTGGCCAACGACATAGTGCGCAGGAACCTCAAAGTGGAGACGACGCTCATGCCGAGGCAGGAGGCGGAGGAGAAATACGGCTTCAGGCTCTACCAGGGGGGAGTCGTCCCGACGAAGCTCCTGAGGGTCGTCAACATCGGGGAGTGGGACATAGAGGCGTGCGGAGGGACGCACTCGCGTGCCACGGGCGAGGTCGGCCTGATCAAGATCACGAAGGCCGAGCGGATTCAGGACGGGGTCGAGCGGCTGGAGTTCGTCGCAGGGGAGGCGGCCGTCGAGTACGTTCACAGGATGGACTCGGAGCTGCAGGAGCTCTCGTCGGCACTCGAGACCCAGAGGGAGAACCTTCCGAAGGTGGCCCGGGCCGTCGTGCAGGAGCTCGAGGCCTCGAGGTCGCGCGAGAAGAAGCTCGGCGACGCCCTGGCTGACCTCTCCGCGTCGGAGATTCCCCGTCTCGCTAAGAAGGTCGGCTCGGTAAGGCTTTATGTGGCGGTGCGCCCGCAGTTCGGCGAGGACCAGATTATTGCTCAGGGAGAGAAGAGCGTCGCGTCTGACCCGTCGCTAGTGTACGTCAGTTTCTTCTCCACCCCGAAGTCCTCCCGGGTGGTCTGCTTTGCGGGCGATTCAGCGCGGAAGGCCGGGTTCTCCGCAGGCGAAATCGTGAGGAAGGTGGCCCCTCTCATGGGAGGGTCCGGGGGAGGCTCGCCCGCCTTCGCCCAGGGAGGGGGTCCCTCCGCCGACAAGATCGACGCCGCCGCTTCAGCGGTCGAAGGCATCGTCGCGGGACTCGGGAGCTGATCAGGGTGGCAGACCGAGAGAAGTACTGGCTGAAGGTCTGGGACGAAAGGCGCGTCTTCGAGGCCGACCCCGTTGCCGGGAAGAAGAAGGTCTTCGTCACCTTCCCGTTCCCTTACATGAACGGCCCGGTCCACGTCGGCACGGCCTTCACGGCAATGAGGATAGAGGCGTACGCTCGCTTCAAGCGGATGCAGGGCTACAACGTCCTGTTCCCCTTCGCCTGGCACTGGACCGGCCAGTCCATCGGCGGGATGAGCCTGAGGATCAAGAAGGGTGACCAGGCGGCCAGGCGCGCCCTGGTGCAGCTGGACGGGGTTCCGGAATCCGAGGTGGACAAGTTCGTCGACCCCGAGTATCTGGCGTCGTATTACACCAAGGTCAGCAGGCAGGTCATCAAGGACACTGGCTTCTCCATCGACTGGCGGAGGGAGTTCCGGACGGTCGACCCGGCGTTCAGGCGGTTCGTGGAGTGGCAGTACCTCCGCCTCCGGGAGAGGGGATACGTGGTCCAGGGCACCCACCCGGTGGTGTGGTGTCCCTACGACAAGAGCCCCACCGGCGACGCCGACAGGATGGAGGGAGAAGGAATCTCCCCTGAGCAGTTCAACCTGATCAAGTTCCACCTGGGAGAGTTCTCTCTTGCGGCCGCGACCGTCAGGCCGGAGACGATCTACGGCGCCACGAACATCTGGGTGAATCCGGACGCCGAGTACTCCGAAGCGAGAATTGATGGCGACCTCTGGGTCGTGAGCGCATCGGCGCTGACACGCCTGTCGGAACAGAAGCACGAAGTTACTCCCATCCGCTCATTCAAGGGCGTGGAGCTTGTCGGCAGGTACGCCATGGCTCCCCTGACAGGAAAGTCCCTCCCCATCCTCCCGGCCAAGTTCGTGGACGCAGAGCTGGCTACCGGGGTGGTCTACAGCGTCCCTGCCCACGCTCCCTACGACCTAATGGCCCTCCGCGACATCCAGGAGGGGAGGGCAAGCGCTCCCAAGCCGGTCAGGGACATAGCCAACGCCCTGAAGCCAGTTCCGATAATCGTCCTGAAGGGCTACTCCAAGGTCCCTGCCGACGACGCAGTGCGCAAGTCCGGCGCCGTCGACTCGCTGGACCCCCGCCTCGAGGTCGCCACCGAGGAGCTGTACAAGGATGAGTTCCACGGCGGCGTGATGTCGGCCGACTCCGGCCCGCTCTCAGGCATGAAGGTGAGCGAGGCCAAGGAGAAGGCGATGGAACTGCTCGCCAAGACGCAGCGCCTGACGAAGATGCTCGAGTTCCCCGACAAGGTGGTCTGCCGGTGCGGGACAAGGTGCTACGTCAAGATCCTCGAGAACCAATGGTTCCTCAACTACTCCAACCCGGACTGGAAGGCGAAGACGAAGGAGCTCATCGAAAAGGCGAACGTCTTCCCGAGCGAGTCCAGGCAGTGGTACTACTCCACCATAGAATGGCTGAACGATTGGCCGTGCACGAGGCGGACGGGAATGGGAACCAAGCTCCCGTGGGACAAGGAGTGGTTGGTGGAGACTCTGAGCGACTCGACCATCTACATGGCCTACTACACCATCAGCAAGTTCGTGAACCAGGAGAAGGTCGCCCCGGAGAACCTGACGCCCGAGGTCTGCGACTACGTGTTCCACGGCAAGGGGAACCCGGCGAACGTGTCGAAGGCCGCGAAGCTGACCGAGAAGAGGCTGCGCGAAATGAGGACAGAGTTCACCTACTGGTACCCGGTCGAGATGCGCAACTCTGCCAAGGAGCTCATCCCCAACCACCTGACCTTCTTCGCGTTCCATCACGCCGCGCTGTTCCCCGAGAAGCACTGGCCGCGGGGCTTCAGCGTCAACGGGATGATCCAGGTCGAAGGGAAGAAGATGAGCAAGACCAAGGGGAACTTCGTCACCTGGAGGGCCGCCCTGGAGAAGCATGGGGCGGACGCGCTGAGGCTGGCCCTGGCGCTCACGGCCGACGGGATGGAGGACGCCGACTGGAGGGACAGAAATGCCGAGGACACCAGACAGAAGATCGAGTCCTTGGTCCCGTTCATGAAGAAGAACCTGAGGTCCTCGGTCAAGAGAGACAAGGAGGTCATAGACTCCTGGCTCTACTCCGCCATGAACAGGAGGATCAGCACGGTCACCCAGGCCCTGGACGAGATGAAGACGCGCAGGGCGTCCTCAGCCGCCTTCTTGGACACCTGGAACGACATCCGCAGGTACCTGCGACGCAGCAGGAAGCCGAGGCGGGAGACCCTTTCCGACGTCTTCAGTGCCTGGGCCAGGATGATTGCCCCCTTCGCTCCTTTCGTAGCAGAAGAGATGCACCACGAGCTGGGAGGAAAAGGGCTGGTCTGCCAGGCCGACTGGCCCTCCCTGAAGGACTTCCCCGTCGACGATGGGGCTGAGCTTGCCGAAATCGTCGTGGACAGGGTGCTGGAAGACGCGAGGAACGTGCTGAAGGTGGTGAAGGGGAAGAAGTCCACTCTCAACATCTACGCGGCCTCTGACGCTGCGAGGAGCTACTTCGTGGAGATCGTGTCGGCGAAGCAGAAGAAGGAGAACGTGGGGGCGGCGGTGAGGAAGTATTCCGCCCTCAAGATAGCTCCTGACCGGGTCTTCAAACTCGCCTACGAGCTGGGAGAAGACCTCGTCGCCAGGTTCATCACTTCTCGCGGGTTCGACGAGTACGCGGTGCTGTCAGGCGCGGCGCCCTTCATCTCTCAGGAGCTGGGGATCGGAGTGAGGGTCCAGAAGGCCGGGGGCAAGGACATGGACGACCCCGCCGGGAAGGCCAAGGACGCGCTCCCCATGAAGCCGGCACTGTATCTGCAGTAGCGAACTAGAGGCCGGCGGCGGAACGAGGGTTCCGCGAATCCCTCAGCGTTCAAATACGAGAGCCTGTCGCCGGGAACTACCCGATGTCGACCGTCAGCTCCGAGCTGTCCAGGGTGGCGAAGGAACGCATGTCCCACGAGTACACCGACTCGACGCTCTACGCGAGGCTCTCCAGAACCGTCGGCTCCGGCAGCCCCTTCTCCGCCATCCTCATGCAGCTCTCGGCCACGGAGAACAAGCACTACGAATTCTGGGCGAAGTACGTCCCCGGGGGGACGCCGAGACTCAACCGGCTGAAGCTCTACTGGATACTCTTCTTGCGGCGCGTACTCGGCCTCACGTTCGCCTCGAGATACCTGGACCGGCACGAGGCGTCGGTGGTAAAGGAGTACCAAGCCCTCGCCAGTCTGATCCCCCCTGGCGACAAGGCTGCCTTCGACGAGATGGTGGCTGACGAGAGAGAGCACGAAAACGAATTCGCCCACAAGATCGAGAGCACCGCAGTCCGCTACATCTCGTTCATCGTCTTGGGTCTCGCCGACTCATTGGTTGAGATTAGCGGTATTCACGCTGGGTCTCTCGGGATCTACAACAGAACTGAGATTGCTGGTCTGGCTGGTGTGGTCGCTGGCGGTGCGGCGTCGCTGGCGATGGCGTCTGCCGCATATGCCCAGGCCAAGCAGGGGTTCAAGGGCTCCGCGAAACTGTCCGCGGTCTACACCGGCGTATCGTACTTCGTCAGCGCCGTCTTCCTGGCCACGCCGTACTTCCTCACCGAGAGCATGGTAATCGCGCTCGGCGCGTCCCTCGGATTGGCTGTTGTGCAGCTCGCACTCACCACGTACTATAGCACTGTTATCACCAACAAGCCCTTCACCAGGGACTTTGTCGAAATCCTCGCGATACTGCTGGGGGCCACGGTTGCCCTCTACGTCTTTGGTTACGCGGTCCGCATAGAGACCGGAATATAGGGCCGTCTCTGTGTCGGCGCCGGCTGTATGGACCACTCCCTCCATGGGTTGCTTGAGATTACCCCGACGCCGTTCGGGCGACAGTAGCACAGTGCTTCTCCCAGCACCATCGCGTCGCCGCTGACTCCTACAATCTGGTTCGAAGTGGTCCCGGCTCTCCAGCAACTCGAGTTCGAGAAGCCCATTTGGAGTCCCGACGGTCCACAAGTGGCTTGGGTCGGCTGAATCTGGGGCAGGCGGATACAAGACTCAATAACGCCAGCATTCAGGCTCAGAACCGTGAGCGTCGCGGAGACGGCGAAGACCCTCGAGACACTTGCGAGCGTTCCCTTCAACTATCTTGTAGGGTCAACCAAGCAGAGAGTCATCTACGTTTCGAACCAAGGCGGGACATCCACTCTTTGGGCGCTGGATGCGCCCAGCGGCGCAAGGTCCAGACTGACTGAGGGTCCGGTCGCTTCCCCCGACCAGGTGGCACTTCCGAGGCATGACTCGAACTCCGTCGTCTACCTCAAGGACACCGCCAAGGGGCGCGAACTCCACCTCGTCTACAGGGTCGACGCCGTGGATGGCGGGGAGTCGCCTGCCGTAGAGATGACGCCGATGCGCGTCGAGGGGCTGGCCATGAGCGGGGAAAGGGTCGCCCTCACGGCATCCACTGCGGAAGAAGCGGCGGTCTACCTCTCCGAATCTGGGCGCCTTGAAAAGAAGGCGAGGCTCGAATCCTTCGCGCAGGTTACCGACATGAACGACAACTTTGTGGTCGGCGCGGGGTTCCTAGCGAAGAACCCCAGGTCCTCGGAGATCTTCATACTCAACATTTCTTCGGGGGAATTCAGGCAGTTCACCCCCCGCCCCGGCTCGGTGAACAAGGCGCCGTTCCTGAAGGGGGCGCAAATTCTGTTCGAGAGCGACTACGCAGGCAGGAATCAGCTCTACGTCCACGACATGAACACAAGGCAGACTGCGCCGGCGGCCTTCGGTCACCCCGACCACATCGCATACGACGCGACCGAGAACCAATACTACGGCTGGACGGAGGACGGCCGGATCTGGTCGGTGGGGAAGAAGGAGGGAGAGGCGAAGGCGTTCCTAGACGGCAGAGAGGTGAAGACGCCCCGGGGCTTCATCTGGGGATTCACGCTGCTGGACGGAAAGGCCTACGTCGCCCAGACGACGGTTGCTAGTCCGATCAGGATCCTCGAAATCGAGCCAGAGTTTGGAGAACTGAAGGTAGTCTTGGACAACCCGCTCCCTCAGGGTTTCGGATCTAAGCTCGCCGAAGGTCGGTTCATCAGATACGAGTCCTTCGACGGGCGGGAGGTCCCTGCTCTCGTAGTTGACGACGGGACCGGAGTCCCGAGGAGAACCGTCACCTACGTCCACGGGGGGCCTTGGGGTGAAATCCTGAACTCATGGAGCGTGCTCCTCAACTCTCTGGTTCTGTCCGGCTACAACGTCATCGCGCCGAACTACAGGGGTTCGACCGGTTACGGGGAAGAGTACCGAAAGCTGGACATCGGCGACCCCGGCGGCGGCGACCTGATGGACATAGCCTCTTCCGCCGAGTGGGCGCAGAAGAACCACTTGGCTTCAGAGGTGGCCATAGTAGGCTACAGCTACGGCGGTTATTCCGCACTTCTGGCTCTCGGCAGAATGCCAGAACTCTTCTCGTGCGGCGTGGCAGGAGCCCCCATCGCAGACTGGAAGCAGGCATACGAGCTTAGCGATGCGGAGTACAAGCACTTCATCGAAACGCTGTTCGACAAGAAGATGGAGCTCCTCCCAGAGAGATCGCCGGCTACCTATGTGA
>DATFYP010000053.1:0-3795 GCA_035314985.1 Nitrososphaerales archaeon
CCTGGTGCAATGATGTCATGGCCGGCTCCGTCCGGGGTTGATCGGCAGGTTTCGTCACCACCATCGTCCCCGCCGGACCGACATTTGTCTACCCGAGCCGCGTCAGGGGGTTAAAGGAAGCAAATCGCGGAAAGTACAGTCTCGAATGAACCGGCAGAAAGTGAGACACCACTCTGGCCTTAACACTGTGTCTTCGGCTGGTCAAGAATCTCGCTCGGAGCCGGTGCGATTACAGATCCTTCCTCCGCTGACTCTCCTCCCAAACCTCTTCGGCCCGGACGGCTCGACATAGTACCCTCGGGGTAAAGCTCGATCGCTGAGAGCACCTTTTTCCCGCCAATCTCGCGGAAAGCGTCAATGTCCTTCTGCCCTGAGAGCAGGAATTTCAGGAAACTCACTCCTTTGTACCTGCAACTCTGGTAGACGCTCAGCAACACGAGGTATTGGTTCAGGCCATTCTCGGTGATCAGGTTATCTGCCATCTCACGATAGGTGGCGAAGACTTTCACAGCGTGTTCCGCGTTGTTGTTATTCCAAGGCACGCCGTCGTGGTCCAAGAACGTGAAGAGCCTGTCCCGGTACTTCAGCAGCCTCTTCCGGTAACCCTCGGCCACTTCCGAGTGAAGGGACTCTGCCGTGGAGGTCTGGAAGAACCGGTCCACTTCTCGCCGGTGCTTGCCGAGGTGCCGTTGCCTCAGCCCGTACTGGTCGATGGTGGCGACGATTATTCTCAGCAGGCGACCGAAGGCGGAGGCGAGGGACTTGAGTTCCTCATCCCAAGGGTGGCTCACGATGTCCTGGTTGAAATCTCTGATCAGATGGATAAGGCACTTCTGTTGCGGGCAATCCAGCGAGTCATAAGCTGCATAGAAGTCGGAGACCAGCACACCCCGGAAGTCCTTGAGTAGATCGTGCAGGAAATCTCCCTCGCGCGATCGCCGGTACTGACACACGACCTCCTCCAAGTTCGTGAAGATCCAGACATACCCTTTGCCTATCCGCTTGACGTGGACTTCAGTCTCATCCGCATGAAGCAGGACTCCACTCACGATCTTCTCCAAGAGCCGTTTGTAGGTTTCTCGGTAGTAGTCGGCGAGCAGTTGCTTGAAGACGTGGACGTCCTGGGTGTAGATGGGAAGATTGAAGCACTGCCTGATTGTCTCCGCGATGTTCGCGAGGCTCGTCCGGTGTGCTACGTGTTCGTACATCGCCCAGCTCTTGAGAGAATGGCAGTACTCTTCCAGCCGAAGATAGTCCGCCGGAACGAACCGCTTGCCGCACTCGGCACAGTGGTGCCAAGTGGTTCTATAGCGGGTTACCCATCCCTTGATGCCGCTACGAGTGATGCGGAGGTCGAAGGCGAGCCGGGCTAGGTGCCTGTTCTGACGCCGTGCCAGTTCTGTCCCACCGCAATAAGGGCAGGATGGGCTGCAAATCTCGACTTCCTGGTTGACCCGACGATTCTTCTTCCAAAGCTTGGTGCCTTTCCGAACCAGCCCCCTTCGGAGGGTCGTGCTGGTGCGGATGTACACTTTGTCCCTCTGGTAGTCGAAATGGGCCCGCTCGTTGACGAAGGAGAACTCGGGTAGTGCGAAAGCAGCATTTCCCCACTCTGGGCGGGAACTTTGGGGGCCGATGTCCTCGACCCGCGCAATGTCAAACCCATCCTCGCTCATCTTCTGAGGCTGTGATTCTCGGGCACACTGAGCGTAAACGAACTCCGTACCCATCTTCAGAGCGGCACAGTCCTCCATGTTATAGACCGTCAGCTTGTCCCTGAACGCGGCGGCGTGGGTCTCCTCCCAGCATCGCCGCCAGACGATGCTCTGGATGCCGGAAGCGTCCGCCTCCGTCCAGCGAAACCCCAAGAACTTGCCGATATCTTTGAGCCCGTTGCCGTAGGTCGGAAAATAGACGTGCGCATGTATGATAGACAGAACGTTGACCAAGCGAGGCAGGATCTTCTGACCTACTTCCTGACACTTCAACTCTTTGATAAGACGCCGCAAAAACGCTGCCTCGTAGCCGCCGTAGCAATAGAGGTGATAATCATCGTAACGCCCGATGACGTCCAGGAACTGTTGTAAGAGACGAGGTTCCTCGGTCGGCCTGTCTGCCCAGAACGAGTGTCGCTCCACAACCCCGTTCCCTTCGACAATCATCCCCAGCAGGTAGTTGAAGCGGCGTTCCGGGTCGCCCTCGATATCGAAGTAGATTCGCGTCGAGGAAAAGGGTAGCTCCGGTGTGCCGAGGATGTGAACCTTCTTCTCCCGGATAGCGAGGGCCTGTAACGCATGTTGGTGAGGCTGCACCCTTTGATTCGACGTCTTGTATTTCTTCCTAGGGCGGAAGGTGTAGGACAGTTGGGTGACGGAGCAGATGCCCCGACGAGTGTACTTGGCGATCTCCTTTTCGCCCATGCTCCGTAGCAAGCTCAGGTCGTCTTTCGCAGTTGCTTCTGTGTGACATGGCTGCCGGAATTCACAGACCTGGCAGTGAGGATTTAGCATCAGTCTGGGAGGCGTGCCGCTCACCTGCGCCTCCTGTATGGCCTGCCAGGCTTGGCGGGCCTGTTGGACCTCCCGTCCCAGCTTGATCTTGCGGGTCTGGCAGTTCTGCCCGTGGATCAGGAGGCCCCATGGAGGTTCCTTCCCCTGGACGGGACTCAGGCATAGGCCGAGTATTGCCAGCAGCGCTCGCTGCTCCCGGCCGGGCTTGTCCGTCTCGTGGATCAGCACCGGGACGTAGTGGAAGTCCCCAAGGCTGGACCCTCCCTCAATCCGTTTGAGGGCATCGAATCTGACGGACAGACCTTCGCCCTCCGCGCACGCGTCCAAGATTAGACCGACCCCTCGTCTTAACTGGTCCGGCGTCACGGACATGCCCTGCGTTACGTCTCCTTCCCGGTGTCGAGCAATGAGCAGGTCCACAGCCCTCTGCCGGACCCGCTCCCTCTCCTCTCTCCGCAGCAATTCGTAGTCCGCGGGGACGCCTCGCTCTCCGACCAGTTTTCGGTGGCCCTTGTACCGGCACGTCAGGTAGCTTTCCAAGATGTCTCTGGTGATCGTCATGGCATGGTCGTCCTTCTGACACGGTTCGTTCCCCGCCTCGTCGCCCCTGCGACGGACATTCTATGGCCGCGTTCCCGGATCGCCTGGTCAAGATCAGAGAGGGGGAGAGCAGAACTTCCAACTTACGTGCAGTGTTGGATCAACAGCAGATGTGAACGCCACACAACAGAGAGACTCTACAGCCGGTTTCTCGGGCGAGACTTTCGGTCACTTCTTCGATTTGGCACCCGCCCAGATGGTAGCGGACTCGCTAACCCGAACTCACACTTATGGAGCTTGACCGTCCCCCGAATCGGGAGAGAAGTAGCCAGGGACGGAGCGAAGGCTAGATCGTCATCGCTGCTGGCTTCCGAAGTCCTTCCCTGGTAAACTGATGGGATGCATGGCCCTCTTCCAACATTTGCGGTCAGGCGACATGTACCCGGCAGAGAAATGTCCCTAATAGGTTCAGGCGTTTAGGTTCCGCTTCGCAAGCGCGCTCCGGCCGACCTCAAGAAGGACGCCAATGGTTTTGATCTGCCGATCGCGCTGGGGTTGCTGCTGGCCAGCGGTCAGGTCGCGTTCGACCGGCCCGGCAATTACGCCATCGTCGGCGAGCTCGCGCTGACCGGGGAGACCCGCCCCGTCAAGGGGATCCTCTCGATGGCGCTCCAGGCTGTCCTCGAAGGTCGCGATGGGCTGCTCGTGCCACGGGCCAATGCCTCGGAAGCCGCGGTCGTCGAAG
>DATFYP010000054.1:0-4696 GCA_035314985.1 Nitrososphaerales archaeon
GCGCGGAAAGGCTGTTCAGGTCATTCAGGGTCCCGAGACACAGCTCCTACCTGAGGACGTGTGTTGTCGGCGCCGGTCTCGGGGTGGTCTTCGCAGCCGACTCCGGACACGCCCTGGACCAGCTCCTGGTCGAGGGGTCCCCGCTCAGGCTTTACTCGGGCGAGATGTGGAATGAGATGAAGGGGGATCCGAGGGCGCTCCCGAACATGTTCGTGATTCAGAACTTCGCCAACGACTCGGTCGAGGCCTTCGTTCCCAGGGAGTTCGAACCGAAAGCGAAGCAGGGGAAGGAAGGGGGCGCGCAGGCATCGGCCGGCGAGGAGGTCGAGCGCAGGATCCTCGAGCTCGTGGCGTCGTCAGAAGCCGCGACCAGGACCTCGGTGGTGAGCGTCCTCTCCCCGGAGTTCCCCGCCGGCGCGGTCGCAGGTGAGGTCGACCGCCTCCAGAGGGACGGGTGCATCGCATTCGTGAAGTTCGGGCAGGGGAGGGACTCGCCGTCGTCGGTGCTGGTGCTGATGGAGCTCGGCAAGAAGCGGCTGAGGGAGCTGAGAGGAAATGGAGAAAGTCCAGACCCAGTGTAAGGCCGTCGACCTGATGCTGAACGGCGGGCTGGCGTCGGGGACCGTCACCCAGTTCTTCGGCGAGAAGGCGGAGGGGAAGAGCCTGCTGTCCCTCCAGACCGCCTTCGCCACGGTGGCTTCGGGCGGCAGCGCAGTCGTCCTCGACACTGAACAGTCTTACAAGAGTTACCTCCTGGAGTCGTGGGAGGGGCCCCTGTCGAAGAGGGTCGGCAAGGAAGTCCCGGTCGTAGAGGTCGGGCTGAAGCGGGGCTCCTGGGACAAGGAGGCCGAGAAGGAGGAGAGGCCGAAGGACAGGAAGAGGCACGCCCCGCGGAGCCAGGTGACGACCGCCTTCGCCTCAGCCCTGAACAGGCTGGAACTCCCGTACACGGACCTTCAGCTGGAGGAGGCCGTGGACATCTTCGCGTCCGACCTTTACATCGAGCCGGTGGAGGTGAAAGAGCCGTCGGTGGTCCTAATCCAGGTGCCGGAGGTCACCGACCTGATAGGGCTGCATGGGGTCACGGCGGGGAAGGCGGTCTCCGAGGGAGGGAGGGTCGAGCTGCACCTGCTGAGGACGCCGAGCTACAACTCGCTTCTCAGGCGGCTCGTGAAGGAGACGAAGGCGAAGCTGCTGGTCTACGACTCCATCTCCGCGCCGTTCAAGGCCTCGTTCCCCAGCACCCAGGACCTTCCCGCGAGGAGCGCGGGGCTCTCGATGATGCTCAGCCACGCGCAGAGGCTCTGCGTCGAGTTCGGGCTCGCGGTGCTGACGGTCAGCCACGTCTCGGTGAACCCCATCCACCAGTGGGAGGTCAGGCCCTACGGCGGCGCGATACTCGGCTACGAGGCGAAGTTCAGCGTGGAGCTGACGAGCGAGCACAGGGGCAAGGAGAAGGAGGCCGTTGCCGTCAATCCGGAAGACGAGAGCGCCGAAGCGAAGCGGGCGTGGCTGGCACGGCATCCGGCGGCCGCGCCGTCGGCCAGGTTCGGATACATGAAGTTCGATGAGGACGGGATCCACTGATGGGCTGGAAGCTCAGCGCGCTCGTCTTCCTCCTCGCCATGTGGGCGCTGGTGTCCGGGTCCCTCATGGTCGGAATTCCGCTGCTGGCTTACCTCCTCTACGGGCTCCTCAAGCGCAAGCGTCAGAGGCAGGGGACGGCTCCCAGGGGCCCGTCGCGGGTGGGCGCGACCAAGTGGCTGGGAGTCTTCCTCATTCTCCTCTCTTTCGTGGCCCTGGTCAGCGGGGGCGTCTTCTCCCCGGTGGTCTTCGCAGCGCTCGGGGTGGCCACACTCCTCTATGGGAAGAGACCCGGTGCGCGCCTTCATGTGGGGATGAATCCCGTCGAGGATTCCATCCTTCTGAGGGACCGGCTGCTCCCCTTCAGATGGTGCGCGGTCGCGGAGCTCAAGCTTGTGACAAGGGATGCCGTGAAGGTCCTTTCCGCCGTCACCGGAGTCCTCGTGGTCAGGTTTGACGGCAAGGCGAGGGCGTTCCTGGTTGTCGAGAAGTCATCGTTTGGCTGGCGCGGGGCCGAGGAGAAGGTCGTGAGCAGGCTGAGCGAACTGTCGAGAGTCCTGATGCCTCTGGGCGCGTACTTGATGCCGCTGCAGGGGAAGGAGGCGCTCGCCCTGGTCAACGCGGCTGGCGAGAAGGTCAGGCTGCAGGGAGATGACCTTGGACATGCGCTTGTGGCTTCGCCCTATGACATTCTCGTCCTAAGTGTAGCTGGCACGGCGGTGGAGAGGATCGGCGCATTCAAAGTCTCCGAAGGGCGTGGGGGTTCGCTTCTGAAGGGAAATCCGGTCCCGAAGCCCGTTACCCTGTGGGAGGTCGCGGCCGTGGTCGGGAAGAGAGCCGAATGGGCAGAACCAGACGAGCTGACGACCTTCCTGAGCAGCGTGGCAGCCACGAGAGGCGCGACCGCCGGCGAGAGGCTCGTGAGTGTTGGAGACGCCGCTTCTGAGACCCTCACGGTCAGGTCCCTGAGGACGCCCCCCATAGAGCTGGGCAGAGCGCAGGTGAGGGCCCTGATGTCGGTCTACCCTTGAGCGGCCTACGCGCACAATAAATAACCGCGCCGCTAATCCCTCGCCGAGACAGAGACGACATGGAAGGAATCAGCGTAGAGATAACGGATGCCGGGACCATCGGTCCGCGCGTCAGGGTGAACACCCAGAGCTGGGGATCTCAGCGGCCGCCAATCGCCGGACAGGAGCCAGTGCGTTCCCCGCTCTTCTTCGACGTTTCAGTCGAGGGACTCACGAGAGGGAAGGCCACGGTCTACATTACCCACGATAACGTCACGGTCAACCACAAGCTGCACCATTGGGACGACAAGCAGAAGAAGTGGAGCCCTCATACTGCAGACACGCAGGTGTCGAAGAAGACCATCAGCGCCAAGTTCGATGTAGCTGACCTGCACGGGACGCCCATCGTCATAGGAACGACGTGACCGCGCCGGCTCATCTTGACGAATAAGGCCTAGCGGCGCTTAGATTCCGCGAGAAACTTTATCGAATGCGGCATAGTTACGCGCGAGAGTAGATTTGCCTTCCGAGGAGCGCAGGCTCGCCGCAATCATGTTCACCGACATAATGGGCTTCACGGCGATGACGCAAGCCAACGAGTCCAGAGCCATCGGGCTCCTGAAGACGCAGCGGGAGCTGGCGCGCCCACTGTTCAAGAAGCACGGCGGGACGGAGGTTAAGACGATGGGGGACGGGTTCCTGGTCGAGTTCGCCAGCGCCCTTGCCGCAACGGAATGCGCCATCGAACTGGAGGACGCCGTGAGGAGGTACAACCGGGAGAAGAACGAGAGCCTCCGGGTGAGGATTGGGATTCATGTAGGAGACGTGGTCCATTCTGAGGGAGACGTGTACGGCGACGCGGTGAACATAGCGTCCAGGATAGAGCCCCTGGCCGTGGGCGGGGGAATATGCGTCTCGCAGCAGGCCTACGACCAGGTCAGGAACAAGGTCCCCTTCAGGTTCTCCAAGCTCGAGGCGCCCGAGCTGAAGAACGTCTCAATTCCGATAGACGTCTACAGGCTGGAGGCCCGCGAGGGAGAACCGGATGCAGAGGTCGCCGCCTCAGAAGTGGGGCGCAGGGTGGCGGTGCTTCCGTTCGCCAACATGAGCCCCGACCCCGGGGACGAGTATTTCGCCGATGGGATGACCGAGGAGATGATCTCGACACTCTCGAAGATCCAGGGGATAGAGGTGATTTCGAGGACATCGGTCATGCAGTACAAGAGGAACCCGAAGGCGGTCAAGCAGGTCGGCCGGGAGCTCAACGCGGGGACAATACTGGAGGGGAGCGTCCGCAAGGCGGGAAACAGGCTCAGGGTGACGGTGCAGATGGTAGACGCCGCAAGGGACAGGCACCTGTGGGCCGAGAGCTACGACCGGGACATGCAGGACGTCTTCGAGATACAGAGCGACATCGCCCGCCTGACGGCCGATGCCCTGAAGGTGAAGGTGTTCCCCAGTTTCAGCGTGAAGACCCAGGGAAGGCCCACGTCCAGCGCCGAGGCCTACAACCTGTATCTCAACGGGAGGTTTCACTGGAACAGGAGAGGGCTGGACGACGTCAGGAAGGCCGTCGGGTACTTCGGGAGGGCGGTGAAGGAGGATCCGGGCTTCGCCCTGGGATACGTCGGCCTGGGAGACTGCTATCACGTCCTGACCACCAACTTCGGGTTGGATGCGGTCGAGAACAGCAGGAAGGCCGGGGAGATGGTGGCGAAGGCGCTGGAGCTGGACCCCGACCTCGCGGAAGCGCACGCCACGAGGGGGGTGTCGCTGATGACCCAGTTCGACCTGCGCGGAGCTGAAGAGGAGTTCAGGAGGGCGATCGAGCTCAAGCCGAGCTATGTGAGCGCCCATCAGTGGTACTGCCAGCTCCTGATCGCGCAGCTGCGCTGGGATGAGGCGGTGTCCCACATCGAGAAGGCGGCCGAGCTCGACCCGTTCTCTCACGTCGTCTGTCTCGTCCACACCTTCCTCTACGAGGCGAAGCGGGACTTTCAAGCTGCTCTGGGGATGGCCAAGAAAGCCATACAGCTCAACCCGGACGACCCCTCATCTCATTACGAGCTCGCCTGGATCTGCGGGAAGCTGAAGTTGATGGA
>DATFYP010000055.1:0-6296 GCA_035314985.1 Nitrososphaerales archaeon
AGGGAGAAGCCACCTGATAATTGGGGCGCAACCAATGCGTGGGGCTCCCTCCAGCGACGTGGACCGCATGTCGTTTATCAGGCTGGTCCCGCCGCATGTAGGGCGAGGCGTGTAACTTGAGCGGGACGGTCGCGGACGAGAGAGAGAAACCGAAAGGCGGCTCTCCGCTGCCCAAGTCGATCCTAAAGTGGGCAGCGGCCGGCTTGGTGCTGACTTCTGCGGTCGTTATCGTCATCTCTCTCTACTCGGGCGTGACTCTTTCGGATCTCGCAAGACTCGGCTACTTGACCTTCGGCCTGGCAGCCGCCGCCTCTGCAGCGAGGCTACTCGTGCAAATCGTGCGCTTCAGAGTCATAGCGAAAGGTCTGGTCGGTGACACAATGCATGATCTTGACGGCTCGGCGCTTGCCAGGGTGAGCAGCGAATTCGTATCTCTCTCAACGCCAGCAACTAGCGCGGGCGTTGTCATACGCATGGCTTGGATGGGGTCAAAGGGGGTGGACGGCGGCAGGGCGCTCTGGGTTGGCTACTTTGAGGTACTCTTGGAAGTGTACGTCGAGGCTGGTCTTGCGTTCATTGCAGCGGCATACGCATTTTCGAGGGGAGCAGTGGCCATCGGTTCAACAATCACTGCGGTTGCGGCCATCCTGACCATCGGGTACACGGCCATCTTCATAATCCCGGCTCTAAGAGTCATCAAGGTTCCCCACCGTCTATTCACCCTCGCAGAGTTCTTAGTAGGCGGGCCAAAGGCGACAGCCCTCTACCTCCGCGCTGTTGTCGGCTCTCTGAATTTCTCGCTTGCAGCGCGCGCGATTTTGAGCAGAAAACACCTGCCGGTAACGCTGAAAGTAGTCGGTCTAACCATTGTTGAGAACCTGCTTGCAGGCGCGGCTCTATGGCTCATCCTGAACGCCGCAGGGCTGAAGATCGATTTGTTCTCCTCCATCCTTGCAGCCTATGGCGTCGCAGTGATCGCCGAGGTCCCGATATCAATAGGAGGCGCGGGTCTCACGGAGCTCACCATGCAAACCTACCTGACTACGGTCTATGGATTCTCCTCATGGGCGGCTGTCGTGCTGTGGAGAATCGCCACCTACCAAGTGCTGCTGGCCATAACGGGAATCGTGTTCGTCGTATACCTACGCAGGGCCACAGGAAGTCCATCCAAGGTGGTTGAGAAGGACTGAGGGCGTCCTTGGACACTCCACTCAATCGGCAGTTGGTTGGCTGGAATGCATTGTGGGTGAAGAGTCATGGAGGACGCCGAAGTACGGCTTCCGCTGTGTCTAGAGCCCAAAGGGTTCGAATCAGAATCCCATGGAGTGACCTTCCGAGGGAGTTTGGAGGCGACGCCGCGGCGTGGAGGATGCTCAAGGAATGGGATGGGTAGGGCGGCTGTCGTGTAGTGGCGGATCGCCACTCACCAAGTCCTCTTGGCATTAGCCGATGCCGAATCATTGTTGACTGTGCGCAAGGCAACGAAGCAACAATCGCATAATCCAATCCCTAACGCTGCCAGAATATTGAAATAGCCGGCGCGTTCTTGTTATTTGTGTTGTGCTTCGCCATCGGTGCTGCTCTGACCCTGCAGAGGCTAGCGTTAGATGAAGATTGATAATGCGAATCTGATTCGCGTTGCCGCTGCTCACCCTTCTACGACCACCAGCCGCCCGCACACTACTCGTGAGCTTGAGGCTGGTCCTTGAATTCATCGCCAGCGACTTCGGAAACGGAGGACTTCCCAACCACGTTTGCCAATGCTGTACGCGGCGGATTGGACAAGGTTCTAGGAGAGAGTGGGGCCGCGGCGGTCTTGACTAACATGAAGATGACCACTAGACTTCCTGACCCGGTTGAGTTCCACAGGAAGCTGCTTGCACTTTTCGGTGAACAGGCAACGCTATCGCTGGAAAGGGCGATAGTCAAGGACCTTGTGAGAAGGCTCAAGTGGGCGCTAGAACTCTTGAACGTAGAAGGCACCTTCGATTTCAGCGCAATCATGCTCAAGATCCAGAAAGGCGTGAAAGCATGACGACCACAAAGGGCCCCAGGTCGAGGCGTCCCATTCAGCTAGACCTCCAAAGGGGTACTGTTGGTTCTGGAGCCGAAGACCTGGCGGAGACGCGGATAGCCACGGTGCTTGGTCTGAAGCAGTTCACGCAGCGTCCGATCAGAACCCTGCTCATCAAAGGGCTCGCAGGCACTGGCAAGACGATAGTCGCTCTCGAGATTCTCAAGGCGGCGGGCAAGGGGAAGGGAGCGTACATATCATCGAGGGTTCCAAAAGAACTCCTTGAAGCGCACATACCGGCCATGAAGGGGACCCTGGACAGTCAAGACTTTCTGGACATAAGACTCGAAGACGCGACATCGGTGTTGGATTTCGTCATGCGGCTGACGCAGGCCAAATCAGTCAGAACCATTGTGTTTGACAGCTGGGATGGCCTTGCGAAGGAATTGGACCAGAAAGAAAGGCTGCGAGCCGAGAAGACCCTAATGGCCCTCGCAAACAATTCCGGCGCCCAACTCATCTTCGTTAGCGAGGAACCCGGAGCCACGACCATAGACTACCTCGTCGATGGGATCCTCGAGTTGGTGAGGGTCGAGGAACAGGACCGTGCGGTACGAGAATTCATCATACACAAACTGCGTGGGACAATGATAGCTCAGCACAAGTATCTCTTCACACTTCTGGAAGGGAAATTCACCTTCTTCGGGCCTTATGCCGTCCCCGACTACTCGAAGATGGGCAAATTTGCTCAAAGGCCTGACATCGATGGATCCTATTCCTTCGGGAGTGGAGCCCTGGATAGACTGTTCGGAGGCATGATTCCTGGGAGCACTCTGGCCATCGAATATGACGAGAACGTTCCCTATTCCGCGCTCAGGGCAATCGAGCTGCCTCCCATCATCAACTTTCTGTCCATGGGAAGGAGTTCGATCCTTCTCCCATTGCCAGGCGCGAACAACGAGCAAACAAACTCGATCTTGACAAATGCCCTTGGCGAAGTCGCTCTGGCCCAGAGGCTGCGCATTCTCAACGTGGTGAGGACCAGCGACCTTGAGACCACGAACCTGCCGAAGAGTGCCACGCCCAAGGAAATCCATGAACTAGTTACTAGAGAGACGACAAGACTGCGGAAGAAGTCGAAGGATCGGTCCGTGTTACTCGTGAAGTCCATCAGCGCACTGGAGAATCTGTTCGCTTCGGATCTGGATTCACTACTTGAAGTGACGTCTCAAGAAATAATCACCCTCGCGCAGTCGCACGACGCACACATTCTCTTCCTGCCAAAGGATTCGCCCATCCGGTCGCGCATCCTCTCGATGAGTTCCAGCTACGCAAGGCTCTTCGTTAGAGATGGAACGGTTCTGATGTTTGGGGTGAAACCTCACACTGGGGTCTATGCAGTACAACACCTAGAGGATCCCACTTCTCCATCACTGACTCAACTTGTGTGAGTCGGTTCCATCCTCGCCTCTTTGTTTCGGTTCCAAACGGGGCTAGCTCGAAGAATGCCCTCATCTGGCGACAAGCCTCCTCCAGCCGCCTTCGCCTTGTGCACGAGCGAAAGAGAGGAGCGACCGAATGCCCTATTCTCACCTGTCGTCGTTGCGTCGCCGACGACGATCCCCGGGCAAAGTACGAGGGGTTCCGCTCCGTTTGGTTGGCGTCTCTGAGCAATTTCCGAGACATGGCGGAATGCCTCACCGAGTTCAGATTGGACCTGCGGTCGCCCTAGGTGCAACAAGCAGCGAGAGTAGCGATAGGCGCCCTGGTCGGGCTTCGCCAGTCCATAAGCGATGAGTATAATGGGAACCACAAGCAAACCTTCTGGGTTGGTCGTGTCGAGGCGTCAGGAAACCAGACACGAGATGGCGGCCGACCTTCGTTTGTTGTTCCCTAGCCTTTCAGTAAAACTCGTCAGGAATCGCGGCGGCCGTTCGGCACCTCTGCCAACGCTGTGCGACGCCTGCCAGAAGATGATAAGCGAATACCCCTTCATTACCAAGCTAGGGTCTTCCAGTCATTACAGGATATATCATGTGGCTTGCGCCTTGAGAATAGGGGTAGTAACGGGTATCCCGACTCGGCAGCGACAGAATCCCGAGCCCCGCCGGCAGACCTGACTGAACCTCGCGCCGGCTCGATGTCGTTCAAGAGTAATTCCATCCACTTGCTCTTGGCCGCGCCTCCCGCCTAGATTCTGCTTTGTGGAACCCGGTCTGCCAGAGCCAGGGGGCGGTCATAAGCGGCTGGAGAAGGTTCACATGGAGATGAAGAAGACAGCGCGGATGACATCGCCGATCCAGCCCTGAAGATGCTCGGACTGGTTGGGATCGACTTCGATCTTCAACTCTTCTTCTCCTTCTTGCGTCTCGGGCCACTTACATTCTTCGCGGCGCCGATGCTTTCCATTCGGCCTATCTCTTCAGAATCACTCCTGCTCAGTCTTACAGGTACGCTCATCCTCCCCTCTTCTACAACCTGCTTTGTCCTTTCCTCTTCCGCTCTTGTCTTCGCCTCCTCCTGTCTTGTCTTCGCCTCCTCCTGCTTTGTCCTTTCCTCCTCCTGCTTTGTCTTCGCCTCTTCTTGCCTTGTCTTTGCTACTTCCTGCTTTGTCTTCTCCCCTTCCTGTCTTTCATCTTCATGATGTTCAACCGAAGAGGACGGAGTCACTTGAAAACTCAGGTCGACACCGCAACAGCACGTATCTGACTTCTTTCTGAGACACTCCTCGTGTGATCCACTTTGGCAGGAAGCGCACTTCTGGTTCATTGCCAGTCGCGCACGCTCAGAGAAGGACATCGAGAACTTGCTTCTGCGGAGTCGAATTCAGGTCTAATAAGTATTTGACTCTACTGTAGGAGCCACAGACAAGCGCGCGCCTGAGGAGGAGATCAGATTCAGATGATGCGAAGTGAATGTTGCCCCCGAGTTTCTTCAGCAGAACTCTGAGAGGAGAGATAGCCTCGAAACACACCTGAATGAAGTTGATCTGTTTTCGCCGAAGGTTGCGACCCCTCTCTGCTCCCAAGGAGGAGGATTGGTACAACGATCATGTGCCCAGCGCAGAATCAAGGACGACTCGAGAGCTGACCCACAATCTCAAGCGCAATACTAATATGAGGTCTCGGTCTAAGAAGACGGGATGGCACTCCCGGCTATCCCTACGACTCTCTCGGGTCTGCTCTTCCTGCTGGTGGCATTGGTTATCCTATGGGTCATAGTATCGATTCCCGTCTATTTCGCCGGGAAGGCGGTAACGGGAGGCAAGGCCACTTTCGGCGAGGCGATGGGTGCTACCCTTGGAGGCGGACTGGCCTACTTCGTCGTCTACTACGGCGTCGTGTTATTCCTTGGGCCGCTGTTCGGCGGCTCCACCGCACTTCTTGCCCTGATTCTTGCGTTCATAGTGTGGCTCGCGGTGTACAGAGCCTCCTTTGAAACGGGTTGGCTCGGCGCGCTGGGAATAGTGATTGTCGGATGGCTGATTCTGCTGATTCTTGATTTCTTCTTGGTGCAACTCTTCGGAGTCAGTGTCCCCAACTTCCTCCCGTTCTGATGCGGTACGACTGCCTCGTTACCGTTTCACTCGCTTCTCAGACGGGTGTCGGCTCTTTCGTCGCATCCGCATGAGGAGGCTTTGAAGAGGAAGGCGACGAGACAGAATTCCATTTGGCCAAAGCCTTCCCGCTTGGGCGTGAACTCGTTGACAGGCGGCAGTCAGCTAGGCCAGTTTCAGCTTGTGGCCGCAGTGATGACACTTTCTCGAGCCCCCGTCGACGGGGGAGGTATCTGTCAGTTCGCATTTGCACGTGCATGGAACTAGGTCCAGAGTTGACCAATCGCAACTCTCGCACATTCTGACAAAATCTTGCGCGTCGCTCCGATATATTTCTATGTACTGTCGAAGCTGAGAATCGAAGCTTCTGAGTCTAGGTTCGCCGGCCGTTTCGGAACGACCTTCACATCTGACTGGTAAGGATCCAGAATCCATCCGCCCGACACCAGACTCAAGGCGGCTTTGTCTTCACAAGGAGAGCTGCTAAGCAAGACCGGCACGGTAGGACTTGGACCTAGAGTTCGAAGCGCATCTCCCCGCACCACACTCACCTTCAGCCTTCAAGTAGGTCATCGGAAGGGGCGAAGATAGCCCTCTTCTCGTCGGGCTGACGTTATGCTCGCGCCTCAATGGGGCCCTGCGCCCGCGATTCTTTCTTTGCCGAGCGGTACGACGTATTAGTGATGCTGACCCATGCGTCAACGTGGCAACGGCTCTTACCTTCGG
>DATFYP010000056.1:0-2054 GCA_035314985.1 Nitrososphaerales archaeon
TCATATTCGTCCTTGAGGAAGGATGTTGGGTTGCGCAAGTGCCTCTCGCGCCGGGGTCGGACGGACGCTCTTAACGGTGTTTCTGCTGTGGGACCAGCTTGGCGCGGAGACGCAGCAGCATGTCGTCGACCATCTTGTCCAGGTCGAACTCGTGCTTCCACCCCCAGTCGCGCCGCGCCTCCGAGTCGTCGATGGAGGAGGGCCACGAATCGGCGATCTTCTGCCTCGAGTCGGGAGAGTAGGAGACGCGGAAGCCGGGGACGCGCTTCCCAATCTGGTCGGCGAGTTCGCCCGCGGAGAAGCTGATGGCCGCCAGGTTGTACCCCGCGTGCCGGGGGACCCGCTTCTGGTCCGACTCCATCAGGGCGACCGACGCCCTCAGGGCGTCAGGCATGTACATCATTGGGAGGACGGTCTCCCTGCTCACGAAGCAGGAATATGCCTCCCCTTTTACAGCCGCGTAGAACATTCCGACCGCGTAGTCCGTGGTCCCCCCTCCCGGGAGGGTCTCGCTGCTGACGATCCCCGGGTAGCGGAGGCACCTGACGTCCAGCCCGTACTTCAGGAAGTAGTAGTTGCAGAGAAGCTCACCGGTGACCTTCGTCAGGCCATAGATTGTGGTCGGGTTCAGAGCGGAACTTTGAGGAGTCAGTGACTTGGTGGCGTCGGGCCCGAAGACGGCTATGGAGCTCGGCCAGAAGACCCTCGAGACGCCGAGGGCCCGCGAAGCGTCGAGGACGTTCTTCAGCCCCTGGACATTCACCTGCCAGGCGAGCTGAGGGTCCTGCTCGCCGTGGGCCGAGAGAATCCCCCCAAGGTGATAGACCGTGTCGACTTCTCCCTCCTTTAGCGCCTTCGTGAGCGCCGACATGTCCACCGCGTCGAGGACGTCGGCGTGCCAGGGGAGGTTTCGGGCCGTTTCGGGCGGGAAGACCGTGGGAAGGACCTGTTGGTCTCCGTAGCGTTTCTTCAGGAGAGGCACGAGCTCCGAACCGATCTGGCCGGATGCGCCTGTGACCAGGACCCTGGTCTTCAACGAAGCGGGGCTCCTGAATACTCTGTTTAAACGTTCGGAAGCTTCTACGACACTACCTTCATCGTGATCGTCGAGACGACCCCTGTCTTGGAGCGCAGCTTGTCTGCGATGATCGCCTTGACCGTCTGGTCATCTGCGCCCTCCACCACCACAAGCATGTCGTAGAGGCCGTACAGGTGGTAGACAGATACGATCCCTGGGACTCCCTTCAGCTCCTTCATGCTCTGGTCCTCTGCGCCCGGGCTCAGGTTGACCAGGACGATTGCCCGCTCCATGAACGTCGGCGAACGGCAGGCCTGATTAAAGACTATCTGACATTCCGCTCAGGCGCCGGAAACGCGTTTGAGGCGATAATCGAACTGATTGAGGAAGAGAAGCGAAGGCAGGGCGGCTGTTCGTCAGGAGCTCCCAATCCGTCTGACCGCTTCGGCTGGTGTTACCATCTCCTCCTTCCCAGAGTCCATGTCCCTGAGGGTCACCGAGCCTGAAGCGACCTCTCTCTTCCCAAGGACGAGCGCCCATCGCGCTCCCAGGGAGCTGGCGTCCTCGAGCTGCTTCCCGAGCGACCTTCCCGGCGGGGAGGCGTCGGCCGGAATCCCCGTCTCGCGTAGGTGCGCCAGGAGACGCGAGGCGTCGGCGAAGACTTCCGGGGAGGCGCAGGCCACGAACGCGACTATTCCAGTTCGAACCGATTCCTTCGCAATGGACATTGCTTCTCTTTCGACCCCCCCTGCTGCCCCGGTTGCGGCGAGGTCGGGTCTCCCGAGCATCTTAGGGAGGGCGTCGTACCTTCCCCCGCCGCAGAGGGACCCAAGCCTCGGGTTCGCGGCATCGGCGACTTCGAACACGATCCCGGTGTAGTAGTCTATGCCCCTTACGATCCGCAAGTTGTACTCGAGATTCCCCACTCCGCGCGACCTCAGCAGGTCGAAGAGCCGTCCCAGGTCTTCCGTGCCCGTCAGACCCATCTCCGATGCCTTGCGGAGCACGTCTTCGGGCTGCCCGTGCAGGTCGCCCA
>DATFYP010000057.1:0-2180 GCA_035314985.1 Nitrososphaerales archaeon
AGCTCTTCGGGGGGACCCAGGGAGGGAGGACGGGCAGGGGGGAAGACCTCACCTACCGCCTCAGACTGAACCTGGAAGACGTAGCCGCCGACTCGCCAAAGGAAATCGAGATTCAGAGGTCTGAGGCCTGCACGTCCTGCAACGGCACCGGGGCAAGGCTCGGCACCACACACCGCCCATGCGACGTGTGCAGAGGGACGGGCGAGGTGAGGAGGGTCCAGTCCGCAGGTTTCGCCAGGCTGGTGAGGGTCTCAACCTGCAGCAAGTGCAACGGGAGAGGCTACGTGATTGATTCCCCCTGCAAGGAGTGCAAAGGGAGGGGGGCAGTCCAGAAGACCAGGAAGATCTTGGTCACGATACCTGCAGGAATAGACGACGGCCACACCCTGAGGCTCCGCGGAGAAGGGAACGCGGGCGAGAGCGGCGCCCCTCCGGGTGACCTGTACGTCGTGGCGAGCATCTCTCCCCACAGGCTCTTCAAGAGGCAGGGGGCCGACGTGATACTGGAGACCAAGGTCGGCGTCCCCGAGGCGATGCTTGGGACCGAGATGAGCGTGCCGACGCTCTACGGAGACGTGAAACTGGAGGTCCCGGCTGGGACCCAGCCCGGGACGGTCTTCAAGGTGCGGGGGAAGGGCCTGCCGAAGGTCGGAGGGTGGGGGAAGGGAGACCAGTATGTCAGGGTCGACGTCTCAATCCCCAGGAGCCTGACCCACGCCCAGAAGGAGCTGCTGAAGAAGTTCTCTGAGGCGGGCTAGCCGAAGAACTTGTAGATCATGAGGAACGGGATGTCCTCGATCTCCCTCACGGCCTCGCGCGCGCCGACCTGGTTGTCGATGGCGAGGGAAACCGACCGTCTCCCCGCGAGGTTGACGATGGCGCAGGTCCGGATCAGCCTGAGCGCCTCTCCCTTCTGCACCACTTCCCCCGCGTAGAAGTCCTTGGAGATGTGCATCTTCAGCTTGCCCTCCGCCACCGTCCGGCCTATCAGCTCCTCGTCGCAAATGTTCACAAGCACGCTCCCCCTGTACTCGGTTGTCCTGATGGAGAACCCGTGCCGTTCCACGCTAGGCTACCTTCGCCACGGAACGCGCTCCGCAGGCCTCGCAGACCATGAACCACATCCTCTTCTCCTTCTCAAGATGGGTGTCGGGGCTCCCGCAGACCGGGCACAGGACGCCGTCCTTCATGTACCTCTGGAGGAGCTGGGAAAACGAGTCCCTGTCCTTCCTTCCTATGAAAATCGCCCTGTCGCCGTCGAGAGACGCTGCCGTGGCCAGCTCCTTTGCCAGGTACATCAGGACCCTGGGCGAGTCGCGTCTTAGGCGCTTGGGAAACTCGGCGTAGTTCCTGAAGATCGTCTTGTTTCCCACCCAGATGACGTCGGGTTCGGGGAGCTCGAGCCTAAGGGCTCCCGACTTCTTGGCGTCCTTGTCGAGGCCCGACCTGGCCCTTGAAAGCAGCTCCTCGTAAGAGTTCGGCATCCTGCTGTTTCTTCCTTCTTGGGTATTTCAACGCTGTGGAAAAGCGTAAATTCCACCTGCCGTCCGTCGACCCATGGTTTCAAAGGAATTCTCTGTTGCGGTGGTAGTGTCCGACGGGAAGAAGTCCGCGAAGTGGTTCGAGGACAACCTGGGTTTCAAGAGCCGCATCAGCGGGCACTGGGTCCTGGTCTGGCCAGAGGGGTCAGGCACGAAGTTGCACCTCTGCGAGGGAGAGCCCGACCCGGGGAACACCGGCATCGCGTTCTACGCGAAGGACGCCGCGGCCATCGCCCAGAAGCTGAAGGCCAGCGGCGTCAAGATGGCCAGGGAGTTCAAGAAGACCAACTGGGGGACGAACGGCATGTTCGCTGACCCGGACGGGAACGAGTACTACCTTATCGAAGGGACCGGACCGGGCTGATTCAAAAGATTAAATCCGAAAGCCCGAAAGGCGGAACGTGAAGTCGAAGGCTGAGGTAGGCGTCTTCGGTGGCTCCGGGTTCTACAGGTTCTCAGAGAAGGCGGAGCTCACCGCAGTAAGGACGCCGTACGGACCGCCGAGCGCCCGCGTCGCGCTGTCCGAAATTGGAGGGAGGATGGTGGCATTCCTGCCGCGCCACGGCGTTCACCACGAGTTTCCTCCGCATGCGGTGCCATACAGGTCGAACGCGTTTGCAT
The DNA here is from genome assembly GCA_035314985.1 of Nitrososphaerales archaeon. GTDB lineage: Archaea > Thermoproteota > Nitrososphaeria > Nitrososphaerales > Gagatemarchaeaceae > DATFYP01. The sequence continues at coordinate 2,163 of DATFYP010000057.1, forward strand.
TCAAGCGCCTGGGGGTGA
>DATFYP010000058.1:0-3187 GCA_035314985.1 Nitrososphaerales archaeon
CTGATTCTGTGCAGAGGTTCGAGGCGATCGCACGCGGAGTCGCGAGTACCGAAGGAGGGATGTCCACTGAACGGGCGGAAGCGATCTTGTCCGGCCACGGGGGGCGCGTGTGCTCTCACCATGAGGACATCAAGCTCGGAACGCTGTGGTCGATGGTCGCCAACCTGACCGAGCGCAAGTTGTTCCTTGCGGAAGGCCACCCCTGCGACTCCAAGTATTCGGAAGTCTCCTTCCCCGGCCCCAGGTCTCGTGCCCTGTAGCTCGCTTTAGCTGAGTCGTCCTATGGAGTGGGCCTTCGCAGGAGTCCAGTCCTGGCGGTTGTTCTCAGCAACTCTTTGGTCCGAAGATCCACGCCCAGAAGCTCGGGGCACAGGAAGTGGTAGAAGTGCTGGTCAGCGTGACCGGGATTAGCTCCGTGCTCGTACTGGTAAGGGCGAACGTCGACGTGTAGGTCTGGGTAATCTCCTGCTGGCTGGCCGCCGTGTAGGTGGTGTACTCCGTCGTGTATGAGGTCACGGGGAGGGAGTAGATGGCAGGGCCGCCAGGGGCGCTCACCCATATGGTCCCGGCGCCGAGGCAGCTCCTCCCGACCGGCGGGTCGAGTATGAAGAAGAAGTAGCTCCCAGTGGAGGAGGCGCGGAACCGCAGCACTCCGCTGGCCTCGCCGGTCTGGTTCACCGTGCTGGATGTAATCTGTTCGCTCCCAAGGTAGCTGTCAAATTGGGTGCTGTTGAAGACATAGACGTCCACCTTGCCGGTGGCGTTCCATGTCACCTGAACGTCTGCTCCTGCGACGAGCGGGTTGGCAGCGTATACCGACTGGTTGCAGTAGAGCGTCGTGCGGCTGATGGTCAGCACGTGCGCCGTAGTCATCACCTGATGAACGTACTCGATGACTGAGGCATTCGTCGCGGTGTATCCCACCGTCGTGGAGACTCCGACGAGATAGGGTTCGGTCGAGGTCGACGCCACAGCCACTTCGCTCGTGGATGTCCAACGATAGGGGACCGTCACTGCAGATGTCGTGGGAACGCTCACCAGAAAGCCCAGAACTACGATCGCCAGCACTAGGACCACGCAGGCAGCTGCGACGTAGCGGGCCCGGCGAGACTTCTTCGGTTCTTCAGCCACGCCGGACGATTGGCCGCCTACCCTGTTAAGCTTGATGAATCCCGGCTACCTCCGGCCAGAATAAACCGGAGACGGTCATTGCGGATGGGCCTGCCGTTTCTCATCGGCAAAACGCTTAACATGGGGCGCGGGAGGGCGTTCCGAAAGGTGCATCTGGCGTAAGGCGCTCATTGGAGAACTTGAACAAGCGGAAGGTCACGGGAGGAAGGAGCCGTCCCTGGCGGGGGCGCAGGGCCTTCGAAAGAGACGGGTTCGCGATAGAGCCCCTCGTGGGGGCGACCGAGACCAGAACTTCGAGAAGGAGAGGCGGTTCAATCTCTACGGGAGTTGTGTTCGCCGAGGTCGCCAACGTGTCCGACCACAAGGGGAAGACCACGAAGTCCAAGATCCTAAGGGTGAAGAAGAGCCCGGCCAACAGGGACTACGAGCGCCGCGGCGTCCTTACGAGAGGGACGGTCATCGAGACCGAGGCGGGCGAGGCAGAGGTCACGTCGCGCCCCACGGACGACGGCGTTGTCAACGCGGTCCTGACCAGCAAGAAATGAAGGACTACGAGCAGCAGGTCTTCTGGCTCGACTACTTCAACTCCGAGCTGAAGCGGAGCGAGGGGAGGCGCGTGCCGCTCAATACCGCAACCAGGGCCCCCACCCTTCAGGAGCTCGAGGACGCATGCAGGCGGCTTAACCTCCAGCCCGTTACCCAGTCTGCGTTCTATCCGAGCCGTAGGCTCAAAGAGTCCGGTTACGTATCGGTGAAAAAGTCGAAGCCCAAGCAGGCCCTGTTGCTGAAGGTCGCCAAGGAGCTTTCCATCGTTAGGGGCCATGCCCAGAAGAAACAGGGACCCCCGCAGGCTCAGAAGAAGTAATTCGGAGGAAGCGACGTCGAACTCTCAAAAGATGTAATTCTTACAATATTCGTGGGGAAGAACTTGGCATCAGTTACTTTTAAGAGGGGGTAACGCCACTTTACGTCTAATCTGGGTCCGGTGCTTTTGAGCGACAAGGTCTGGGTGGCTACCGAAGGGCCGAGGCTATATCGCAAGATGGTCGGCTCGAAGAGCAGCATCAGGCTGTGCACCTTCTGCTACGAGGAGGACAAGAAGCTCGTTTACGGCGAGTACGAGGTTTCACTCCTGAACCCCGGAGGAATCGTCTTCGCATGCCACGCCCACAGGGACAGCCTCAAGACGGAAGGCAACATCGCGCCCCAAGAGATAGACTAGGTTCTGGCGGAGCCGCGATCCTTTGTTGATGCCGCGGAATTAACACAAACGTATCCGCGGTTATGCTAAATCTGCGGCATCTGGCTTGAGGCGTTAAGCGTCGGCAGTCGCGGATACCCAGTCTAAGTGATATGGAGCGTCCTGAGAAGATACACTATGGCGGCGAAGATGACTACTGCAACCAAGATGATCCAGCCCACGGTTCGCTTGGGAGTCCTCTCTATCAAGACGCCTGCTCTGCTTGTCGATTCTTCCGCCATCTCGGTCGGCTCTTCCTCGGGTTCCACCCTTTAGGCCTTCCGACGGTAGGTTCTCCTAACTCCTCGGGATACAGTCGGTTCCTGACAGGGCATTAACTGTCGGGACACGGGGCTCTCAGGATTCGTCTCTTGTCAAGCGTCGGGCCTTGTCCCTTCTTTTGGGTGCCCGTCCCATCCTCAAGGGAATGGCTGATGACTTCGGCTTCCTGACGCGTATCATTCGTATGTAGCCTACAATCCCCTCTGCTGAAGGGTGAACCTTTCTTGAGTGGTGCGCAACCTGCCATCCAGCAAAAACGGGCCCGAGGCAGTGCCCCCCCACCCAACTGCAAGATGTGCAACAACCCACATAACGGAAGTGAATGGGCATGTCAGCCAAGCTACGGGGCGTTCCCTGAGTAGAATAGGGTCGCCGCGTCGATGATTTCAGCCTGCAATCGTTCCCGTATCTTCATCAGGTTCCTGTGCGTCGAAAGTTGCTCCATTACAAGCTGGACGACCTCAGCCTGCTCGCCGATTTCAGGGACGGGGACGAGCAGGGACTTCACGTCCTCTTGATTGACGCTCACCTGAT
>DATFYP010000059.1:0-4499 GCA_035314985.1 Nitrososphaerales archaeon
TACGGAGAGATTGACGAACTCAACAGCCTGCTGGGGGTCATCATCTCCGATTGCAGGGACAAGAGCATCACCTCCGAGCTCAAGTCCATCCAGAGGATGCTCTTCGTAGCAGGAGCGGACCTCGCGGCTGAGGGGCCCACAGGGGCCAAGGTCCCACGAATCACCAAGCGCGACACCCTCGAGATTGAAACGATGACGAAGAGAGCGCTGAAGTCGCTTCCGCCCCTGAGGAACTTCATACTTCCAGGCGGAACCAAGGTCGCCTCCGAGCTTCAACTCGCAAGGGCGGTGTGCCGGCGGGCAGAAAGGAGGATCGTCGCGGCGTCGAAAACGGAGAGCGTCAACAGGGAGCTCATCCCTTTCTTCAACCGCCTCTCCAGCTACCTGTTCAACGCCTCGCGGGTGGCCAACGCGAAGGCCCGCAGAAAAGAAGTAAACTGGAGCGCCGAGGGCTAGTCCAGCTTCACAGACACGTTCTTCACGCGGACGTACGAGGATATCGCGTCCAGCCCCTGCTCGGAGCTGTTGCCGCTCCACTTGAACCCCCCGAAGGGAGTCTGTGGGAACGTCACTGGCTCCTCATTAACGGTGATTATCCCGGCCTCCAACCGCTCCGCCATTCTATGGGCCCTGCTCAGGTCCCTGGTCCAGACCCCGGCCCAAAGCCCGAAGTCAGTGTCGTTGGCCTTGAGAACCGCCTCGTCCTCCTCTTCGAAGGATGTCACGGTCAGCACGGGGCCGAAGATCTCTTCCCGGGCGACCCTCATGTCCTGCTCTACATTGTCAAGTATGGTGGGCCTGTAGAAGTACCCTTCCCGGAGCCCATCGTCATCGGGCGCCGACCCCCCGGTGGAGAGCTTCGCTCCTTCCTTCAAGCCGAGTTCGACGTAGCCGGAGACCTTCTCTCTTTGCGAGCCGGCGACCAGGGGCCCCATCTTCGTGTCCGGCAGAAGACCGCTCCCCAGTTTCATGGCCACTGCACCTCTGACCAGCCTTTCCATCAGGGGTTCCTTCACCCCCGCCTCGACGAGCAGCCTGGACCCCGCCCAGCACATCTGCCCAGCGTTGGTGAAGATGCCGTTCAGGACCCCTTCCGCCGCCTTGTCCAGGTCGGAGTCGGCGAACACGACAACTGGATTCTTCCCTCCGAGCTCCAATACGGTTCTTGCGAGGCTCGACGCAGCCCCGTGCGCCACCTGCACTCCTGTCTCGACCGAGCCCGTAAGGGCGACCAGCTTCACGTCACGGTGCTTGGCCAACGCTCCGCCAACCTCTTCCCCTCCTCCGGTCAGGACGTTGAAAGCCCCGTCAGGAAGCCCCGCCTCCTTGCAGAGCTCGGCGAACTTCAGCAGCGTCAGCGGGGTGAACGAGGCTGGCTTGGCGACCACGGTGTTCCCGGCCGCAAGCGCGGGCGCGATGCTCCTCGCAGCCATCGCCAAAGGGTAGTTCCACGGCACGACGTGGGCGGTCACGCCGAGGGGCTCCTTGACGGTGTAGTCGAACCTGTTTCCGGGGACCGGTATCGTGCTCCCCTGGATCTTGTCGGCCATCCCGGCGAAGTACTCGAAGTGCCGGGCCGACTGTGCCACGTCCCCCTTGGCTTGGCCGAGGGGCTTGCCGTTGTTCAGGGTCTCGAGTTTCGCGAATTCGCCCAGCTTCTCCCTGAGCGTCAGGGCTATCTTGTAGAGAACCCTCCCCCGTTTGCTAGGGTCGATGTGCCTCCACGCGGGGTCTTCGAAGGCCTTCTTTGCGGAGTCGACCGCCGCGTTGACGTCCTCCGCGTCCCCCTTGGGGATGTGCGCAAGTACCCTACCGGCTGCAGGGTCGAAGACCGGATAGTTCCTCCCAGAGTGGGAGTCCACCCAGGCCCCCCCCACGAACATCTTGTATGACGGCACGGCCTCCGCTTGCATGAATCGGTCGAGTTCGCGGCCGCCTGAAGATAACTCTTACCTGGCCAGCTCGAACGCCGTCGAGATCCCCTGGCCCACTCCGATGCACATAGTGGCAAGCCCGTACCTTGTCCCCGTCCTCTTCATCTCATGCACCAGGGTCGTTGCCAACCTCGCCCCGCTGCACCCCAGGGGATGTCCAAGGGCTATGGCTCCGCCATTCGGATTCATCTTCTTGAGGTCGAATCCAGGCATTTCAGCCACGCACGCCAAGACTTGGGCTGCGAACGCCTCGTTAAGCTCGATTATTCCGAATTCGTCGAGATTCATCCCGATTCTGTCCATCAGCTTCCTCGTCGAGTGGACTGGCCCGATCCCCATGTAGCTCGGGTGAACCCCTGCCGTCGCGGAGCCCAATACCCTAGCCATCGGCTTGACTCCAAGCTCTTCTGCCCTCTCCTCTTCCATGACCAGCAGCGCAGCTCCGCCGTCATTGATGCCTGAGGAGTTCCCCGCGGTGACCGTCCCCCCCTTCCTGAACGCGGGTTTCAGGGAGGACAGCTTCTCGATGGACGTGTCGGGTCTCGGGCCCTCGTCTGCGTCGACCCCTTGATCTCCCTCCCTGGTCCTCACAGCGGTGATCTCGCCCTTGAACCTCCCTTGAGCTCTGGCCATCACCGCCTTCTGATGGCTCGCCAGCGCGAACTCGTCCTGCGCCATCCTGCCGATTCCATACTTCTCCGCCAGTTTCTCAGCGGTCTCGCCCATGGAAAGCGGCGGATACTCCGCAGGGAAGGACGGGTTCACGAACCGCCATCCCAATGTCGAGTCTACGAGATTCAGACCTCCCCTGCCGTACCCGGTTTCCGGCTTCATTGCGACCAGGGGGGCCCGGGTCATGCTCTCTACGCCCCCCGACAGGACTAGTTTCCCTTCCCCGGACCAGATCACCCTCGCGGCGTCGTTGACCGCCTCGAGACCCGAACCGCAGAGCCTGTTCACGGTGGCGGCTGGGACCGAGAAGGGTATTCCCGCGAGAAGCGAGGCCATCCTCGCGACGTTCCTGTTGTCCTCCCCTCCTTGATTCGAGCACCCGAAATAGATGTCGTCGAGCAGTGCGGGATCGACGGCGGCTCTCCTCACCGCCTCTTTCATGACGAGGGCTGCCATGTCGTCCGGCCGGACGTCGGCGAGGACTCCGCCGTGTTTCCCGATCGGAGTCCTAACCGCGCTGACAACCACGGCCCGAAAGACCATCATCGCTTGCGCGGCCGAGGCGCTTATTTTCTTTGCTGGTTCATCGACGAGGTCACTCGCTAAAATATCCCTCGTATCTGAGCTTCCGCCCTTGGCAGAGCCCCTGCTCCGGCACGGCGACTTCATGAAACTCTGGGTGGGGGAGACGATCTCCGTATTCGGGTCCCAGTTCTCCCCCATCGCAATCCAGGTGGCCGCCAAGAACATCCTGCACGCTGAACCGATTCAGTTCGGGATACTCGCCTCTCTCGCGACTCTCCCCTTCCTCGTGTTCGGGCTCCCAGTGGGAGTGTGGGCAGACAGATACCGGCGCAAGCGGATCATGATCTACGCTGACATCGGGCGTGCGCTCATTCTGGTCTCAATCCCGTTGGCCTGGCTCGCGAGCGGCCTATCCATGGAAGTGTTCTACGTCGTCGCCTTCGCTACCGGGGTGCTAACCGTGTTCTTCGAAATCTGCTACCAGTCATACCTGCCGACTCTTGTGGAAAGGTCCCAGCTCATGGATGCGAACAGCAAGCTCCAGACGAGCCAGGCGACGGCGGGGGGCATCGGGCCTTCATTGGCGGGGGCGGTGATCACCTTCGTCTCCGCGCCCTTGGCGATATTCGGGGACGTGGTGGGCTACTTCTTCTCCGCGGGGTTCCTGTCCTGGATCAGGAAGCAGGAGAGCGTCATCCCGAAGACAGGAGGGTCGGCGTGGAGGGACGTCAGAGAAGGCCTCTCGGTGGTCTTCGGGGACGTGAGGCTCCGGTCCATCGCCGGGTGCACGGGGATGTCGAACCTCTTCTCAGCCACCTACGGGGCGATTCTGATTCCGTACATGATCCAGGACTTCGGGTTCGACCCGTTCAGGCTCGGGCTGGTGCTTTCTTCGGCCGCCATCGGCGGCATAACAGGAGCCGTATCGTCGCAGCGAATCCCGAAGAGGATAGGAGTCGGGAGGACGATTGTCGTCTTTGCGGCGTTGTTCTGCGTGGCTCCCATCGGGATGTACTTCGCAACGGCCGACACCGCCCCTCTGATGATCGGGGGCTCCCTGGCCGTCTCCTCGTTCGCAGGGATCGTGTACAACGTTTCGCAGGTGAGCTACAGGCAGGCGCTCGTCGGTCTGAACCTTCAGGGGAGGCTTAACGCTACGATGAGGACGATTGTCTGGGGGACGCTGCCGGTAGGGGGGATCCTCGGAGGAATCCTGGCCCAGGCGTTCGGGTATCACGCGGCCATCGGCGCAGCGGTGGCCGTTGGGGCATTCTCGTTCCTTTGGGTTCTCTTCTCGCCAGTCCGGGGGATCAAGGACATTCCCACCTCGCCGGAACGCGCCTAACGTCGAGCATTTCGGATACGCAG
>DATFYP010000060.1:0-12094 GCA_035314985.1 Nitrososphaerales archaeon
TTGCTTGACCTGGTGAGCAGAGGAATGATCGACGCAAAGAGATCGGTCACCGACCGCTACGGCTTGAAGCAGGTGAACGACGCGCTCGGCGCCCTAGATAGAGGAGAGATACTGGGGCGGTCCATACTGGTGTTCTGACCCAGGAAGAACCATCCAACTTGAAAACACAGAGAAGCCAGCCTGGGAGGGGACTACAGTGAGCTTTGTCTCAGCGCAAGATCTGCAGGAATTCACCAGGGCCGCGTTCACCAGAGTGGGGGTCAATGAAGCCCACGCGGAGACCGTCGCCCACCATCTTGTGCAGGCCAACCTGCGCGGTGTGGACAGTCACGGCGTGGCCAGGATCCCGTACTACATCAGCGGCATTAGGCTGCGAGATGTGAACATCAATCCGAGGATAAGGACAGTCGCCGACAACAAGGCAACCGCCCTGGTCGACGGCGACTTCGCGCTCGGCCAGGTGGCGGGGAGGTACGCCACGGAGCTCGCCATAAAGAAGGCCTCAGAATTCGGAGTCGGCGTTGTAGGTGTGAGGAGGACTTCCCACGTGGGTATGCTGGCCTACTACGGGATGATGGTCGCCGAGAAGAAGATGGTCGGGCAGGTCTTCACGAACAGCCCCCCATTCATGGCTGCCTGGGGGGGGAAGAAGCCCATCTTCGGGACGAACCCCATTTGCATGACTTTCCCCTACGACGGAAAGGGCCCGATCGTCCTGGACATGGCCACCTCGGAGTCTGCAGCCTTCAAGATCATGTCAGCAGCCAACAAGGGAGAGAGCATCCCTGAAGGCTGGGCCCTTGACAAGAACGGCAACCCGACGAGGAGCCCGGGCGAGGCCCTGGAGGGGGCCCTCCTTCCCTTCGGCGGCTACAAGGGTTACGGACTGGCGGTCGCAGTGGAACTCTTCTCCTCTGTCCTGATGGGCGCGGAATGGAGCACTAGGGTCAAGCTCGCCTACTACACCGAGGGGGGGCTATACGTCCAGGCGGTGGACATCTCGCACTTCAGGCCCTACGAGGAGTACCTGCGTGACATGGAAGAGGTGGTCAAGGGCATAAAAACAAGCGGCAAGGGGGAAGCGAGAGACGAGATCTACCTCCCGGGAGAGAAGGAGGCAATAATCGCGGCCGAAAGGTCTGCCCATGGGATTCCAATCGACGCGAGCCTGAAGAATGAGCTTACGAAGGTCTCGGACGAGCTGGGCGTCCCTCTGCCGTTGAGGGGCCCGGCCTAGCTGACTACCTCTTATGCAGGTTCTCCGCGGCCAGGAAGGTCAACCCCTTCCTGGTTAATGCCTCGGCCGTCCTGTTCAGGGCGTCGTGCTTGTCGAGGTAGTTCTCCAGCATGACCGGCATCAGCCCCTTCTCCATGATGTCCTTCTTCGGCATGAAGTAGTCCAATATGTCTGAAGGATGACTCCTCCTGCCATCAGTCTCGGGGATTCCGCCTTCGTGCTTGGCCCCAATGTTCTTCACATGGTCCGCAAGCTCCACGAGTTCGGCAGTCCTGTCATAGGGCTGCCTTACGATGCTCTTGTAGGCCTCGGTGATATGGTGCTCCAGGCGCACCACGCTCTCGAAGTCGAACGCGCTCCGGACGTAGGCCGCGAGCTCCAGGGTCCTGTTGTTGACCGAGTTCGAGAGGTTGAATCCGACGAGCGGGCTCGAGCCATCGCCGCGGCTGAAGAGTCTGGCGGTCATCAGTGTCCAGAGGATCGAATAGGGGTTGTCGATTCCCAAGAAGACAGATATCTTGAACTGGATGTTGACTCCCAGCTTGTAGAGCCAGTACCCCAGAAGCACGGTGCCCGCGTTCATGTTCAAGACCTGTGGTAGGCCGTACTCAGTGTGGTAATGGAGAAACTCGTCGACCCACTTGAGCGAGTACTCGTTGGGGACACCTGCCCCGCCAAAGTAGCCGGTGATGGTGTCAGGCCCTCCGAGGTGTACGTTGATTGGCTTGCCATCGGGTCCGGGCATGACGCCTTTGGTGTCCAGCGTCTGCACGAACGACCCCCCGACGATGCGCATCGCTGCTGCTGATGCCATTATGTCTCCATCCTCAACCTGCTCTTTCATGGAGCGGACCCGGATGTACCTCGCAGGCATGAGCTCCTGCTTGGCAATCGACCTTTTTGCCTCCTCGACGAGCCACGGTAGGAAGTTGAAAGCGCTAATCTCGAGAGTGACTGCGAAGGACTCATCGAATTTCATCGAATCGGCTCTGCTCCCCAGCACCTTCCTTCTGTATTCTGCAACGCTTACGAAGGCTTCCTTGTCGCGTTGCTTCGTCAGCCATTCGAGACCCTCGACAAAGGGGGACCTGCCCTTCACGAGCCTATCCATGAGCTTGTCAATCCTACCCGCCTCTTTGGCTCTGCGGTTGATCTCGTCAACGCCGCCGTACCTGTCGACAATCTCCAGCAGACCGTTAACGAGCTGGTTGTCCTTCCTTAGCAGAAAGTCGTTGACTTCCTTCAGGTTCTCTTCAGTTATCTTCAACGTGCTTCTCAGATCAGTCAAGACGGTCAGTCTCCCAATTCTGGCAAGAGTTGAATGACAAGTCGCCAGTGGGTCTGTTCAGCCACGACTTAAAGGAATCAACACAGTTTCAAAGGAGATAGGCCGCCTCGGTCGACGGTGGGGGACAGGAAATCACGCGCACAGCGACTAATGCGACTTTCGCCGCCCCTCCTTCTATGGCGGCCCATCGGTCAGGCCTTCCCGGCTATGCGAGCAGCGGGAGCGCGGCGAAGACCTTCGCGTCGTTGACCAGGTTCTTGATGTGGCAGTACTCGTTCGGCTCGTGGGCCACTTCGTCGATGGTACTCCAGACCGCAGTGGGGATGCCCTCCTTTCTGAAGAGGTTCCCGACGGTCAGGCCGCCTATGCCTACAAACCTTGGCTCCGTGCCGGTGACACGGTGCACCGCCTTGGCGAGCAAGATCGAAGCCTCGCTCTTGTCTGAAGTAGCGGGTCCGGCGCTGTCCTTCTGGATCAGCTCGAGCTTGATGCGGGCGCCTGACTCCTTCTCGTGGGCCTTGACCCTCTCCTCGACGAGTGAGACGACCTCATCAAGCCCGATCTTTGGGAGCACCCTGCAGTCGAAGCAGAAGACGTCGACCCCCGGGATGGTGTTCACATTGGCCACGTTCGGCTCAATCTTCGTAGGCTCGAAGGTCGAACGCGTTTCGTTGAAGAGCGTGTCCACGTCCGAGTATCTTCGGTGAAGGGTCTCGTCGATGTCTGCAGCCAACTTCATGCCGACCCTGTGCGCGTTCAGTCCCTTGCTCGGGACGCTCGCGTGAACCTGCTTCCCCACGGTAGTTACTTTGAACCACAGCAGGCCCTTCTCCGCTATCTCGATGTCTGCTCCGTTCGGCGTCCCAGAGTCCGGGACTATCACAATGTCGTCCTTCTTGAAGTGTCCGTGGTCCAACAGGTACCTTATCCCATACGTGCTGCCAAACTCCTCGTCCGAGACGAACCAGACTCCCACATTGAAAGGGAGCGAGGTGTCCAGCTTCTTCAGGACCCTCATCGCCAACAGTGATGACGCCAGGGATTGGCCGTTGTCCTCTGCCCCCCTCGCAAAAATCTTGCCGTCCTTCACCGCGGGCTCGAACGGGTCCGTAAGCCAGAGCTCCCTGCTCCCCTCGGGCACGGTGTCCATGTGAACGACGAACCAGAGATTCTTGGTCCCCTTCCCCGTCAGCTTCGCGGAGAGGTTCGGCCGCGTCTTGCCGGTCTCGGAGTCCTTTACGTCGACGCGTCCTACGGCGAAGCCCTCCCCCCGGAGGAACTCCTCAAGGAATCCGGCGCGCTCCCCTTCGCCTGGCCCCCCCATCTTTGGGTTCACCGCGTTGATCTTCAGCATCCGGACGAAGAGGTCCTGGATTGCTCCGGACTCGGCGTCCACTCGGTTAGCCACGTTCCGCATCAGTTAATCATTGGGGTTCATTGCCGTGCCGCCGGCGTGAACTCCCAGTTAGATATGGAGTTCGCCTCCAGCCGCTTGTGGCGGACTCGCCTGCTGTCGCCGCGACCTTGTCTCCCGTGCGGCTCGGTCCCCGTCGAATCCACGTGACCTTCCGGTTGAGCCTTGAATTCATGCGGATTAGGGGACACGTGTATAGTATGTGCTCGGAGGCAGAGAATCGGCGGGAGACCAAAGGAGGAGAGTGCCCTGGGCCTTGCTGACGTCACACGGACGGACCTGACTCTGCTCCATGCCCCGTCTGTCTACGACTTCCGCGAGAAGACGATGATGATGGGGCCCGTCGCCGACGCGGTCCCTTCGACCGACGAGTTCGAGATGTATCCGGTCGGCATGACAAGCATCGCAACCTATCTTGGAAGGAACCACTACAACGTAAGGATCGTCAATCTGGCCTACAGGATGCTACGTGACTCGTCCTTCGATGTGGCTGGCCGCCTCCGGGGGATGCGTTCCACGGTATTCGGCATCGACCTCCACTGGCTCCCCCACGCCCAGGGGGCCCTCGCCGTCGGAGAGCTCGTGAAGAGGCTTCACCCCCAGAGCTACCTCCTCTACGGGGGCCTGTCGTCGAGCTACTACCATAGGGAGTTGGTCAGATACCCATTCGTCGACTTCGTCCTACGGGGAGACTCCACGGAGGAGCCGTGCAGGCAGCTGCTCAGTGCTCTTCGGCGGGGAGAGCCTCTGGAATCGGTGGAGAACCTGACCTGGAAGAGGCGCGGCGGGGAGGTGGTCGTCAACCCGCTCACATTCGTCCCCACCGACCTCGACTACGTCAACGTCCCGGACTACCTCTACGCCATCATGACGGTTTTCAAGTACCGCAGCCTGGAGGACATAGCCCCCTACGTCAGGTGGCTGAAGCATCCGACCACCATGCTTCTCGGGGCCCGGGGATGTTCCTTCGACTGCGCGGTATGCGGGGGCTCGAAGTCGGCCTACAGGGAGATCTGCCATCGGTCCGAGCCAGCATTCAGGTCTCCAGAGAAGCTGATTTCCGACGTCAGGTCGATCCGGTTGTTCTCCCGCGGCCCCATAATGTTGATTCACGACCCCAGAATCGGTGGCCTCGGCAGGGCGAGGCGCTTCTTCTCTCTCCTGAAGGAGGAGAGGGTGTCGAACGAACTGATCTTCGAGCTGTTCTACCCGGCCGACGGCCGCTTCTTCGATATGGTAAGAGAGAGCGTCCCGAGGTGGAGCCTCCAGGTCTCAATCGAAACGCCGGTGGAAAGCCTCAGGAGGCACGACAGGTTGAAGTTCCAGGTGCCGAACGCCAAGGTGGAGGAGACGCTGGCCGGCGCCCTCTCCAGCGGCTGCAACAGGCTGGACCTGTTCTTCATGACCGGCCTGCCCCACCAGACCTACGAGGACGCGATGGAGGTCGTCCCCTACTGCGAACACCTGGTCGAACGCTTCGGCGCCGACAGGCGACTGCGGTTCTTCGTCTCCCCGCTGGGGCCGTTCCTCGACCCCGGCTGCGACGCATTCGAGGACCCCGGGCACGGGTGCAAGAGCTTCCACCGCACACTTGAGGACCACAGGCGTGCGCTACTGATGCAAACCTGGAGGTCTGTGCTCTCGTACGAAACCGACTCGATGAACCGGGACCAAATCATCGCCGCCAGCTATGACGCGGCGGCTGCCATGAACGAGCTGAAGTTCAAGCATCATCTGATCGACGAGGGGACCTACAGGTGGGTCGTCTCTCAGCAGAAGATGGCCAGGGAGTTGATGGCACTGATCGAGGGGGCCCTCCTGCTTCCCGAACGGGAGAGAGAGGAGGCTCTAGGAAGGATCCAGAGCAGCGTGGACGGCGCGAAGATGGACACCCTATTCAGCAAGAGGGAGCTGGACTGGCCCAGCGGCGGTGGCCTCAGGGTCGGCCCGAGCCTGTTGTGGGCGTTGGCCTCGGGTTTCGTGAGGGAAGCAGCATACGGTCTGAACCGGATGGCAGGAAGGTATGACACCGATGTCTACTCGGGAACGCGGATGCTGACGGATGAATTTGAGAACCCTCTCAACCCGCCCTTGCCGGTCGAGGCCGTGGGGAGTCGACGCTCATGAGTCCGACTCCTGTCTCCGATTCATGATCTTCAGCCTGACATGGGCCGGAGGCTCCTAGTGCATCCACCACTGGTTGAGTCCTCATGCGCGTGTGTGCGTTCGCCTTTTTCATGCCTGAGAATTCTCTCCCCTGTTAATTAGTGGCATGAGCGCCCACCAGCACGCGGAACGTTGGACCCCTTGCAACTGATTCTGGAGCCCCAAGTCCGTCCGTATAGGGACGCGCGCATCGAGCTTGGAGGGTCAGGATGAGCGACCTGATCGAGACAATGAGACAGAGGAAATCCACACGGGTTGCTTTTGACCCCCACCACACCATCAGCGAGGAGGACATCAGGAAGATCGTGGAGGCCGCCCGGTGGGCGCCGACACCCCACAACATGCAGAACTTCGAGATACTGCTTGTGGACGACAGGGCGCTGATTCGCAGTCTGGGGAAGATCACTTCTCGGGTCTCGGAGGAGTTCATCAGGGAGAACTACGAGCAGCTTTCCTTCTCACGGCAGGAGCTGTCTCGGAAGAAGGTCGGCATCCTCGGTGAGTACTTTCCGGCGACCTGGAAGAATCCTGCCAAGTTCAGGACCCTGGCGCGCGAGAGCCTTCCCATGCCGCTCAGCAAAACCGTCGACGGGAGCCCGCTCCTGCTCGTTGTGCTCTATGACCGAACGAAGAGGGCGCCGGCCTCGAAGGGCGACTTCCTGGGGACGCTCGGCCTCGGCTGTGTCATGGAGAGCATCTGGCTCATGGCGACCCACCTCGGGATAGCTGTCCAGGTGATGAGTGTCTTTGGCGGGGGGCTGGTGGAGAAACAGGTCAGGCGGGTACTTGGTGTCCCGAGCCACATGAAGGTCGGTTTCGCGATGCGCCTAGGTTACCCCGTTCACACGCTCAGGGGCTACCCGCGCGTCAGGCGAGACGCCAGGGCGCTGGTATATCGCAACGGATACGGGCCCGACAAGCAAGGCTTCGGATAAGCATCGGCAGGCGCGGGGACCCTTCTGAAAGGTCGGTGGCCACTGGCTTGGCTGGACCTGGCGACCTAGGGGGCGAAATCAATGACCAGCAGCAGGAGGACCGAAACAAGAAGTGCCGCATTGAGCCCAGTCAACAGCATGGCGAGTCGTTCAAGACGCCTTGCATCGCGTTCCATGTCTCCCTCCATCTCGCTTCACCCATCGCTCCTCATGCGAGCACCAGAATCAGAACGAACACCGAGAGAACCAGTGCGATGGACCCCAATCGTTCGACGCGCCTCAGCGCCCTTTCATAGCGCTGGGACGGGTCGGCAGACCCTCTTCCTCCGATTCCATGGCCTTCCTGAATGGGTTGCGCCTGGTAAGGAGCGGTAGAGATACCCGAGCCTCGCTGCTGGAGGCTGGATCCGCAATAGGAGCAGTAGACTGCATCGGGTTGCGGGGTCTCCTTTCCGCAGAACGAACACTTCGGCATCTATCCCCCCCTCCGCTGTTCCTGAGTTTGCCGGCTTCGTATTAAAGACCTCTTCTCCCGATTGGCGACCGCAGAATTGACCTGGGGGAAGGCGCGGGCGGTGGGCCATATCCGGCGACCCCCAACGGTCCATGGCGCACTGACTGTTCAGCGCGGACGGGGAGGGACCGAAGTGGGCGTCATGTTCGTCAGGATGTAGGATACCGATAACTCGACGGCCCGATGCGTGGTCTCCAGGGGCAGAGACGGGAGCTGCTTGCCGCTCTTCGCAACCCACTCTGCATGACACGGCACGTGGACGAACCCCGCATAGAAGCCGGACTTCCTCGCTTCCCTCAGGCTTAGGTACATCGCGTAGTTGCAAAGGTACGCTCCCGCGCTCAGGCTCAGCGACGCCGGGATTCCCTCGCTGTTCAACTCGCTGACGAGGCCCTCTACCGGTACGTTGGAGAAGATTGCATCAGGCTGGCCAGGCTCGATGGAGACCCCTTCCAGACTTCTTCCCGAGTTGTCTTTCGTTTTGGAATTCACGTAGTTCAGGGCCACCTTCTCGGGTGTGATCTTGTCGCGCCCGGCCGCCAGTCCGAGTCCCAGGACGAGGGTTGGTCTTGCCTCCTCTATCACTGCTAGCATCTTCCGTTCGACTATGGAGTAGTCAACGGGGAGCGTCACGCCGACCAGGGAATGGCCCGCAATGGTACTCCCGTGGAGCCGTCTGACTACCACATCTGTGGGGTTCTCGTCGAATTCCAGAAAGGGCTCGAACCCCATTAGGAGGACAGTCAATCTGCCCCCCCGAAAGTCTCCATCGTAATTAACCCTTCAACCAGTCGGGCCTTCCGCCCGCCTGGGAAGACGCGTGGGCAGGAGATGCATCCATGGCTTGGAGATGGAGGCGCCAGGAAGTGGACAGCCGCTTCATGAGTGAATCCAGAATCCATTTGCCTTTTATCGGTGGGCGCCGCTTACAGCTCAACTTGAGGGGCGAGACCAGGACCAGGTCTCTGACGAAGACTCTGGTCTACCGCACAGTGGTGATAGGTCTTCTCGCCGCAGTCACCTATGCCTTCACGGGCAACGTTGGCGAGACGACCCTCATCACCGTCGTCTTCAACGCAGCCGGGTCTGTCGTTTACTTCGGCTTCGAGAGGCTATGGGATTCAATCAACTGGGGAACGACTGGCTGAGATGAGCCGGTGCCCTTCACAGCTTTGAGTGTCAGCGCTGATTCCGTGACCGGGTTCTGACTGGCAGATGCCCTGCGTGCCACGTGGCCTGATGCCTTTCGGCTGCAGAGAACCTTCATATCGACATGAGGCGGGCGGAGTCCTATGGCTGACTCCGGTCCTGTTCAGACTGCCCTTGCCTTCGTGAGGGCGATAAACCGGCATGACGTGAGCTTGCTCATGTCGCTTGCTTCAGACGACCACAGACTCGTCGACGCGTTGGGACAAGTCGCGAGCGGAAGGGAGAGTCTGGAGAATGCCTGGTCGGGGTACTTCGACCTCTTCCCTGACTACCACGTTTCGATAGACAACGCCCTAGGAAAGGGCAACATCGTCGGGCTGTTTGGCACGGCCAGCGGCTCGTTCCACCGCCGAAACTGGGCGATCCCAGGGGCATGGAAGGCCGTGGTCAGGGGTGCGAAGGTCGCGCAATGGCGAGTCTACGCCGACAACGAACCAGTCTGGAAGCTTATGGGCGTCAGGCGCTACTAGGCTCCGCCTCTTCCTGCCTGACGGGTGGTAGCCGGGCCACGGAGGGCGAGGCCGTCCCCCCCTTGGCACCGCCTGCCCAGGCTGTGGTCTCCTCCGGCGCGAGCGATGCCTTGGTGGTTTCACCGCAGGCCCATCGGCAACCTTTAACTCACGTCGGGCGAAGTCGGAATGGGGGAATTGCCGTCTTTCGGCTTCGGAACGACAGCGAGCGCCTTGGTTTCCGCTTCAGGCAGTCGCACACCAGGACCTTCGCCAGATGTCCTGCCCAGAGGGCCAATGAGGCTTCAGCTCAGGCACGAAGGAAGCGCCTCAAAGACGGGGAGTAGGTAGTCGGATGAAGCAGGGCAAGTCAGGTCGGATTGGACTCGGTACCGTTGCGGCCCTTCTCCTCATGTCTGTTTCACTAGTGCTCTTTCCGCTTAGCGAGAACGCCCATGCGACTCCTACAATCCCGTCGGGAGTGCAAGCCTACGTCCCGATCACGCTCACGAACAGCCAGAGCTCCGCAACTGGCTCGGGCTTCCAACAGAAGCTCACTATCAGCTGGAACTCATATGCCTCATATCTTAACTCGGGCGTAACCAACGCAGAGTTCTTCGACGGCGCAGGGAACGTTCTCAAGGGATGGTGCGAGTCTGCGTGCTCGAGCGCAGCTGCGAGTTCGATCGTATGGGTGAATCTGGGGTCTGACGTCATCCCTGCCAGCGGTGGAATACTCACGATCTACCTGGGGTTTCTCACCACGGGGACCAACAACATGGGCAATTCAGGAAGCAGCGTCTGGGGGGAGGCGCCACAGCTCTCCTCCACCTACGGCCAGTACGACGACGGGGCGAACGTGTTCCAGTTCTACGACAACTTCGCTGGCAGCGCACTCAGCAGCGCCTGGAACACCGCGGGCGCCTCGGGGACCTTCTCGGTGAGCAACGGCCTCGTCATGGACTCGTACCAGTTCCCGGGCTACTCACTCTCGCTCAACAACCAGTACACGGGTCCCCTCGTCCTGGACGCCTACCAGGTCAGCACCTCGGGAGCCTGGCTTGGGGCCACATTTAGCAACCTCCAGACCACAACTTCATCGTATGGGATCACAGGGGGGGCTGCCCAGGAGATCTACCCGCCTCAAGGGGCAGACGGCCTCAACGGCGTTTGCATTTCTTCTGGGTGCACTACGCTCGTCCCCAGCCCTGTCACCACGACCCTCCAGGTCGTCACCCTCGCCGTCGGCGCGTCCTCGGCCACTGGGTACCAGAACTACGCCAACGCGGTGACGGTTTCCGGAACGATTTCGCTCACGAACTACCCTGGGCTCTTTCAGGTGGCCTGGAACCCCACGGACGCCCAGACGACCACCTGGTTCAGGATAAGGGCCTACCCGCCGTCCAACACGATGCCGACAGCCTCAGTCGGCGCTCTGGTGGGCGTGGTCACCCAGCCCATCACCCTGACGATTGCCGAGTCAGGCGCGCCGTCTTCAGGATCGTTCACCGTTTCCGGGTGCGACGCTCAGGTCACGACGATAGGAGCAAGCACGTCCGGGACGACGACCGATGTCGTGGCGCAAACATCATGCAGCATCACCATAACGGCACCGCCCCCCAGCGGCAACTCGAGGTACGTTTTTGCCGGCGGCGCGGCCTCCGAGACGTTCTCGACCTGTTCGACGGGAACATGCCCCGCGCAGCCATATACAGTCTACTACCAGCTCTCAAACGCATATCAGGTCACGGCCAAAGCGCAGCCGGCCTTCGACTCTGGGATGAGCTGGCCGGTGACGGGGACGATTGCAGGCAGCGCCGCGCAAACCGGCTGTACCATCTCCTCGACCCCCTCGGCTTCAGACTCGTGCTCGGCCTACTTCGACTACAACCTGACAGTGACGATTCCCCAGGCGGCAAGCTCGCCCCCCGCCAACTCGCGATGGCAGTCCTCCGCTGCCTGCCCCTTCACCACGACCTCAGGAGGGAGCACGGACAACTGCAACTCCTTCAAACAGTGGACTGACCGTTCCCTCTATTCGGTGACAGGTGGGGGAACGCCTTCCCCCCCGGAGCTTGCCTGCATCGAATACGGGAACCCTGCTTCTTCGAACCTCACGGGTAGCTTCCAGACTTACTGGTGCGACAACGGGGGTTCCTGGTCTGTGACGAACCCTCTGGCGCCATCCGGCGCGTCCGAGAGATGGGTGACCAGCAATTCGACCTCCGGTGTCGTGAACTCGGCGCAGACACTCGGTTTCGTCTACCATCACCAGTACTACCTCACAGTGGCCTCGGCCCATGACACTCCGACGGGCCAGGGGTGGTACGGTGCCGGTCAGGCTGCCTCCTTCGCGATCACCAACGCGACCGTCGGCGGAGGCCCTGGCGTTCGCCATGTCTTCGCAGGCTGGAGCAGCAACGACACCGGCGGATACACCGGCTCGATGGCATCCGCCTCAGCCACCATGGACGGCCCGATAGCCGAGACGGCTGGCTGGCTGACAGAGTACAACGTGACCTATGCGTCGTCTGGCTGCGCAATTCCGGTCACCCTACCCGCCAACGAGTGGGTTGTCTCTGGGGGCGGTGCGAGCGGTTCCTTCAGCGCCACAGTCAACGGTCCTCCTGGGACCAGGTGCGTATTCATTGGCGACGACAGGCCAGGGGCGATAACCTCTCCGACGACCGTCACCGGGACGTATCAGACCCAATACTACCTGACGGTCGTCTCGACCCATGACACTCCCACCGGGCAGGGATGGTACAACTCGAGCGCCTCGGCCACGTTCGGGGTCACCACCCCGGTCAACGGCAGCGCCGGGACGAGGTTCGTCTTCTATGGCTGGAGCAGCAACGACACGGGAGGGTACACAGGGTCCA
>DATFYP010000061.1:0-8101 GCA_035314985.1 Nitrososphaerales archaeon
CGTAACCCGCCCGCGTCATGGCCGCCCACATGCCCCTAACCGGGGATATGGTCTCCACGGGCGCGTCCGAGCTTCCCGAGGCCACTATCCCGTCTTCCAGCATCGACCTTATGGGGTACAGGTCGTTGACTCGCTCCTCACCCAGCCTCAACGGCGCCCAGGTGTCTGAAGTGATGAAGCACGGCTGCACGGTGGCGCGGATGCCGTGCCTCTTCATCTTCGACCTGAGGTCCATCGGGAGGAGGCTCGCGTGCTCTATCCTGTGCCTGCGTGGGTTTCCGCCCCCCGAGACCCTGGCTAGCGCGCCGATTGCCTGCTCTACCGCCCTGTCCCCTATGGCGTGGACGATCACCTGGTGCCCTTCGCGGTCGGCCACATCGACGACCTCGGCCAGCTCCTCGTCGGTGTGTCGGAGCACGCCGCTGTTCGACGGGTCGTCGGCGTAGGGTTCCCTGAGGGCGGCGGTGCTGGCGCCGAGGGAGCCGTCGGCGTAGACCTTCACGCCGTTCACCCGTATCACGTCGCCCGACAGCCTCCTGCGCAGGGGGGACTCGGCGAAGTACCTGATGGCTCCGGCCGGGATGAACACCCTGTATCTCAGGAGGCGACTCTCGTCGGTTGCCGACAGGGCCAGGGCCTCCAGCTCCTCCTTGAAGCCGTCCTCCGACAGCACGCAGTGCAGGGTGGTAAGCCCTCCCCTGACCGCTTCAAGCTCGATTGACAGGAGGTCGCTCAAGCAGTTCTGCGCGCCCCTGGCCGGCATCTTGCTGAACGCCTCGTCCTGGGCCCCCTCTCTGACGATTCCTGTCAGCCTCCCGCCGGTGCCCCTGTCGTAACCCACCCCCTGCCGCCCCTCCAATCCGAGGTGCTGGATTGCCCGGCTGTTCAGCAGGGAGATGTGCCCGCAGACCCTGGTGAGCGCCACTGGGTTCTCGGCTGTGATGTCGTCTATGTCCTCCCGGCTGGGCAGGCGCCTGTCGGGGAAGCTCTCGTGGTCCCACCCGCGCCCCCGAACCCATTCGCCCGGCCTCGCCCTCTGGACGGCTGAGAGGAGCCTCAGGCGGATCCCAGTGATGTTGGCGGTTCCCCTGAGGTCGATGTTCGCCTTCAGCCAGCCAAGCTCGAAGGGGTGGCAGTGAGTGTCGGTGAAGCCAGGGAAGAGTGACCCGCCGCGGCCGTCGATTCTCGTCGTTCCGCTAGGGACGTCCTGGGTCGGGGAGTCCGAGATTCGGTCTATTACGCCCCGGTCGACGTACACGGAGCCGTGCTCTCGTCCTTCCGGCTTGCAGTTCTCTATGAGGATTCCCGTTGCCCTAGCACCTTTCTCGCGAAAGAAACCGTCCTGTTGCTTATCTGCAGTCCGGCCAAGACTTCGAGGTCGTCCGGCGTGTCGACATCGAACAGGGCCCCCTTCCCGGTGTAGACTGCCAGAGAGCAGCCCATCCGAGCGGCGCTCGAGATGTGATCCCAGAAGCTGTTTCTGTCGTAACTCAATGGGACCCTCCGGTCCCCCGAGAACAGCAGGAGGTTGGTGCCGTCCAGGTGGCGGGAGGGGGATATGACGACGTCAGCAGAAAGAGAGGTCAGGGCGACGGCCCGCTCGATGTCTGACGCCGTGAGCAGAGGAAGGTCGGCGGGGAGGATGAGATATCGGCGAGCGCCTACGCGCCTCATCCCTAGGGACACTGCCGCATTGACCCCGGAGTTCTCCTTCTCTGCTACCGGAGCGCCCCCGGCCCTCCGCGCCAGCTCCAGCGCTGGCTCGTCTGAGGTGACGACGTGACAGGTGCGTGCCAGCCCGGCCCCGGCGACGGCCGCCAGGACGCTCTCCAACATCAGAAGAGAGAGTTTTTCCCTCTGGCCCGGGTTCAGCGTCCCCAACAGCCTCGACTTGCGCCTGGCCGCCTTGAATGGGATTATCACAGCGATCTCCTTCAAGCGTCGAGCAACTCCCTTGCAACCCGCCTTTCCGCAGCCCGAGAGCCCAGCCTGGTGTCTGAAAGGCGACACTCTATCCCGAGCCGTTGGATTTCTCCAGCCATGTTCTCGTCTCTCCGATCAATCATTATCGCGTCCAGGAAGCCGAGGTACAGGTTTGCCACCCCGATTGAGTTGGAGCTGGTCCCGGTCGCTTTCATGAACTTCGCGGCCGGGCCGCTGTAGGGGGCGTGTCCCACCATGGGGGAAAGGGCCGAGACTCTAGCCCGAGCGCGTGACAGCAATTCACTGATTCCCCTTACTGCGAGGATGGGGCCGATGCTGCTTACAGGGTTGGCCGGGCAGACGACGACATCGTCTGCGGCGCGTATCGCCTCCTCGACCTGGGCGGTGACTGCGGAGGATGCGGCGCCCTTGTACCTTACCCCGACAACATGTGGCATCCCGCGCCTTCTGACCCAGAACTCCTGGAGGTTCATCTCCCCCTCCCTGGTGATAACCCTCGTTTCCAGAGGTGAATCCGTGGCGGGAAGAACTCTTGCCTTCAGTCCGTAGCTCCTGCAGAGCTCCTCGGTCGCCTGAGTCAGCGTCCGACCTTCCCGAAGCGCGGCGGTCCTGAGGATGTGCGTTGCAATGTCCCTGTCTCCAAGTGTGAACCAGGTCTCCCTGCCGAGGGTGGCGAGCTGGCCCAATACCGCGTGCGTGTCCCCCTCGATTCCCCACCCGCGCGACCTGTCCTCGACCCCCGCCAGTGTGTAGATCGGGATGTCGATGTCGGGGCAGACATACAGTCCGTGCATCCACAAGTTGTCCCCCACGTTGGCCACGACGGTTAGTTCGCACTCCAGTGAGGCGAGCCCGCGAATCAGCTTGGCTGACCCAGTTCCGCCCGCGAGGGCCACCACTTTCAAGGGCTCACCTGAAGAGGTCCTTCTCCTTCTCGATCGCGATCGACCTTATCGCCACCTCCCGTCTCGTGAAGGTCGCCCCCCTGACCACCGCAGCCGGGATGCGGGAGAGCTTCCCGGTCGCGAGTTCAGCCGCCCCTGCCAGCTCGTCGGCGACCGCCGGCTCGGTCACTCGGAGCTCGTACCCGTACCTGTCGACCTTCCCCCGGTATGAGAAGAGCGGGTCGATGCCCGAGCACCCGATCGCCACGTCGGTCTGACCTTTCCGCCATGGACGCCCGAATGTGTCGCTGACTATCACCGCGACCTTCTTTCCGGTGACGGCTTCGATCCCCTTCCGGATCCTCCGCGCGCTCGCGTCAGGGTCCACGGGGAGAAGGGCAGCGTAGCCCTCACTCACGTTCGACCTGTCGACCCCCGAGTTTGCGCACACGAGCCCATGCCTGGTCTCCGTGATTATCACGCCATGGCCTGCCCTGACGACCCGGACTGCCTCTCGAAGTATCAGCTCGACGAGTCTCGGGTCCTTGCCCTGTTCTCCTGCCAACTTCTTCGCCTTCGCGCTGGGCTTCACCCTCCTTAGGAGCACTAGCCGCCCCTCCGCCTTCGATACTATCTTCTGCTTTATCACGATGGCATCGCCGTCCCTCAGTTCGAGGCGGGAACTCCTTGCCGCGGCAAGGAGAAGCGAGCCGATGTCCGCCCCTTCGGTGACCTCGGGGAACCCCTTGACGGGGAAGATCTCGAGCTTATTCATCGGGCACCCCCCGAAGCGCGGCCTGGCTGCAATAAATGCTCTTGCAGGGCGGGCATTCTCCCGCTCCGAGCGGTTCTGGCGAGAGCTGATCCCGTATCCAGGGCCAGGTGCGCTCTTCGTCTTGGCCCTCGTCTCTGCCGAACATCTTATACATCGGTGGCGGGTTCCCCGACCAGGATTTGACGACTTCTGAGGATGTGCTGAAGGCCCTTTCGGGGGTAAGCGACCCCGAGCTCGGCCGAGACATCGTTTCTCTGAAGATGGTCGAGGGGGTGACCATCGAGGGCGGCGTGGTGAGTTTCACGCTGAACCTGACGACCCCTGCCTGCCCGCTGAGGTCGCGCATAGAGGAGGGCGCAAAGGAGGCCGTCGCCAAGCTTCCCGGGGTCAATGAAGTGAGGATGAAGACCACGGCAAACGTCTACGCAACCCGGGACCCAGTGGGGAGTGAGCTGCTGAAGGGGGTGAAGAACATAATCGCGGTGGCCAGTGGCAAGGGTGGAGTCGGCAAGTCGACCATAGCGGTGAACTTGGCGACCGCCCTGGCCGCCACCGGCGCGAAGGTCGGGATTCTCGACGCGGACATCTACGGCCCCAACATCCCGCACATGATGGGCCTGAAGGGGGACGCCGAGCTGAAAGGCGGCTTGATTGTGCCGCCAGTTGCTTTCAGCGTGAAGGTGGCGTCGCTCGGCTTCTTCTACAAGGACGAGACGCCCCTCATCTGGAGGGGGCCCATGGTCGCCGGGGCGGTGAGGCAGCTGCTTACCCAGGTCGAGTGGGGGGAGCTGGACTACCTCGTGATCGACTTGCCGCCTGGGACTGGCGATGCCGCTCTCACGCTGGCCCAGACCGTACCCCTCGGCGGGGTTGTGATTGTGACCACCCCCCAGGAAGCGGCGCTCAACATCGCGTCCAAGGCGCTGGCGATGTTCCGGAGGCTGAATGTCCCGATTCTGGGGGTCGTCGAGAACATGAGCTACTTCGTCTGCCCGGACTGCGGGAGCAAGACGTACATCTTCTCCTCGGGGGGCGGGAGAAGGATTGCGGCTCAGCTGGGGACTGACTTCCTCGGGGAGATTCCCCTGGCCGTGGCAGTGAGAGAGCAGTCGGACCTCGGAGCGCCTGTTGTAGTAGCCAAGCCAGACTCCCCAGCCGCAGCAGTCTTCAAGGAGTTCGCGTTCAGGGTGGCCGGGATGCTATCGATAGTCGCGTTTGCCAAGACGCAGAAGTGAGCAAGGTCCCGGCGGACCGCGAGGTCGGGGGGAAAGAGGGGGTCCGGCCCCTGGCGCTACTTTGGCGTGACCACCCAGTCGGCCCGACCCTGCCGGTACTCGACCAATCCCTTGACCAGCGGGTAGTTCTCGAGGACGCCTATCACGGGGAGCGAAAGCATCATCACGAAGACGTCCATCAGGTGAGACCGGAGCTTGGTGTCTCCGAACTGGAACGAGTGGTTGTAGACGAACCCGAGGAAGTAGCTCCCCATCCAGATCAGTAGGCTCGGGAGGGCGAGGAACCCGAGCGCCGTCTCGAAGGGATGCAGCGGCAGGTAGTGTCCCGTGAGCCTTCCGTCGAAGAGGTCGAAGATCACCTGGCCGGGGGTAAGGTAAGGCGCGTTGAAGAAGAACGTCAGGAAGCTGGCCGACGGGTTGTAGAGCTTTACGGGAACGTAGGCGAATGTCGCCAGCCAAAGCGGCACGGCGACCAGGGCGGCGACAAAACCCACGCCCCAGATGCCGAACCTCATGGCCGTGCTTCGCTTTACGCCGGCCGCCATCTGCTTCCAGTTCTGAAGTGTCCCGACGACCCACCGCTTCCGCTGGGCGACGAGCCCGGTGACCGTCCTCGGAGATGACTCCAGGACGACTCCGCCGTGCCAGCCCATCTTGGGGTACTTCTCGAACACCTTGAGCCCGAAGAGCTGGTCCTCAGCGATCGTCTTGCCGAGTGCCCAGCCCACCTCGCATTCGACGTCCATCCTGACGAGGAGGTTGCTCCCGTGGATGTGGGCGGGCGCCTTCCCTCCGGTCATGGTGCTGATGCAGAAGTAGCAGGTCGACGACCTTATCGCGTCTGCGATGCGGGTGACCGGATTCTTGGTGAAGACGGACGGGTAGAAGATGGGGCCTTCCGCAAGGGTTCCTTTGCCAGACGCGATGAAAGTGAGGACCGCCTCAAGGGTCTGCGGCAGCATCACCGACTCCTCGTCGAGGTGGAAGATCCACTTCCTCGATTTGTCTCCCGGTTCCGAGCGGTAGGCCTCGACCGCGTACTGCAGAGACCTCCCTTTCCTC
The DNA here is from genome assembly GCA_035314985.1 of Nitrososphaerales archaeon. GTDB lineage: Archaea > Thermoproteota > Nitrososphaeria > Nitrososphaerales > Gagatemarchaeaceae > DATFYP01. Next base: position 5,901 of record DATFYP010000061.1, read on the forward strand.
ACCGCGTTCGTCTCGTACTCCGGGGGGGTCACCATCGCGATGTCCACTCCGAAGGGGTTGCTCCGGTCACGGGGGTCGTCCGACAGCGTCCTGATGCTGTAGTTCCTGAACCCCAGCGATGTGCAGGCTTCGCGGACCCGCTCTATCGTCCCTCCGACCATCTTCGGGTTCTCCGTGACCGATGTGGTGGTGACCTGAAACACTATGTGGTCCCCGACCGGCGGGGCCTTGCCGGTCGCTTTGAATGTGAATCTCTTCCTGTATCGGAGGTAGTTGAAGGCGAACTGCCCGCCGTAGGGGAGGTAGGCCGCCCAAAGAAAGAGGATGATGTACCACAGAGCCGACGTCGGGGTCATCAGTAGATCCCGACGAACGGAAAGAAGAACAGCAAGGTCAGGCCTAGCGCCGCGGCTGCTATCAGGCACGCGTCGACGAAGACCTTCTCCTCCCACGAGAGAGACTGTATTCTCTGCTGGGCCACAATTCTTTCATGTTTCCTGAGCTAAAAAGAATTGTGAAGCTCCAATTCTAGTGGCTGGCGCCCGGGTCCGCCCTATCACTGGGAAGAAGGGCAGGAGACGGTCAAGGAGCCGGCAGGATGGGTTCTCCGGACGGAGGCACCCCCTTCGGTGGTTCCTGGGAGGGTCTCGGATTGGTCACTTCCGCAGAGCCGTAGCATCGATCTCCACCCGGGCCCCCTTGGGCAGGGCTGCCACCTGCACCGCCGAACGGGCCGGAAACGGGGCGGAGAAGTGTCTGGCGTACTCATCATTCATGAGAGAGAACTCTGACAGGTCGGCCATGAAGACGGTGGTCTTGGCAACGTCCTCCATCCCCACCCCAGCAGCCTTGAGCACTTCTTCCAGGTTTGATAGCGCCCTCCTGGTCTGGGCGACGATGCCCTCCTCAAGACTGCCCGTCGCCTGATTGATCCCCACCTGCCCCGAGCAGTAGACTGCCCCCGACTCGACGGCTTGGGAGTACGGCCCTATCGGCGCCGGTGCATTGGACGACCTCACTTCCCGTTTCATGGCCGGCTCGGGCGCGTCAGCGTTCTTAAACCAATCAGGACCGGGACCAGCCTTCGAGGGCGCGCCTGAGGCTCAGATACAGATCCTCGTCCTCGTCGAACTCGATCAGTTCCTTCGGTTCCATGTGCGCAATCATCCTGGAAACCACGCTCCCCCTTCTCATGACGATCACCACCTTCTTCCTCAGGATGTGCGCAGCCATGACCTCCATCCCGACCCCTGTGCTGGGGGCCGAGACGTCCGCCACTATCGCGTCGCTTTTCTCTACTCCCTTCGAGTCCCTGCTGAAGACGTCGAGCGGGGACGTGCCAGTCTGCTCTGAAGGCTCCAGAACCCAAGGAGAGGAGACCTCGTGCCCCGAGTCGGCTATCGCTCTGGCCATCATTTTGGCCCTCGCGGCGTTCCGGCTGAAGATGATCGGAACCGAAAGGTAGACTTTCAACACTCGTCCCGCCCGCGCTTCGGCCGCATCATGCGTTGCTGCGCTGAGATATGCTGACCGGAGGCATCTTTGCCTTGCGGTGGTCGCACTTGTCGGGCTTGTGGGCGTAACAGTACGTTGCCCCGCAGACGTGGCAAGTGTAGTAGAACCCGCTGCCGAGCACCCTGCCGCAATGGCCGCAGGCCGGCTGCGCTTTCTCCGACTGCCGCTGGTACATCATTCGACTCAGCAAGAGTGTTCTACGCGGGGACGCTAATAAGCGTGGATGTAATTCTTGCAGGAATTCCGGCAGGGGCCGGTGAAACTGGTTAGCCCGCCTTCACCCAACATACGGTGGGAAGTGAATACCGTAGGATGTCGCGCCCGCCCTGTTCGATTATCCCGCTGGGACCGCGCTGGCGGTTCTCAGCCCAGCTTGCGAATGGCGGTTCTCCATCCCGGTCATCGCACCTCTCTTGCCCTGGACGATGCCATTCCTCTCGCCTTCCGCAGGTCCGAGTCGGTCCTGATGCGGAAGAACGACTCCAGCTCTGGGTCGATGGGCACCAGAAGCTCCTCCACGCTGACGTAGCATGCGGCGCTCAGCCCGTCTACAAGGCCGGAGACAGTCCTGTCCTTCAGCCCGGCGGCCGCCTTCAGGACCGCCTTGCGGCTGTAGACCGAGAAGAGAGGGTCGGTCCGGCCGTCTCTCCACCTCGGGATGGCGGCGTCGAACCCCCTGACGCTTT
>DATFYP010000062.1:0-24065 GCA_035314985.1 Nitrososphaerales archaeon
GCGCAGAGGCTGAAGTTGCCCCAACGAGTTCGCGCGGTTCGAAGTTTTAAGGCGGTCTCGGCTCGGGGTGGCGCAGTCGAGCCATGAACCTGATTCTCACCTCGGCCAAGGGGCTGGAAGCGAGGGCTTCGGCCGAGTTCAAAGAGATCGCCCTCCTGTCGGGAGTGCGGAAAGTCTCCTTGGAGCGGTCTGCCTACGACGGCGTCGTGGAGATCGAGGCAGAGAACCCCAAGGGGCTCCTGACCTTCCTTGCGGAGTTCGTGAAATCGGAGCCGTTCAAGGTGAGGTACATAATGCGCGTCATGCCCGTGGACAAGGTCGTGGACACTAAGATGGAGGAGATCTCCAAGGCCGTCAAGGATCTCTCCTCAGGAATCGGTCAGGGTGAGTCGTTCAGGGTCACGATAGAGGCGCGAGACTCTCCCTACGGCGACAAGGAGCTCATCGATGCGGTCGCAGATGTTGTGGACCGGAAAGTCAGCCTCAGCTCTCCCGACAAGATCGTCTTTCTGCAGATCTTCGGCGAGTATACCGGCGTATCCGTGCTTTCCCCCCACGACATCCTTAGCATACAGAAGCTGAAGCGGGCCGCCTAGCCGCTGGCTGCGTTAAGAAGCGCCGCCTGTTCTACCCGCTGCAGCTCCGCCCTGTGCAGCTCTCCCCGGGGAAGCCTCTTCCAACTCGCCGGCGTCCGAATGGTCTTCATCTGCGCCCCCTCCCCGGCGGCAATCAAGAGGAACGGGCTCCCTTTCTTGACCCCCAGCTTCGAGATGGCGGCCGAGATCTGAGTGGTGCCCGCGAGCCTGAGGAGGAGGTCGATCCCAGCCTTCCTGGCGAGCAGGGCCCCTGATTCCGCGGCCCCCAAAGTCTGTGCGCAGATCATCTCCACGAAGAATTCATTGGATGCGGACTCGGTCTTCACGGCCTGGACGAGGAGCCGCGGGTGCCGGCGAAGAAGGGCGCTCTTTGCCTCTTCGGGGTCGACGCCACTTTCGACAACGAAGCATCTCGCTTCCATCGCCAGGCTCAGCCCCCATGCGAGAAGGGTATCAGGACGACCCTCTCCCCGCTCTTGACCGCTCTGTCAGACGCAGCGGGCACGAAGGCCTCCCCGTCCTCGACCATGGCCACGGTGTTGTACTTGTTGAACCCGGGGTCCTTCTCTCTGCTCATGGACCTGAGCCTGTCGACTATCTCGCTCGCCTCGAGGCTCTGGTCGGGGAGCTCGACCTCCGAGGCCCCGACGCTCGTGCTGATGTGGCCCAGGAGTCGGACTGTGATCAATGCTGGTGTAGCACAAGCAGCCTTTCCTTATACCTTCTCCCCTCGTATTCGGAATTGGGGGGAAGCAGCCTCGGGGACCGCTTCTTCAGAAGTTCGGCGATGGTCTTCGGGGTGGCACCGTTGATGTCCGCTATGGGGAAGTCCAGCGCCACGGGCCTTGGGTCTATGGTGTGCATGGAGGTCTTGCAGGGAAAGAGGCTCCTCGTCCTTGCCGCATTCAGCACGTCCTGCTTCGTGAGCCGCTGCACGAGGAGGACGTTGGCCCCGTCCTCGAGGGCCACATCTACCTCGTCTTCCCTTGCGAAGGTCCGCTGCCATCCCAGCGTCCGGCCGACTTCGTCCAAGCTCTTCACCGTCCGAAACACCTCCCCGAGGTCCGCCCTGTCCTCTGGGACGCGGCAGGCCCTCCGCCCGAGCACGGCGAGGCCGGTCCTTCGCGAGTCCAGAAGCTCGAAGGCCTCAGCCAAAGTGACCTCCTTGGTAATCCCCAGCTCGTCCATGGCACGGGCGATCAGATCGTCTCTCGTGGTCCTGTAGACCCGCGCCCAGCGCCTGAGCTCGATCCCGCTGGAGCTGTAGTCGACCATGCAACACACGACGTTTTCCAGCCCCAGGCGGCTGAAGGCGGCCAGCCTGTGCATCCCGTCAAGGACCGTCCCGCTCTCCCTGTCGACTATGACCGGGTCCTTCTGGACTCCGTCGCGCTGAATCTGGCCGACGATCTTGTTGAGCTGTTCGGGAATCGTCTCTTCGTGGGGAAGCAGGGACGAGACCGGGCGAAGGTCCACGCGAACCCCGTCGCTCTCGAAGGTCAAGCCTTACTCCGCCTTCTCTTCCTCTACTGGCTCCTGTTCCTCTACTGCGTCTGCCTTCAGGGACTTCGCTATGTACCCTGCGATCTGGTTCCTTAGCTGCTTCGAAGGTATCACGGCCAGGTCGTCCAGGGACTTCTTGTTCTTCTCGTAGTCGACGCTGAAGGCCTCGGGATGCCTCTGAAGGATGACCTGAGCAAGCTTTCTTGTCTTTTCCAAGCTTCGAACTACCCCGACCCGCTGGGGTGATTAAGCTTTCGAGGGATCGTCTGCCTCCGTCGTGGAGTGACCATGGCCGCCCTCCCCTAGGAACTCCAGGCCGTTCCTGACGATCGAGTCGGCCGTCTCTCCGAAGGGCGACCCAAACAGCTCCGCCAGCCGGAAGACGACCGAAGGGACGAGCCACGACCCTCCGTGGCCTCCGAGAGCGGAGAAGCTGACCGGACCGTCGCTTTCGACCAAGATGTGCTCTCTGTCCCATGCTGAGGCCATCCGCCGAAGCTTCTTTGATACCAAGAGGGCAGGGCCGAAGGAGACGTAGTACCCCCCGCGGTCGGCGCCGAGCAGAGCATCCTCCCCCTGGAACCAGTGGAGGAGCACCGCCTTGAGGGAAAAGGTCCCTAGGACTTCAAGGCACTCTCTCTCAGCTCCCCTGGAATGTACCTGGACCGGCTTGCCGGCCTTCTCAGCCAGCTCCAGCTGGAAGCGGAGGAGCCCCATCTGGGCGCTGTCTCCTCCCACCGCAGAGTACTTCGGGTCGAGCCCTATCTCTCCCACCCCGGCGGCCTCGTGCAGCAACCCCTCCAGCCAGTCGGGCTTCGCCTCCCTCTCTGCTTCCGACGGGTGCACCCCCACGAAGGCCCTCACCAGAGACGGGTTCCCCCTTGAGAGGGTCGCCCCCTTGGCCGAGTCCCGGGCGCCAGTCCCGGCCGTGACCAGGAGGCCTGAGGATGCCAAGGCGAAGGCTAGCTCCTGCCGACTGTCTTCATAGTCCCCTAGGTGAACGTGCGAATCGATGAAACGCAGGCCAGTCCCACTCTTGCGAGGCAATTCAACCGACTCCTATGATGCTCGACCCAAAGAACACCCTTAGGAAGCTACCATGCGATTTTCCTTCTTCGTTTCGAAATAGGGGTGATTTGAGGCTCTCTAACGGCAAAAAGGGTCTATCCCTCTCGCTTTCGGGGCTAAAGGTTTTTAAACATACCCATTCAAAGCTAATGACCGATGTCCAGTTCGGAGTTCGGCCTTGCGGCCGTCTACAGGGTGATAAAGAAGGCAGGAGCCGAAAGAGTGGGAGATGACGCTGCGATGGAGCTTCGGACAGAGCTCGAGTCACTGGGGCTCCAAATCTCGAAGCAGGCAGTGGAGCTTGCCGCTCACGCAGGCAGGAAGACAGTCAAGCCTTCCGACATCAAGCTGGCAGCCAAGGCCATACTCAAGCAGAGCATGTAGGCCCGCTGCAAGGGGTCTGAGCCAAGGCCATGTCGCTCGAGGAAGGTCTGTCTCACTAGCTATGATAGCTTCATCGCCTTGATCAGCGAAGCGAAGTCCGCATCTCCGCGCAGCCAGTCGAACCTCGGTTCGACGTTGCACCAGACCAGCCAGCTCGAGCGCTCCGTCAGGGCCTTCCGAAGCCACCTGATGGTCTGGTCTCGGTCTCTGAAGCCGTTGTAAACGACAGCGAGCCAGTACGAGGGGACGTAACTGGTCTTCGACCGCTCCTTGAGCTTCTCGAGCACAACAGTCGCCTCGTCCCTTCTCCCGGCTGAAGCGAGCCCGTGGCCGAGCATCGCGAGGGCGAGGGTGCTCTCCCCGGAAAGCCTGACCCCCGTCTCCAGTTCCGAGATCGCCTCATCGTACATCCCCTTCTCAAGATAGGGCCTCCCGAACCAGATGTGCGTCTGCATGAAGCCCGGGTCCAGTTCGACTGCCTTCTTGTACTGCCCTATGGCTTCGTCGTACCGCCTGGACAGATACAAGACGTGCCCCACGCCCGTGTTGATCGCGAGCGAAAGCGGGTCCAGCTCCCGCGCAATCTCAATCTCCGTCAGAGCTTCGTCGAACCTCCCCATCGCCTTCAGGTAGTCGGCGAAGAAGTGGTGAGCCGGAGCGTAGCTCGGAGTGATGCGAATGGCCTCTCGGAACTCCTCCTCGGCCCCCTGCCAGTTCCAGTCGTACTGGAACCTGATCAGCCCGAGCGACGTATGAGCCTCCGCGAGGTGGGGGTCCAGCGCGAGGGCCCTCCCTACCGCTTCCCTGGCCTTCGGGTAGGCCTCGTTCGGGGGCATGAACTCGAGCAACGCCAGGGTCGCAAAGCAGTCCGCCAGCCCGACGTGCGCCTTGGCGTAGCCCCCGTCGAGCTCGAGCGCGCTCTGAAACAGCCCTGCAGCCTTCGAAAGCCCTTCCTTCGTCCTCAGGCTCCACTGCTGCCTCCCTCGCAGATAGGCTACGTATGCCTCCATGCTGTTCGTTGCCTTCGCCTCGGCTGGCCCTCCGCCCCCACCGAGCATGTGTTCCTTGAGCTCGCCCGTCACCCTCTCGGCTATCTCCCTCTGGATCATGAAGACGTCCTTGACTTCCCGGTCGTAGTCCTCCGACCACCGTGGCTCCTCGTTCGAGGTCTCGACCAGCTGGACAGCGACCCGAATCTTGTCGCCGGACTTCCTCACGCTGCCCTCGAGGACGGCGCCGACATTCAGCTCCCTGCCGATCTCAGATATCGGTTTGCTTCCTCCCTTGTATCTCATCACCGAAGTCCGCGCGATGACCCTCAGCCCTTTCGTCCTGGAGAGCGAAGAGATCAGCTCCTCTGTCATCCCGTCTGCGAAGTATTCGTCGTCGGGGTCGTTGCTGATGTTGACGAAGGGGAGGACCGCCAATCTGTCCTTGGGGAGGGGTGCCACCCCCGGAGGCGCTTTGGCCGTAGGCTGTCCGAACCCCGCGACTCGGTAGACCTCCATGGGCCTGGCCACGTTCTTCAGTTCCTTCATCCCCAGTGTCTCGAAGGCGTACCCTGCCTTGTTGGCCACGCTGTCGTGGACCTGGGCGGAGACGCAGATCCCCCCCGGCGCTGCAAGAGGCTCGATCCTCGAAGCGACGTTGACCGCGTCCCCGGCCACGTCTGCCCCGACATGGATGACGTCCCCTAGGTGGATTCCGATCCGAAGCAGGATTCTCTTGTCCTCCGGTCGCCCCTCGTTCCCCTTCTTCAGCGTCGACTGTATCTCGGTAGCGCACTTCACCGCTTCGAGCGAACTCGCGAACTCGACGAGGAAGGCGTCGCCGATGGTTTTCACCTCCCTCCCGTTGTACTTCGCCAGCAGGGGTCTGACGGCCCCCCTCTGTTCCTCGAGGAGCTCCATCGCGAGCGCCTCGTCCTTCTGTGCGCGCAGCGTAAACCCAGCCATGTCGGTGAACATGATTGCACCGAGTCTTCGTTCGCCTTGGGACAACTTGCTTGGGTCACACGTCGCCCGAGAGGATAAATTCCTTGTGGGCCCCCTTTATGCCATCCGCTAGGTCCCGGCCAGTAGGAATCCGACCATGGAAGCTTCGCTGTCTCTGGCCATCCCGATGCGCAGTGCACCGCTCCGCGAAACGGCTAAAGACGCCGCTTGCGCTCAACGGACCGTGAAGGATTCTCGCTTCGGACGATACATCCTGCGCCCCGGTTCCAAGTTTCGCTTGGACGAGTGGGACCCCGATGCCAAGTCGGGCTTCGACCACAAGAAGGGAGAGGGCCTGGTGGAGCTCCAGGGTCTCTCCAAGAGGCTGGAGGCTCTGCAGGAGCTCCTTTACGCGCAGCACAGACACAGCCTCCTGATAGTGTTGCAGGGGATGGACGCCTCGGGCAAGGATGGGACCATCCGGCGCGTCTTCGAAGGAGTCAACCCACAGGGGGTGAGGGTGGCGAAGTTCGGCCCGCCGACCCCCGAGGAGCTGGACCACGACTTTCTGTGGAGGGTCCACCAGAAGGCCCCCGGAAAGGGGGAGATCGCGATATTCAATCGGAGCCACTACGAGGGGGTCCTCGTGGAAAGGGTCCACGGCTTGGTGCCGAAGAGCGTCTGGGAGGCCCGGTACGCCCAGATCAGGGATTTCGAGCGGCTCCTGGCTGAAGAGGGCGCGACAATCCTGAAGTTCTACCTCAACATCGACGCGGACGAGCAGAAGAGGAGGCTCCAGGATCGCCTCCGCGACAGGACCAAGAACTGGAAGTTCAGTGTCAGGGACCTTCCTGAGAGAGGGTTCTGGGCCGAGTACATGAGCGCCTACAAGGACGCGCTTGAGAGGACCAGCACCGAGGCCTCGCCCTGGTTCATCGTCCCTTCCAACCATGCGTGGTTCCGCGACCTCGTTGTTTGCACGGAAATCGTGGGGACTCTGGAGGGCTTGCGAATGCGCTACCCGCGCCTTCCCAAGGGCGAAGGACCGGTGGCGATAAGCTGAAGGAGGGGACGAGCGATACCTGCCCGGAAGTTCGTCGATGAACCATGGTGGAGTTGAATGACTAGTTCACGGACCCGAAGGCCCATTCGGGGCCCAGGAGGCGGAAGGAATTGACAAACGCTTCAGGGGAAGTGGTCTTGGTGTTTGGCGCGTCGGGAAGGACCGGCAGGCTCGTGGTCGAAGAATCTCTTGAGGGGGGTCACGAGGTCTTGGCCTTTGTCCGGAATGAATCGAGGCTCGGCCTATCCAACCCGCGACTGGACGTTTTGGTCGGCGACGTCACGGTGGCTTCGGATGTTGACGCGGCAGTTCAGAAAGCGGGGGTGGTGGTTTCCGCGTTGGGTCAAGCCCCCAATTCTCCCCGAGAGATCTGTTCTCTGGCCGCAAGGAACATCGTGGGATCGATGACCAGGCACGGCGTGAAGAGGTTGATTTGCCTGTCCGACTACGGGAATGGCGACACACGAACCAAAGGGCTCTACGCCAGGTTCCTCTGGGTGCTGATAAGGGAGCATCTGGAGGATAAGGAGAAGATGGAGGAGGCAATCCGCTCGAGCGGCCTTGATTGGACAATCGTCCGACCCACCATTCTAACTGACGGGCCGAGGACCGGTGCCTACAAAGTCGGTCCGGACATCAGAATCGGCCTCGTGCCAAAGGTCTCGCGCCGCGATGTCGCGGATTTCATGGTCAAGCAAATTACAGATCGGTCCTTCGTCGGCGCATCGCCTTCCATAAGCCGCTGACCATTCTCTGGACGCTGGCCTTTCACCCGACTTGGCCCTGCGGCTCCCCGTCATAGTCATATACGGCGTCCTTTGTCGCTCGCTCTGCCAAGCCACCATGCAAGAACCGTTGAGGCGTGGCGGCATGGTGCGAAGTGCCCCGGTGGTGTAGCCCGGTCAAGCATGTTAGCCTCTCGACCACGTGGGAGACAGCTAGCGACGGGGGTTCAAATCCCCCCCGGGGCAGACCTGCCACGTGAGACAGCCCAAGAACCGGAAGGTCCGCAGGGCATTGGGCCGAAAACCTGGGGACTTGGACCCGCGTCATGACGTCGCCGACATAATGGCGAGGCAGGTGACGGATGATTCCTCACTTTGTTCGGCGCTGTCTATGAGTTATTGATTGGCCGGCCAGAGCCAGTCGCCCGCCCTGAGAGCGCGCTAGTCGGGTCTGACGAGCACGATTCCGTACCGCTTGACCAACGCATCTTCGACACTGCCTTTCGTGACATAATACGGCCGCGCATTCACATCTAGGGCTATCGCAGATACCGTGATAAGGTCCTCGATTGGATTCTTTCTGCGATCCTTCAAGCCAACAATAAGCTTCCTTCGCCTCTCTCCCCCACCTGGCTTCGCTAACAGATCGACGTGATGAGTGACGCCCGATACCCCGACCAATTGAACATCGAACTTCACAGTGTAGCCATCCTTCTTGAGGCCCTCGACAAACTCATGGAATGATTTCGTCTTCGCTCTCATCACGACCGTCCGCCTATCTTCAAATGTCGCAACAGGAACGGTTTCATCACCAAGTCCCATGGCGTAACAACTGACCGGCCATGATCGATCGTCAAGCAGGCACCGCTGCCGGGCTTGATGATCGCAGATGCTTCCTTCGCACCGACGTCAGGACTCGATTCAATTGCTTCTAAGGAACCCACGTCCCCAAGTGTTGCCTCAAGCATCTTCTCTGGAAACTCCTTAGAGAAACTCAACCTCTCAGGACTGAAGATGAAAGACAGTATCTCTCTGTCGGAGACGAAGGAATTGGTGCCCGAAATGCAGATCCTTCTTATCCTGCGTTTGAACAATTCGTGGACCGCGTCTGTGAGGCTCGTTTCATTTGGAAGGGACACTACAGGCTCCGCCAGGTCAGCGATTCGTAAGTCTGTGTCTAATGCATCTCCATACATGGGGAGCAGGTCGGTGAGGGTTATCAGCCCGAAAGAGTCAGCTGCCTTGACCAAAGCGTACCCGAACTTTGTCCTGTTGAATGTTTCGAGGACGTCCACAAGGTCGCTCTCAGGCCCGAGAGCGTCGAGAAAGAGTGAGGCGGACTCGCAAGGCAGGTAGATGTATTTGTAGAAGCTTGCGGGCGCAGTAGTGAGTATTCTCTCCAGCACGGGATAACCACCAAATGCCATCCATCTTCCACTCTTCATTACATACTCGAATCTGTCTTCAACTGTGTTGGCAGTCAGAAGAATGTCTCTTCGCGGTATATCGAGAAGCGTCCCGGCAACCACAATCAACGTACCCGACTCCACCGTAGGGATCTCTCTGCTGAAGACCCTTGGGGCGGCCTCCCTCACTAGCAACGGGTTCGACCCTCCGGCCCCTCTTTTTAATCAAATCGTTGCTTCGGCCTTCGTCTAGGACTGCATGGCAGTACCCTCAGTTCCTTGTCGGCGAGAACTGAAACTTGCCATTGAGAATATCAACCGGGTGTTCTTGCACGCCAGTGTCATGAAGTTGAGCCTTGGCAGTGAACCCCCTGGACTCGAACCTTCTTCCGGATTCGAATCCACGGCGGACCTGAGCGGTTGCTCTGCGGGCTATTTGCAGGCGTACTGCCAGTTGCCCAAGTTCAGCCAGTCTACATTCTATGGCACTGTGTGCGCTTCCGGCAAGTGTTACAAGTGGAATTCGAACAACAATCCGATTGCAGCGTACTATATTGTCCACAACAAGATTGACATAACCACATCCGCCATTCCCAAGAACAGCAACTCTTGGGTTGAGAAGTGGAAGAGCAGCAGCTAGCGACCCACGGTGATTTGAGCTTGAAACGTCCACGAGTCCCAGGTCGGCCATTGGGAACGCTGCGCCGCAGTCAGGGTGTCATGATCCTGTCGATCACGCTTCTGGCGTTCGTGATCCTTGTTCCAATAGTACCCTACAATCCATTCTCATTCTGCACTTGGCTTGCCTGTCCTCTCATCCCCCCCGGAGAATACTACCTTTCGGCGACCTCGTGGCTAGTCGGCTGGGGACTATACTATCATCCAGCCAATGCCTATAGTCCGGCCTTCGTTGGTTGGGGGATTCCTTTTCAAGATCCAGGTTATCCACTGCTGAACAATTTCTAGCCAGTGGAGACGTCACCAAGACAAGGCTTCCGGTGGCTCGATTCGAGTCTGAACTGGCATAAATGGTTGGTTGGGTCGCTCCCAGCTCGAACCCCTGGCCTCTGACCGCATCACTTCCGATCAATGGAAGGATTCGCCCAGAAGGCTAGGCACATCTCATCGAACTCGAACACCGAAGCGAGATAATCGAGTCAGACGCCTCGAATCGTAACGAGAATTCGAACCCATAATGGGTCTGGACCCCAGCGGATTCGAACCTCCTGAATTGCACAGTAAACTGGTTGGTTCTCTCCCGACCCGAACCGAAGGCGTGGCAAGGAGGGGATTCGAACCTACAGCTGGGCGCTCCCCCGGGGCAGTTTCAAGCTCCGTCTGGGATTCGGGGTGTTATTCGGGCTATTCTGGGCAACCAATGCAATCGAGTCGGGGGAATCGAGGGAGCAAGGTGGATCGAAGCGCTGGTGTCACTATGGGTTAGGGTTGGAGCAGAGCTCAACAGCCGGGACCACATCTTCGCGGCCCTACACGACTGAAGATTGCCTGCGACTGACGGCAGAAACTTGGGGGAATCACACTCCTTGCAAATCTGATTGCGTCTGCACAGCTTCACGATGTGTCTAGGACTTCCTCTTGGTGAGAACGACGACTGGGATGATCCTCTTGGTCTTGCGTTGGTAGTCGGCGAACGCGGGATACAAGCTGGCGTGGCGCCTGTAGATTGCATCGTGTTCAAGGCCGGTGATCTCTTCAGCATGCACGTCAATCGTCTCTTCGCCGACCTCGATCTGGGCGTCAGGGTGGGCCATGAGGTTGTAGTACCAGTCCGGATGGGTATCCGCACCGGCTTTGGACGCGAACACCACGTAACGCTCCCCGTCCTTGAGATACATCAGCGGGTTGATGCGAGGTTTGCCGCTGTGTCTCCCGACGGTGTGGAGCAGCAGCAACGGAGCTCCCTCGAAGTAGCCTCCGACCTTTCCGTGATTCCTGCGGAACTCAGCGATGTTCTGCTCGTTGAAGTCACCGACCCTGCTCATGAACTCACCCCTTGAAACTAGCCGCGGCCCATTTGAATTCAGCCGTCTGCCTTGCCTTCCTGATGCCCCTGCGAGACCGAGCGAACTAGAGGCGCGCGCGACAAGCCAGTGCATCCAAGCGATGCGAGCTGCCCGCCGGGCAGAGAGGGCGCGCTTACTCTGAGAACCGACTTCACAACAGTCTATTAGCCGCCTCTCGATATGCGACGCAGAGGTGAAAGCGTGACAGGATTCACAACGGAGTCGCCCAGCAAGAGATTCGTCATACTGGCGGAATCGGGCAGGTGCGAGAACCTCTTGCAGGCGCTAGAGACCCGCGTGGCACACGGCTACAGAGTCGTCCAGTGCTGGGGGTCGGCGGGCGGGCAAGGCTTCCTAGGCGGAGGGAGCAGCATCGCCATGACGTACGTCTTGCTCGAGAAGGTCAGGAAGCCCAGAACCCCTGCAAGTACTGCGGGACTCTGAATGCCATCCGAAAAGAGCCTTCGAGGGGCTCGGGGAGCAGTTTCCACTTACAAACACTGGGACAAGCGCAGGCTCAGGCACAGGTAAAGAAGAAAGAGGTGAGTGGGACGCGCCTCCTAAGCAATTGTGCCTGCTTGATCATGCCTGCCCCTGCGCCCGTGCTCTCTTGTGAGAGCCCGAGAGGGTGCGAGAGGGTATGCCTGTGTGTATGTGGGATGAAAGAGATGCGGATTGCGCCCGCTACTGCATGCGCCGTCCGGGACGGGTTAGGTCTCAGGACGTTGCGGTCAACTCGAGGAAGCTGCCGCTCCTTCCCCCTTCTCTTCGACCCGAGGGATCTTTGAGATCGTGCTCGCAATCGAAGCTGTCAGTTCCTCCCGCTCTCTAACAAGCTGTGATTTCTCCAACCTCTCGTTCTCCAGTTCCTTCCGTTTAGCCTGAAGTGATTCCAGTCTTCTCCACTCCTCAGCCCATGGAGACTCGGAGTGTTTGTCTATGGATTTCAGGGATTTCTGTGCCTCGAGTATCCCGCTAGCTAGGATACGAAGTCTCGACTCGATCTCCTCGACTTCGCTTTCAGTGGCATTGACGGCCAGTGTCGAGTTCCCGCCGAACAGGCGTTTGAAGATTGAATCGGACCGCCGTTCTGAGGCCAGGCTGGAGAGCTGCTTCTTCTTCTCCTCGAGTTCGGCTGAACGCGTGGCCAGCTCGGTCCGAAGTTCGTCTATCCTCGAGGAATTCCGCGTTCGCGCCTCGTGGAGTTTCCGCACGATTTCCTGCTCGTTCTGCGTGTGCTCAGATATGCTGTTGTCAATCGAAGAAAGGTCGACAGGCTTGGAAAGCCAGTGGGTCAATTCGCGGCGCCTCTCCGCATAGTCCGAAGGGAGCCTTGCCGCGCCCATTTTCTCCTCGAAGTCGTCGAGCAAGAGATTCACGCCCCTTACCCAGTTCTCAAGCGAATAACCTCCGGGTTCCGAGGAGAACTTCTGGTGCCCGAGTTTGCCCAAGGCGACAATCGTTCTGGTCTTGAGCTGGTCGTAGTCCACCTGAGTGGCCTCGGAGAGCTTCACATTGCGCTGATAAGTTTCTTCCTTTTTCATTTGCCTTTCTGCTGCCCAGAGGGCCTCTCTCCGCAAAGTAGTCCTTTCCCAGGAGGGACGAAGCTCAACCGCGAGCCTACGCCGCCACGGAATTTGATTTAAGGGTTAGAGGGTGGTTGTCTGAGCGGCCGTGTCGATCGGGGCGTGATCCGCGCTCTTCTGGGTATGCCATCGAATCGGGGGCCCGAAGGAATCCTCACCGCGCGGCGGGGTTAAATACTGGTCATTCATGTCTTACATGTGATGAGCGAAGCCGTTTCCATAAGACTGCCGGAAGACGTGGCAAAGCAACTGGAGCGCCTCGCCAGGTCGCTTGACCGTCCAAAGACTTACATCGTCACCAAGGCACTGAGGGAGTACCTCTCGGAATACGAGGACTACCTGGTTGCGCTGCACAGGTTGAACGACAAGGACGACCGCATCGTGTCAGAGAAAGACCTGGTCAAGCTTGGCCGGTAGGATTCTCTACAAGTCTTCAGTCAGCCGCGACCTCAAGAAGATTGCGCCCAGGGATGTTGAGAAGATACTCCGCGAGACACGAGCAGTTCTCGGTGGCAATCCGAATGCGGGGACCGCCCTTTCGGGCGAGTTCAAGGGTCTCTTCAGGATTCGTGTTGGCGATTACAGAGTGATCTACACAGTGGTGGATGGCGACGTCCTAGTGTTGAGGATTGCGCATCGAAACAAGGTATACCGATAACCCGGCGATGGCTCGGTTACCTTAGCAACTCCCGTTGAGCCCTAGCTTGCGAGTCAAGGGGGGCATTGAGCCATCTCGTCGAAAGCCTCCCGGGGCAGTCTCAAGCTCCGTCTATTAATTGGGGCACGATTAGGGCTCTTTTGGGAAAGCAATCGACCTGGATCGGGTAGGGCCGCTAGCGCAACGGCGGGTGATCCTCCGCTCTCACTTGAGCCGCAGATTCAGGTCTGTCCCATATTTTGTGAGATAGATGATTCGCCAACGGAGATTGAGGGGGTCAGCTGCAGGAACCGACCTTACCCGCCTCCGAAAGAAACCTACTCAAAGAGAGGTGCCAGTTGGCTAGCCTTACGCGGGACTGGCCCCCCAAACGGGTCCGGAAAGTCGGCTCCGTTGACCCAGATTGGAAAGCCATGGGAGTCAGAAGCCATGGGGGTCATGCAGATCCTCTTCGAGTGGCTGCCTGCTCGCTTCAGGCAGTAGAGGGGACACCCGGACCTTCAGGAGCCCTCCGCCAATTAATATGCCATAACATAAAATATCGAATTGGACGAGCTGCCCCCGTTGGGATTCATTGAAGGTCGGGAGGTCAGCAGGGCATGAAGCGCCTCTGTTGCAATTCAGGTAGAGTCTGTCGCCACCTAGATTGCAAGCACGGCCTGTCATCGGAAGGCCCCTGCGCATGCGGGGATTGCAGGCACTGCAAGGGTTCATGGGAGAAGAGTTCATGGAGGAAAAACCGATGAGAATAATGCCTCTTCGATGAATTCCATTGCCTATCGTCCACGTCTGCCGCAACCTCTTTCAATTGATAGATTCGCCAAGCCGTCGGACACACATTGCACCGTGGCTCCTCTGTGCTGGGGAAGTTTTGACTGGTGTGCGGATGGCTGAGGACAGATAGATTTCTATGAGTAACCAAGATCACCAAGATCAGCAATCTTACTGGAGCGTCCCGACCTCCGAACTTCTTCAGCAACTTCGAACAACAACGAAAGGCCTAGCGGACGACGAGGCCAGAAAGCGACTCAGGCAGTATGGTTCAAATCTCCTGAAGCCCAAGAAGAGAACAGATGCGCTTTCGCTTCTGCTTATTCAATTCAAAGGTCCGCTCACGATTATCCTAATCTTTGCTGGGGGGTTGTCATTCTTCCTTGGCGATCCGGTCAACGCACTCATCATCCTAGTGATTATCCTCGCAAGTAGCCTCCTCGGATTCTGGCAGGAGAGGGGTGCGACCAATGCCGTCGACAAGCTTCTTGCGATCGTGCAAACCAAAGCGACCGTTCTTCGCGACGGAAATCAGGAGGAGACTCCAGTCGAGGGAATTGTGCCTGGAGACGTCGTTTTGCTCAGCGCGGGAGACCTGATTCCTGGGGACTGCCTAATTCTGGAATCAAAAGATCTTTTCGTAAATGAAGCCTCACTGACGGGAGAAACCTTTCCAGTTGAGAAGACAGCTGGAGTCCTGCCACTAGGAACAGCGCTCGGTCAGCGAACAAACAGTCTCTTCATGGGAACCAACGTGGTCAGTGGCAATGCCCAGGCGGTTGTTGTTGGAACCGGATCAGGAACCGAGTTTGGCAAGGTCTCGGACCGGTTGAAGCTTAGGCCGCCCGAAACAGAGTTTGAGCATGGCGTGCGGCAATTTGGGTATCTCCTCATGGAAGTCACACTTGTGTTGGTGGTTGCCACCTTCGCCATCAACGTGTACTTTGCTCGTCCAGTGTTGGAATCCCTCCTCTTCTCTCTAGCGCTCGCTGTGGGACTGACGCCCCAACTATTGCCTGCGATCATCAGCATCAACCTAGCTCACGGAGCCAAGAGCATGGCAACCGAAAAGGTAATCGTCAAACGGCTTGCATCCATTGAGAACTTCGGCAGCATGAATGTTCTCTGCTCCGACAAGACTGGTACCTTGACCGAGGGCGTAATAAGAGTACAGTCCGTCGTAGATTTTAGCGGTAAGGAGACCAAGAAAGCACTCCTCTACGCCTATCTCAATGCCTTCTATCAGACGGGATTCAAGAATCCAATCGATGAAGCGATTCGGACCAACCATCTTGATTTGTCTGGTTACACAAAACTGGACGAAGTTCCATACGATTTTGTTCGCAAACGGCTCAGCATCCTCGTCTCGAAGGATTCTACTGTCCTGATGGTAACGAAGGGGGCCCTGCAGAATGTGCTTGACGTCTGCACTCTTGTAGAAACTTCGGAAGGAACGATTGTAGAAATCGCCGGGGTGCGAAGGGAGATCCAAGAGCGCTTCGAGTATTTTAGTGGCGAAGGTTTCCGCGTCCTAGGGATCGCCTACAAGAGCGCTGGAACTGGTAGACTCATTACCAAAGATAGCGAAGTCGGAATGACCTTCATGGGATTCCTTGTCCTCTTTGATCCCGCCAAACCTAACATCGCTCAGACCATCGGCGAGCTGAAAGAAATCGGCATCTCACTGAAGATCATAACCGGAGACAACAGGCTTGTTGCAAGAAGCATCAGTCAACAGGTCGGTTTCCCAAGTCCGAGAGTCCTGGCAGGTTCGGAGTTGGGCCAGATGAGTGACGAAGCATTGCTTGGACGAGTAAATGAGGTCGACGTGTTCGCAGAGGTCGAACCAAACCAGAAAGAGAGAATCATTCTCGCCCTCAAGAAGGCAGGGAATGTGGTCGGGTACTTGGGAGATGGAATCAACGACGCCTCAGCTCTCCACGCTGCCGACGTCGGCCTTTCCGTTGATAGCGCTGTCGACGTTGCCAAAGAATCGGCGGACATCGTGCTGCTTGAAAAGGACCTGGGCGTGCTTGTACATGGAGTGAAGGAAGGTAGGAAGACTTTTGCGAATACCTTGAAGTATGTATTCATGGCAACGAGTGCGAATTTCGGAAACATGTTCAGTATGGCTGGGGCGTCCCTCTTCCTGCCATTTCTCCCCCTGCTGCCTAGGCAAATACTACTCACGAACCTGATGACAGATTTTCCAGAGACGACAATCGGTACGGATAACGTGGATGTCGAAATGATCGAACGGCCTAGGCGATGGAACGTGCGCTTCATCCGCGATTTCATGATTGTTTTTGGCATAGTGAGTTCGGTGTTTGATTATCTCACTTTTGGAGTATTGCTTTTTGTCTTGCAGAGCTCAACTGACCTCTTTAGAACTGGCTGGTTTGTGGAATCTGTCATTTCAGCGTCTCTGATTGTGCTGGTTATTCGGAGCCGAGGGCCTTTCTTCAAGAGCAAACCCGGAAGGTATTTGTCGATGACTACCCTGATGATTGTCGGCATCACGGTCGTCTTTCCCTTCACTCCTCTTGGATATCTGTTCGGATTCACGCCTCCGCCCGCTTCGTTTCTTCTCGCTATGGCGATGATTGTTACGCTTTACATCGTCGCAGGAGAAGTGGTAAAACGAACCTTCTACAGAAGAATAGAATTCTGAAACTATCCTTGTGAGCAAGTCGGGAATCTCGGGGGTTCGAGTGGACTCGCGAGCCTTGTTCAACCACCTCATAGAGATGTCGCAAGCGGCAGCTCCCCACTACAATTGCATAGCACGCGCGCGTGAGGAACTGGCACGACCAGGAAGTTGGAGAAGAGAGTCATCATCTCTGAGGGTACGGATGATGGTCACATCCCCTGCCTTCGCGGGGAGGATGAGGTCGGAGAGAACGGCGAATCCTCCGAGGACATCTACGTCGTGATCAACATGCCACCGCAGAGTGTGTTCAAGAGGAAGGAAAACGAGATTTGCATGGGCACGTGGATAGACGCGATAGACGCCACATTGGGAACAGAGGTGCGCGTGCCATCTCTCTACGGAGATGTCGATGTCTCCGTCCCTTCCCGTACGCAACCTGGATCTACATTCAGAATAGGGGGAAGGGGTTTTCCGCGAACTCCACCTGGAGGGGCGGTGAATACGTCGCGGTCAGCGCTCTGGAAAGCTACCAGATGCCTGGGTTTCAGTTCTTTGATTGCATCTGAGTGCAAAGAATACCTTGGCTGTATATACCGAGTGGCACCTATTACCGTTAGGAGGAATGAAAATGGAACACCCCTGCCCTTCGTGCGGGCAAAGCGCTGAGTGGATTAAGTACTACGACAGGTGGTACTGCCACAACGAGAGTAAGTACGTCTGAGCATCACCGCCGTCGGCTCCGAGACCTGATCATACTCTGCGAACATTGAGTTTGAATCTTCACCGGGCTTTCCTCGTCCCCCCGTCCGCTTTCCCGTCGGGGCTTGATTCGTGTTCTAATGGCGCCAAGCTAGGCGGGTAATACCGACCCAGTCCCGGCGGAGGCATTGCAACATTTCCCCGTTCGGCCATCCCACAAAGGGCTTGTCATTCGGCTCTATGCTTGACCGAAGGAAGCCTTGTCCTAGGGCGGGGGATTGCTCTCACCCATCATATCCCGCATGCATGAATGTGTGAGGCGCTCCAAAAGAAGGAATGAAGACGTCCTCGTATCTCACATTCGTAAGAAACTGCTCGCTGATGCCGTCCACCAAGGCCTTCAGGCGCGGACCATAGGCAAGCCCCACCGATGAACCGATGTACTGACTGCAGCGACCATGGCACTTCTCCCTGATGTCTGCATACAGCTGCCTCAAGGTGGGCAAGTTTCTTCTCATCGCGAAGGGCCTCTCGGTAAAGTCAATGACGGCGGCGTCGAATTCGCCCTCCGCAGTGCGAAGATACTTGAAAGCATCCCCGATTACGATCCTGACTCTTGGATCCTTGAACGCCCGTTCCGCCCCTTTGATGTACTTCTTGCAGGATTCGACGACCATCTTGTCGATTTCGACGACCGTGACTTGACCTGTTCTGGGGGATTCGAGCAATGACATCGCTGCCTGCCCGCTTCCTCCGCCGAGTACCACAACTCGACTGACTCCGTTTCTCTTGGCAGGACCGCACAGAGCTTCGTTGAAGATGCGAGAGTCATAGGAGGCGTGCTGAACGTTGCCATCGAGAAGAAGCATCCGGCCATATGCGTCATTATCGATTATGTCTATCTTCTGGTATTTTGAGCGCCCAGAATAACAGAATCTCTTTGCGTGGTACACAAGATGTAGCCCGTGGTACGGTTCGTAAACAACATATCTCGACTTTTCGAAGCAGATTTCTCCTTTGGTTGACATGCGTGTCTGAACCATGTTGTGAATGTCTTAATTACATCTTCTTCCCCTTCGAGTTCAGTGGACAGACCCCTCTACAGTCAGCTAGTGGGTTACTATGAGCTCCTTGAAGGTCGCGACTGGAAAAGGGAGGTTGACCTTGTTGCCACCGTTCTGAAGGACCATGGGTGTAGGTCCGTTATCGACTTGGGATGCGGTACTGGTTATCACGTGAGGTCGCTAACTAGGCTGGGGTTCAGAACTACTGGCGTCGATATATCAGCGCAGAGTATCCGCTTCGCCAAGAAGAAGGCTGCGCAAGAGAGGGCCCGCCCCCGTTTTGTTGTCGGGAGCTACTACGATTATCATCCGGTGCAGAGTTTCGATGCGGCGCTATGTTTGAACTGGTCAATTCCCGTCGTGGGCAGGGAAGTACGACGATTTCTTGACAACACCTTCTCCTTGCTCCGGCCTGAAGGACTACTGGTCCTTGACTACGAAAGAGTGTCGGACATCGCTTGGAACAACGTCGGGAGGCCTATTCTGGATTCCTGGGATCTGGACAGCGAGCTGGTCGTCAGGGTTTCCGTCGGGCAAGTGGATTCTAACGTGTTGTCCTCAAGAGACATTTACCTCGTTTATCCAAAGCGCCACGATCTCGGGTCACCCATGGAGGATTCGAGATACAAAGCTGTCAACGGGAGAAAGGATGTGCAGGTCTACCTGGACCACTCGTTCGTCAGGTTCTTTTCGCTGGCGGAAATACGAAAATTCGCAAGAGCTTCCGGATTCAAAGTGGTGGCGAATCTGGTTCTTCCCAGAGGGCAGTACAAGCGTAATTACGCCGTTCTCGAGAGAGTGGAATAGGCTCAGAATAGACTCTGTTTGTCCAGATTAGCTAGATTCTTGCTGTTAGCTGGGGGCGTTGAGCCATCTCGTCGAAAACCCCCATGGGGAAACACTGGTGCCCACAGAAGGAAGAGTTCTCGCACGATTTGTCGGCGGATTGGCGCTCAAATCCAACCTGAGTCGGGGAGTCTCCGCGATAATGCCAGAAGCACTACGAGGGGCTCGCGCTAGAAGTGATCTAATGCGTTCATGCAAAACCTGTTGCCAAAACAGTCGTTGAACGAAGCATCAGCCACAAGTTCCTTGGCCATTAGCACGCCGTGAGCCTTTTCGAGCACGGTGAAACCCCGAGACTTGTACGCATGAATCACATCACCTGAACTAGGGATTCCCAATCTGCCAACCACAGGCTTCTGCGTCATCCCCTCGACCAGTCCGATGAGTCCGAGCATCTCTTTGCCGTTCTGGGCGACAAGTTCTCTTATTCTGATGGACTCCTTTTCCTTCTTGAAGACCACGTACCCTCTTTCAGTCACGATGCACTCCTTGGCCGAGATCTCGTACTGCTTGAAGAGCATTGTGAGGTATTCTTCATCTCTGATTACGAAGCCGGTTCTGCCCTTGACACACTGGCGGAATAGCTCAAGCATTCTGCTGTGATCCGGTTTGGCAGAGCTTCTGGCCTTCGAGATTTTCTGCCGTTTCGCCCTTGCCCCCAGGTATGCTGACAGGAATGGCGCGACGTCAAAGTAGCCCAGTCTCACGTATAGAGCGTGGGCTACGATTGTTGGGCTGGTCGTAAGGAGCGAGAAGCGATACCCTTTCGTCATGAAGTACTCGTGCGAACGAGCTATCAAAGCGGTGCTGATTCCTTGCCTCGTGTATTCAGGATGAGTCGCAACCCCATAAAGGCCCCCGACTCTTTCTTCAGTGCCCGAAGCAGTTCTCAGAGTGAAATCCATGACGCCGACATATCCAACTGCCATTCCCTCCTTGATCGCACAGAATCCCACACTACCGTCTCTGAGTCTTGGATCCGTCCTGATGCTCTTCTCGAACTTGGCTGGGCTGAACGGCCACCCAAAGGCCTGTTCAAGCAAGGGAAGAAGGGAATCCTTCTGTTCCAGTTCGCTGTAAGCCAGAATCTCGATTTCCCTAGAGTTCATCTCGGATGGACCTCGTATGGGTATGCAACGCGCGTCTGACAGGGCGGCATGCCTTAAACGCCTTCGCGCTCGAAAAGCGAACGATGTAAGTCGTGGTGGCAATCCGTAGACAATTCCTGTGGGCCCCTTCCAGCTCAATCCCTTGAGCCGAGTTCGTTCTCAATTCACTGGCAGGTTGACGCTATTATCCAACTGCGAGCCGAGGAGTGTCCGACCCGCGCGCTATGGGGGGTTGTCGAACATCATAGGACTCCACCGCCGCAACCTTGAGAAGAGCCCTGGTGGACCTGGTAGGTCATCGAGACGCGATTCAGGGTCTAGCGGGCGATAAGCGTCGGGACATGCCACACCAACCCGAGTCTCAGAGCACAAACTGTGTGATAATCCCTAGTACCAGAAGGAGTGCGTCTGGCGATGAAGGGGTATTTGCTTATTGTCTTCGGGCAAAGATTACACGAAGCTGGCAGGCGTGCAGACCTGCCGCCGATGCTCGTTACGACTGACACCGTATGGCTTGGAAGCGACAGGCCGAGGTGGGCGAATTTCGCTAGTCTGCCTTCATGGTTACTTGGCACGGCCAACTTCAGCGCGCGCGACGTGCCTTACTCACCGGCCCAGATATTGACGGGCGCACTGGTGACGCGTCCCTACGGGGTTGTAGGGAACCCACCGGATCCCGCTCCTCATCCAGACTATGTTCAGACCGCAATTCCTGCAATAGCGATAGCTCGATTCCGACATGTCTGCTCCTCACTCCCCGAGCCTGCCTCTCTGGGTTCGGCTGTATCTTCCGCGCCTGCGCAAGATCCTGTTGATGTCTCCCTTCTCTCTCCCTTGAACGCGCCTTCTCGTTCGAGAGTCACCCCTTGAGCCTCTGGCTGGATCCGCGGCCTCAGGAGGGAGTGCGGGACGAGGCTCGATGCGATGGAGAGACTCAACCTGTGCGAGCGTCAGTCTGTCGATGTCGTACTCTATCGTTGCCGTATCCCCGATGTAGTTAATGTCTAGTCGGAGGATTCCGTCTAGCCTCTCGGCTGCGCGTCTGAATTGCTGGGCTCGTCCCGCTTTGTCCATCCCAGGTATCTTCAGTATGGCGATCGCGCCCGCTTTTCTGATTGTCATCCTCGTCCAGCGTATTCGGGGCCTCGCGACTATTGAGTCTAACGTATTTTCTGCAATCAACTGCGGGGGAAAAGGGGAGTCGTGGGTGGGGTGTGGAGGCGGACCGCTCTTCACTGAAGCTCAAAGGCAACCGAGTTCTCGTCCGGCAGGAATCTCGGCGGCCTCCCAAGTGGCTCGAAGATCGCCTGCACGTAGCGCTGCAGGAACAGGCTTCCCTTGGCGCCGAAGTCGTGTGTGAGTGTTACGCTGATCCTCCCCCCGTGCATGACCTCGCTGTACTCGAAAAGGCTCGTATAGTCGGCTGTTGACCTGAGGTAGTTCAGCGCGTTCTCTACGGTTAGCTCGCCAAACCTTGCCCTGATGTAGGTGTTCGGGACGTCCTTCCCCGCAGACTTGCCCGCTTCGATTATTGCCTCGTCCGTTGCCGCCTGGATGATGTGCTTGAAGCTCGAGGCCGGCAGCTTCAGCATGTGAAATCTCTTCATGGGGTGATCGTAGTTGGCGTACGTGAGGACGAGCTGATTGAGCAAGGTGTTGACGCTGACGTTCTGCTTTCTTGCGTCTTCCTGGAGGACGCCGAATGCAGATTCGTCCAACCTGAATGTGGCCGTCGTCGTTTTTGGTCTCAAGATGTGGTCGACATGGGCACATCGGCCGTCTTAATAGGTTGCTATCGTGAATTGTTGGGGGCGCTTGGGGAAAGCCTGTCTTTCAATTGCAGTTGAATGCAAAAAATACCTTCCCCCTATATACCAAGTGGCACATATTACCGTTAGGAGGATTAGAGATGAGCACAAGCGAGAAAGGAAAGGTGCCTTTGGCGCCAGCAAAGTCAGGCAGTCGATTCAGGGACTATCTCCAGCGGATCAGGGGTAAGTTACACCGCTAGAGACGTCCTGCCAAGTTGTTCTAGATTCTAGGTGAGATGTCGTGTCAGAAGCTTCTTTCGTGACGACTACTGGGGGGCAGCAGGTCCTGCTCCTACGTGAAGGCAGCACCCAGAGCCGCGGCAAGAGGGCGCAGAGCAACAACATCTCGGCAGCCAAGATAATCGCCGAGATGGTGAAGACGTCTCTTGGTCCCAGAGGGATGGACAAGATGCTCGTCGATTCTATGGGAGACGTCACCATAACCAACGACGGAGCGACCATGCTGAAGGACATGGACATCCAGCACCCCGCTGGAAAGATGATTATCGAGATTGCGAAGGCAGTGGACAACGAGGTGGGTGATGGGACCACCTCCTCAGTGATTCTGGCTGGGGCCCTCCTGGGGTACGCCGAAGAGATGATCGAGAGAGGCGTCCATCCGATGGTGATTGTCAACGGTTACAGCAGGGCGGCGAATCAGGCGCAGAAGATCCTAGACGAGATCGCCGTCGCGGTGGAACCTGAGGACAAGGCCACTCTGACGAGGATTGCAAAGACCAGCATGGCCTCGAAGATGATCTCGAACGACAGCATCGTCTTGGCAGCAATTGTGGTCGATGCCCTCCTCCAGGTCGTCGAGAAGACGACCGAAGGGACCTACATGGTCGATCTCGACAACCTGAAGGTCGAGAAGAAGGCGGGAGGCTCTCTCAAGGGTACCAGTCTAGTACGGGGCATCATTCTGGACAAGGAAGTCGTTCACTCGGGGATGCCGAAGCGGATAGAGAAGGCGAGGATAGCGCTCGTCAATTCGCCCCTCGAAATAGAGAAGCCTGAGTTCGACGCAAAGATCAGCATCACGACTCCGGCACAGATTCAGCAGTTCATGGACGAGGAGACGCGGATGCTGAAGAGCATGGTCGACAAGGTCTCAGGGTCAGGAGCCAACGTGCTCATCTGTCAGAAGGGAATAGACGATGTCGCTCAGCACTACCTTGCGAAAGCCGGTATCCTGGCTGTAAGGAGGGTGAAGGAGTCCGATATGACCAAGCTCGCAAAGGCCACAGGCGCGAGGATGGTGACAGGTCTCGAGGGCCTGACCAACGCAGACCTAGGCCAAGCTGACCTGGTCGAAGAAAGGAAGATCGAGGATGACCGATGGACGTTCATCGAAGGGTGCAAGAATCCGAAAGCCGTGACGATCCTCGTGAGAGGCGGGAGCCAGAGGGTCATCGACGAGGCCGAGAGGTCTATGCACGACGCCACCATGGTCGTCAAGGACGTTCTGGAGCACCCAGCCATTGTGGCCGGGGGCGGCGCGGTTGAGGAGGAACTGTACAGTCGCTTGACTAGGTGGTCGGCCACGCTGCGAGGAAGAGAGCAGCTTGCCGCGGAAAAGTTCGCGGAGGCGCTGGAGGCCATACCTCTCGCCCTGGCAGTGAACGCCGGCTTCGACCCGATCGACATCCAAGTCGAGCTTAGAGAAAAGCATGGCGCCGGCAAGATCTGGCACGGCGTGGACGTCCTGGGGAGAGGGACCCGAGACATGTTCGAGAAGGACGTAGTCGAACCGGTGGGAGTCAAGGAGCAGATCATCAAGTCGGCCACCGAATGCACTTGCATGATCCTGCGAATCGACGACGTAATCGCAAGCGGCAAGAGGGGGCCTTCGATGCCTTCGGGCGGACCAAGTGGCCCTGGCGGAATGGGGGGAATGGACTAGCTCCAACGAGTAACTGGGCTTGAGAGGTGATTAGACAATTGACATTCGCACGAAGAAAGAAGTGGGCAGTGATTCGAACGCGTAGGCACTCTTCCCATCAACACGCTCTTGAACAGCGCGCTTCTAGACCCACGAAAGTCGGCTAGAGTGCGCCGTCAGATTCCCTTGGCCGTTCTCAATCTACCCTAGGTTGAGGCTCAAGTCGGAGCCGTGGCATCAACCTACTCTTGTAGACGACAGGGTCAGTCGAGATGCAGTCGAACCG
>DATFYP010000063.1:0-4863 GCA_035314985.1 Nitrososphaerales archaeon
GGCTATGATGCCGAACACCACGACGTACGCGTTGACCTTCATCGCTTGGCCGCCTCCACGGACGTACCCGACACGAAGGCCAGGAACGCCGGCAAGAGCGGGAGTATGCACGGGGAGATGAACGTCAGAAATCCGGCGGCGAGGGCAATCAGGAAGCTGACTTGGAACTGGGCCAGTGGGTTTGCCAGGGAGCCGAGCGGGCCGACCCCGTTGAGGAAGATCTGCAGAACCCCGATGTAGTTGGTGACTACGAGCAGCCCCACGCCTATGAGGAACAGGCCGCTGATGATGTTGAAGTACCTCAGGAACCTTCCGGCCCTCCTGAGGAACCCCGACACCCTCGAAATGAAGGCGCCGGCGAGCAGGAACGGGATCCCCAGCCCTAGCGAGAACGCCATGAGGTAGAGGAAGCCGAGCCCCGGCGAGACCGCGGCCAGGGTGTAGACGGAACCGAGTATCGCTCCCACGCAGGGCGTCCATCCCAGCGCGAACGCGATGCCGAACGCCGAGGAGGTCACGTAGCGGTTGCTGAACTTCCTCACGTGGATCTTGTGCTCGACGCTGAAGAACGGGATGGCGTACCTGACGGAGGCGATAGTGAGCGCACCGAAGGCTATGATCACCGACCCGCCGACCAGCCTGACGGCTTCGATCGCTTCAAGGGACGCCCCCGAGAAGGCAGTCTGCAGGAGGACCCCGACTACCGAGAACACGAGGGTGAACCCGAGGACGAAGAACGCCGAGCTCAGGAAGACCTGCTCCCTTTCATACGTCTGAATCGCTGACAACCTGGGGCCTCACGTCCTCCAGTCGCGACGTCGCAGCACCGGCCGATGCAACTTGATTATCCCCAGCCTCTGTCTCAGGTGGCCACCGTGATTCCGAAGACGGCGCCGACCGACGCGAACTCCAGAATCGCAGTAGCGAGGAGGTAAGGCAGGACCCCTTCCGCGAAGTAGGGTGCCATGGTGAAGTAGGCGAAAAGTGTCATCGCGTTCTGGAAGAGAAGGGCAAGGGCGAAGATGATCAGGCCGGCTGTGTACACAGCCCTGCTCTTCCAGAAGATCCTCCCGTAAGTGTAGAGAAGCCCTGCCAGCAGAATCGTGTTAAGGCCTGCGAAGAGGGTCGCAAGGTCCATCATGAAGGCCAAGCAGGACTTTGCGCGGCTTTCAGGCGTTTAACCGTTTGTCCAAATCTCTTCAGCAGGGCTCGTTTCCTTCGTCCAACGAATAAATACGGTGAGACCGAGTCAGCCACAATGCCGGACGACCCGGAGCTGCGGGGCTTGCTCTGGTTCCTTCTAGGCGGCACGAGAGGAGGGCGGAACCGGGCCAGAATCATAAGCAAGATTCGGGAGCGCCCCTGGAACATGAACCAGCTTGCGGGCCAGCTCAGCCTCCAGTACAAGGCAGTCCAGCACCATGTCAGGGTGCTCCAGCGGAGCTCGCTGGTAATCGCGAGCGGCGAGAGGTACGGGATGGTCTATTCACTGAGTCCATGGATGAACGGCCACATGGAGATCTTCGATGAGGTGTGTGCGAAGCTCCGTTTCGAGTCCGTCGGGCTCTAGACAGGAGGAGGCCCTATGAAGGAAAATTCTAAATGGCGCCGCGTCCGGTCCGCGTCGATTGTCTAGGGGCAGTTTCACAGGGTCAGTCCACGCCATGCGGTCTGTTAGGGCCTTTCGCACCGCATCCATCCTTGCGCTCATCCTTCTCCTCCAGCCGTCCTTGGTCCTGGCGGCTCCGTCCCCGGTTGTCCATCTGATTCACCCCCCTCTGATCCGCTACGCCAGCTCGCAAAGCACGAACTGGAGCGGCTACGCCGTGACGGGCACCACCGGGTCGGTGGGCGAAGTCCGGGCGAGTTGGATCGTTCCCAGCGTAGCCGGGACCTGCACTTCCACGGACCAATACTCCTCGTTCTGGGTCGGAATCGACGGCTTCTCGTCCTCGACGGTGGAGCAGACCGGGACCGATTCGGACTGCCAGGGCGGTTCCCCCACATACTACGCCTGGTACGAGTTCTACCCGAATCCGTCGTTCATCATATCGGGAATCGCCGTCCACCCCGGCGACAAGGTGGGAGCCCTCGTGAAGTACGCCGGCGGCTCGTTCACGGTCACTATCAAGGACTTCACTGGCGGGCAGTCCTTCACCACCTCTGCCACGGTCCCCTCCGCTCAGAGGAACTCGGCGGAGTGGATAGCCGAGGCTCCTTCAGACTTCTTCGGGGTCCTCCCGCTCGCCAACTTCGGGACGGCCGACTTCGGCTTTGACTACACCGGCATTGCAACCACGTCCTACGCCAACGTCGGCGGGACACTGGCCCCAATCGGGTCGTACGGCGGGTCTATCCAATCCATCGACATGGTCGACACTAGCGACAATGTAATTGCAAGGACGTCGGCGCTCTCGTCAGACGGGAACAGTTTCACGGTCCAGCGCGTCACCGGCACGGCTCTCAGGACCACGACCTCCACGGTCGCCCCTAGTACAACCTCCGAGACCGTGGGCAACGTTTCGCCGGTGCCGTTCACCGCGACCGTTGCTGACACTGGCTCAGGAGCGCCATCCGCTCCCACGGGGACAGTCACGTGGAGCGACGGAGGCAAGGGAGGGACGTTCAGCAGCGCCAGCTGCGTTCTTTCGCCCTCTACCTCTAGTTCGAGCACATGTTCGGTGACATACACGCCTTCATCATCGTCTCCTGTCGGCTCCATAACAGTCACGGCGTCCTACCCTGGCGACAGCACTCACTCCCCGAGTTCGGGGTCAGGGTCGATTGCAATCAGCAAGCGGAGCACGACCGCGAGCGTCTCGCCGAGCAGCTCAACCGTGACTCATGGCACACCGGTCACGTCGACGGTGACTGTGAGGGACACGAGCGCCGGTTCGGCGACCTCGCCCACTGGGACGGTGACTTGGAAGGTCAGCGGGCTGGGAGCGACGGTGACATGCACCCTCAAGGCCAGCGGTTCCGGGGTGAGCACCTGTAGTGTGTCCGGAGCTCTGCCAATCGGGTCGTATACGCTGACAGCGACGTACAACGGCGACTCGACTCACAGCACGAGCTCAGGGACCTCGAGCGTAACCGTAACGTAGCAATGCGACGAACCGCTATCGAATTACCGCACTGGGACCTAGGAATTGCTTCAGCCGGCCATCTGTTTCTCGATGTCGCTCTCGAGCGCCCGAATCTCCTTGATGGCCCGTCGCATCCTTCGACTGAACAGGAGGTCTCGGATTCCAACGTACAACCAAAGAAGAGCCAGGACGGAGACCGCGACCTCAGTCACCTGAAGTGTAGGGTCGACCAAGCTCACAGTCTGGCTGGTCACCCCGGTGGCGTATGGAAGCAGCAGTTGTGAGATGTAGGCCAGGAGCAACACAAATGAAACCACAATAGTAATCGCGGACAGGGTCCGCATCATCGAACTTCCGCCCTCGATGTGCTGGATGAACTCCTCGTGAGTCTCGATCATCGATACGACGGGCGACTTTTCGGGCGACGCCTTCTGTGACATGCTGAATCAACAAGAGCCCCCCAGAATCGTATTAAAGCCAAGCTCATCTTAGATGAGGTTCAGGTCTTCAGCCGCTGCCAGAGCTTGTTCCAGTCGTCGACGATCCGGTACCCGTCGGGCGTCGTGCTGTAGACGTCGTGGCCGTCCTGCTTGGCCCTGACCGTAAGCCCCTTGGCCTCGAGTTCCCGCAGGATTTCAACGCATGTGTCGTAGCTGAGATTGACGACGCGTGAGATCCTTGTGGGCCCGCTGGGACGCTCCCTCAGCTCCGCGAGTATCTCCATGTAGATGACGACCCGCGGACGGTGCTTCAACCTGCCTCTCTTCTCTCGCGAGATAGATAAACGGGAGATACTCATCTAAGAAGAGCTTCTTACTTGCGTCAGTCATTTTAGTACTGGACGAGCCTACTCAAACAATGAACGCTGCGAAGACGTCGGCGTGGATCGGATACAGGATCATGGGCGGAAGGCTGGAGCTGGGCGAAGGGTCTCTGAGGAACTCGATAGCGATACTCGGGAAGGGCGCCCAGGAGGTCGCCGCCGCCTTCGTCCACTCACTCCTAGAATCTTCGGTCAGAGTGGGAGTGGTCGACATTGGTGGCGGACTCTCGTCGGTCATGTCTGGATACGTCGAATCCTTCGACGCCAGCTACGTGATGCACGACTCGATGCTTCTGGGTGAGAACGGGCAGCTACACGCAAGGCTGCTCGCTTCTGCCTATTCCACCGTGCTGAACCTCCCTTCCGAGCAGGAGGACCTCCTCAACGCCGCGCTCCAGGAGTCGGCACTGGAGGAGGGAGAGGCCAGCCCGATGGGAATCGTCCCCATGATCGGCGTGGTGGAGGGCTTCAAGGGACCCGAGAAGGTGGAGCTCTCCGGCAGGGTCGCCTCCCTCAGGTTCATCGAGTCGACCGGCGAGCAAGGAGCCGTGAAGAAGCTCCTTTCGTCAAGCTTCCTCGTGGACTTCTCCGGGGCCAAGACGGGCGAGCTGGCCGAGGCTTCAGCCGCCATCTTCCTGGCGAAGCTCCTCTCACTGGCCGACCCTTCGGTCTGGCCTGACGTGCTTGTGGTCACAGGCGCGGAAAGGCTGTTCAGGTCATTCAGGGTCCCGAGACACAGCTCCTACCTGAGGACGTGTGTTGTCGGCGCCGGTTTCGGGGTAGTCTTCGCAGCCGACTCCGGACACGCCTTGGACCAGCTGCTGGTCGAGGGGTGCCCGCTCAGGCTTCACTCGGGCGAGATGTGGAACGAGATGAAGGGGGAGCCGAGGGCGCTCCCGAACATGTTCGTGATTCAGAACTTCGCCAACGACTCGGTCGAGGCCTTCGTTCCCA
>DATFYP010000064.1:0-10354 GCA_035314985.1 Nitrososphaerales archaeon
ATAGTGGACGACAACGCCCTCTTCAGGCACCCTGAATTCGCCAAACTTCACCCCGAGGACGAGTTCGAGGGAGAGGCGTCCAGGCAAGGGTTCGCGTTCGTCAGGCTGGGGGGAGACATCGCGGTGGTCGGGAACGGCGCCGGGCTGGTCCTTTCCACCCTGGACCTCGTCGGCGATGCCGGAGGGAAGCCTGCGTGCTTCCTTGACCTGGGAGGGGGCGCCCAGCAGGAGAGGATTGAGGCGGCGCTCAGGCTCGTGAACAGGCTCCCCGAGGCGAAACGGATCCTGGTGAACATCTTCGGGGGGATAACCAGAACGACCGATGTGGCTCAGGGGATCCTCACTGTGTTTTCGGAGGGCCCCGTCAAGCCCCTTTACGCCAGAGTCAGCGGCGCGGAGGAGGAGGCCGCGAAGACCATGCTGGCCCGTACATCCGCAAGGCTGTTCGGGACTGCACCGGAGGCGGTGCAGGCAGTGGTGAAGGCGCCTTGATGCTGCCGAAGAAAGGGGACCCGGTAATCGTCCAGAACATCACGGGCAGATACGGCAGGCTCCACACCAGGCTGATGCTCGACTACGGCACGAACGTCGCCGCAGGTGCCGCCCCCGGCAAGGGGGGCCAGTCTGTCGAAGGAGTTCCGGTCTTCAACACCGTCGCCGAAGCCATGGCAGAGTCGGGGGCGAAGGCGTCCGCCTTCTTCGTCCCGGCAGAGTTCGCGCGCGATGCGGCCGAAGAGGCGATACTCGCCGGGATCAAGCTGCTCGTGGTCATCACAGAGCGCATACCGGTCCGCGACGAGCTCGCGATGCTCGAGCTGGCCAGGAAGCACTCGGCATCCATAGTTGGGCCCAACTGCCCCGGGCTGATAGTCCCCTCGCAGAAGGTGAAGCTGGGCATAATGCCCGTGACCGCCTTCGCTCCCGGCGGAGTTGCGGTCTTCTCCCGAAGCGGGACCCTGATGTACGAGATCGCCGACCAGCTTACGCGGGCTGGGTACGGCCAGTCGGTCGCGCTGGGAATTGGCGGGGATCCGATCAACGGCATCACCGCCGGCGAGTGCCTGGACTTCGTCGAGTCCATGCCGGAGACCAAGGCGGTAGTAGTGGTCGGCGAGATCGGCGGAGACGCCGAGGAGAGGCTCGCGAGGCACATCAAGAAGGCGGCCCACAGCAAGCCTGTCGTTGCCTACATCGCGGGGAGGCACGCCCCGAAGGAGAAGAAGATGGGCCACGCCGGTGCGATAATCTACGGCAACGTCGGGACCGCCGACTCCAAGATAGCGGCATTGCGGGACGCCGGCGTTAGGGTCGCCATGACCCCCTCCGATGTCCCTGTCCTTCTCGCGCAAGCGACAACTTGAAAAGCGTAGCCCGAAGGGCATAGGCCGAACTTGCCCATCGCCGACGTCACCAAGAAGCAGATCGCGCAGAAGCGGAGGCTCTTCCTGAAGGTCTGCCTCAGGTGCGGCGCCAGGAACCCTCTCGCGGCCGAGAGGTGCAGGAAGTGCAAGGCTTCCGACCTCAGGCTGAAGAACAGGTCGGTCGGACTCAAGAAGTAGAAGGACATATCAACAGGACTTTTCGGCTCAACCGTGGGCCGGTCGTCTAGCCTGGTAGGACGTCAGGAAAAGTTCCCGTCAGGCTCTCACACGGCGAAGCGCAGGCGCGCGCCATGGTCGAGCGTCCAAATCGCTCCCGGCCCACTTACGGCCTGGAAATTGACATCGATACCACGAGCGAAGGCTCACCCAAAGATACGGACCGACTCGGCGGGTCTCCTGCAGGGCCGTCCGTGTTTCAGCTATGCAGAGATTCTTCTGGCCGTCCTCTACGTGGCTCGTACATGGAACCTAGCGTGACCTATCCCCACAACCGTGAGCCTGTAGTTGTCCCCCGTGACGGGTATCAGGACGATGTGATTGTATCCCCGATGAGTCTGACGCAGCGCTTGGATGAACCCTGTGAAGCTGAATGTGACGGTCTTGTTGGGTCCGAGGAAGTACACCGAGCCGGGCCCTCCCCCTCCGGGCTGCAGGGAGCCGAGGACAGGCTGTAGAGACGTCCCGTTAATCCAGAACGGAATGGTGCTGTTCCGGTACCTGGAGTGCGTCGTCTCGTGGCACACCTTGCCGTTCTTGGAACACTCGTAGTGAACGGCCGTCTGGTTGAACTGCCCCTTCAGGCTGATGCCGTATATCGGCAGCGTCACAGAGCCGTTGTTCAGCATGGTGACCGAGAAGGTCGTCTTGTTGCCGGTCGCGAAAAGCTGCGAGGACGTCACCAAGAGGTCGCGTGAGTAGAGCTTCCCCAGCTTGTAGAGCCGCCCCGAGTCCTTCGCTGTGAGATTGCTGACTGTGCCCACGGTCGCCTGGGTCGCGTTCAGGCTGGGCTCCCCGAGGGCGATGCCGCCGGGCGTGAACACGAATGCCTGGTTCAACTGGCCGTTGGTTGCGTTCACGACCTGCACCTCTTCCACCGCGGGGGAGAAGTCGAGGATCGACCCTGCTATGCTCGAGTTGATGGGGGTCGACTGGGAGACGGGAATAGGAACCGAACTCGAGATGGGGGTGACGCCATACTGAGTTCCATTGACGAAAATGTGGAGCCCAGCGATCGTAAGCGTGACTCCCGTGACATGCCAGCCTGAGGGGACCGCGATTGACGCGATGGTCTGGGTCAGGTTGGTCAGGGAGGTCAGGTCCACGGTCCCTTCGACGGACGCCAGGAAGGTCTGATTCAGGCCGCCGGAGGAAGTGACGTTGATTGACACGCTCGAGTAGGTCAGGTAAAGGTGCGTCGTCCCTACCGGGAGCTCCGGAGGGTCTGTCAGAAGGACGAGGTAGAGCGGAATGGGTCCGCCCACGGTCGTAGTCGAAGTTGATGAAGCGGTAGTCGTCGTCGAAGATCCTCCTCCGCCACCACCGCCGCCTCCGCCACCCCCTCCACCGCCTCCGCCGTGGGTCGTCGTTGTCGTCGACCCGGATTTGGTGGCCGTCGACGTGACTGCCGAGCTTGTGCTGGAGGACGGTTGCTGAGATGTCGTCGCCGTAGATCCTGTGGTCTGCGTGTTCGACCCTCCGCTGGTCTGGGTCGTCGCGGAGGCCTTGCTCGTCGGTGAGTTCACACCCGACGTCGCCGACGAGGTCCTAGACGCCGATGTCTGAGACGAATGCGAGGTAGGAGGACCGCTCGTTTGGGTCCCTGGAACAGAGGAAGACTGAGAGCTCACGGAAACAACGTTTGAAACAGCGGGAGGACCGAAGTAGATCGCCGCCGCTATGATCAGAACAGCCAATCCGACGGCTGCGGCGGAATGAGTCAGGGTCCCGATCTTGATTGACATCTCTGGCTCCATCCATGTATCATGATACGTAGATTATCCTGCGCTCTTGAAACCTCTTTCAAGCGTCTTGAATGCCCTAGAGTTGCAGGGTTTCGGTCACTTTTTGAATAGGAACGCAAGAAACGGCTACCTCCAAGCTGCGAGCCTTCTCCAGAGTCTGATCGTCTCGTACCAGAGCGCCGCCACGCACCCCCCGGCGGTCGCGACAAGATAGGGGACGTAGGCGGGGGCAAACCAGGCGCGGTAGGCGAAGTAGGCCGTGACTATCGTGCAGAGCAGCGCGAAGAAGAAGTACTGGGGGACTATCACTATCCCGATCCTGCTGTACCCGGCAAGGATTTCGACTGAAGCGTCTCTGAGGGGCCTGTACTTCCCGTCGTCAGACTGGGTCACATATCCGGCATCGGCGAGCCTTCCCAGGTGGTAGGACGCAAGCGAAGGCGTGGACAGGCCAAGGGCGTGTTGGACGTCCCTCAGCTCGCAGGGGCCGTGCCTCAGCACATGAAGGTACACCCTCAGCGCGTTTCCCTTGAGCTCCGGCGGCGCACCCTCGCTCCTCACACTTCCTCCCCAAGCGAGGTCTCTGCAGGACGGATTTCTATGTATTACTACTCCCAGGTTCTGGATTCGCGGGAGGTTTGCCATACCTGAAAGTAAAGCAATTTGCGAAACGACCACAGGGCCCGCTCTCCAATCCGTATCACTCTTCCATAACGGTTATAGGAGAAAAGCGATGCTAAACCCTTTGCCGGAAAATGAACACTAGACAATTCGGCAAAAGAAGGGCAATCTCTCCAGTTCTTGCAACTGTCATCCTAATCGCCATCACGCTGATCTCGGGCGTTTCAATGGCAGGCTTCTCCTTCGGGCTCTTCAGCACGCTGTCGGGAACGGCGAACGTCACCGCCGTCGGCGTCACATGCGTGGCCGGCACGGCAGCGGTGTCGGCTTGCATGGTCAGCCTGAGGAACACTGGCGATGCACCGTCAACGATCGTGGCCTGCTCCCTCTCCGGGGCGACGTCCGCTTCGTCGGGCTCGGCTGTCGTGAGTTCTGGCATGGTGGCGTCCGCGACCTGCACGGGATCCCCCGCGAACACGATGCCAGGCCAGACCGTCCAGGGAACGTTCAGCCTTTCGGACGGGATGTCCATCCCGTTTAGCGGGATCTACGTGTAGTAGCCTCGTCAGCCTCTCGGAACCGCCAACTCCCCTAGCCGCGCTTCTCGAGCTGCTGCCATGATGGGTCTTCCCCTGAGGCGGAGTCTGCTCAGGTTGTTCTTCGTTTCCTTTCCTTTTCGTAGGCGACCCGCGAGAGCAGGTCTGCTTCAGCGTTCTCATCCCGCGGTATCCATTCGAAGGTAACAGAGGAAAACTCCCTCACTAGGTCCTTCGCTTCCTTCAGTTTCTGCACGTAGCCACCCCCCTTGACCTTCCATCTTCCCGACATCTGGCCGTGCAAGAGCCTCGAGTCGGTCCTGACGACCGCTGATCCTGGGACGCGCATCTCCTTCAGTTTCTTCAGTGCCTCTACCAGGGCCGTGTATTCTGCAAAGTTGTTCGTTACGTCGTGGCCGGCAAGCCCCTCTCCCTCCGCCAGCTTCTTGTCATCCTCGTAGATGACGAAGCCGTAGGTTCCTGTTCCCGGGTTGCGCGGCTCGGCCAATCCGTCAATGTAGACGATTACTCCCACGGGGGACTCCCCGCAGTTCGACGGCCCCAGCCCCTTTCGCGAGTGCGTGACGATTCTGCGAACGGGAGAACGAGGACGAACGTGATCGGTCAGTCGGTTCCTCCGCCCCCGGCATTATAGGCTTTCTCGGGGCTCGGGAAAAGGAAGCCTGGGAAATTGAAATAAATCGGAGCGGCCGTCGTGAAAGACAGGCCGCCTTCACAGCGCAAGGCCCCGGAGGGTCTTACATGCCTGTCTCTTCGCTCTGGTTTGAGGAACCGGCCTCAGTAGACGCAGAAGCGCCCTCAGACCCGCCCACTACCGCACCTGTGGCGAACCTGTTGGCGACCTGGGTCACCTTGACCTTGCCCTGCCAGCCCTGCTTTGCACCGGCCACGAAGATGACGAAACCGTCAATCTTCGCGATGCCGTCTCCGCGCCTGCTGATCTCGGAAATGGTCACATCGTATTCCTTCCCGACTTCAACCGGCTTGGGCTTAAAGGACCTGAAGCCACTGCCGCCGCTGCTGCTGCTGCGGCCATAGTTCCCTCGTCCGAAACTCGTCTTTTCACATCCTAGCGTTTCTTTCGGTTCCGCTGAGGTGACGCCGTTTCATTCAGGTAATTAAACCCTGTGCCAGGAAATCGCGATTTTCCACAACTTTCGGGCCGGTAAATCCGTTGCCACTCAAGGCGCCGGTCTGAGAAAACGCGTTGAGCGACTTCGTTCCGCCAGAGTCATCACGCCGTCGCCATTTCTCCGACCCCACATGGCTCAGCCTGGTTCTCCTTCAGACGACAGGCTCCGCTCCGCAGTCTTCATAAAGGCCCCAGAGGCGGCGGTCCCGATGCCCTCCGAAGTGACCTCCAAGGACGAGTTCAAAGAGCTTCTCAAGGGAGCTGTGGAGATCAGGGTCGTAAGGAAGGAAGAGTCGGCCAAAGTCAAGGCCAGGACGAAGCATGGGCTCTACACCTTCAAGACAAGCGGGGCAGAAGCCGACGCCCTTGTGAAGGGCCTGAAGGCGCCGGTCGTAGAGTTCTAGACTACAGCAGGTAGGCCGCGACGACCGCCACGCCGAGAAGCATCGGGATCGGCAGGCCGGGGAGCAGCCTCCTCCTGGACAGCAGGTAGAGAGTGACCGCCACCCCCGCGTCGATGACCAGCATCGTGACCAGCGAAGCGTACACCCCTGCGGAGAAGTCTCTCGTGTAGGCGACATAGAGCAGCGCGGCCGACGGCAGCATCGTGTAGAAGACTATGTCCCCCAGCCCCAGAGTGAATTCGCCGAGCCGAACGGACAGCCCGTTGAGCGCGAGCCCGGGCGCGGACCCGATAAGGTGCTTGAGCGGGCCCTTGAACACGGCGTAGATATCGTAGACAGCGAATGCAAGGGGGAGCATGAGGGTCATCCACGGAAACGAGCCGATCGGCGACAGAGTCCCGGCGAAGAAGCTCCCGACCTCTGCGCCTACGAAGGCTATGACTATGTTCGAGACCCAGGGCTGGTTCTTCACGAAGATGGTGTAGCCGATTACAGCCACGACCCCAAGCGAGACCGCTGCACCGACAATCAGCGCAGGTCCCACGGGGAGGTAGTTCGCGGCGAAGTCCCCCGCGGTCAGGAGGGTGAGGATGAACCCCGACAGCGCCATGGCGGCGAAGATCAGAACCTTGAACGACAACACCTGCCGGTGCCTAATGAGCCAGAGCAGCGTCAGTGTGGCGGCGAAGGCAAATCCCACCAGGAATATGATGTTCACGGCGGTTCCCTCTGGGGTGTTCCCCGGCACCCCGGCCGCCCCAGCTATGTTCCCGCTGGTCCCGCTGGAGTTGACTATCGCCGGGTAGACCTGGATGTTCCCGACCGATATGGCGAGAGACCCCGCCTGGACGAGCGCCACCAGGACGACCGTGGTGAAAAGAGTCGACGCCGTGACTCTCTTCGGTTCTAGGAGGGGCTCACTCAACGCTGAACTCCTGACCTGGCATGGCTGCTTCCGCCTCCACCCCCAACTGGGTGTGGAGCTCTTCGGCCAGCGCAAGGCAGGATGCTTCCTCTCCGTGGACCGTCAGGAACCTGGGAGAGCCCCCGATTCCCTTCAAGTCGCTCAGCAGGGCGCTCTTTCCGCTGTGGGAGGAAAAGTCGAACCTTCTGACTTCGGCCTTCACCGGGGTCGGCTTCCCCTTGTAGATGGTCAGGCCCTTGTCTATCAGGGTTCTCCCCGGCGTCCCAGGAACTTGGAAGCTGACTATCGCGACGCCGTTCTTCTCGCCCATTGACAGCTGCTCGTTGTAGAAGATGGACGACCCTCCCACGAGCATGCCCGCCGGAGAGATTATCACTCCTGGCTTCCTTGTGAGGTGCCTCCTCTGGGTCCAGCTCGTCACCTCCTCCATCGATTCGAGGGTCCTTCTCAGGGCCGTCGGGTCCTTCACGAACTCCTGGTACCTCAGCAGGATTGCGTTGACCTTCAGGGCCATGCCGTCCATGGCGATGGGGTGCCTGAACCCCCCCTTCACCAGAGTCATCGCGATTTCCTGCGCGCGGCCCACGGAGAAGGCCGGGACC
Organism: Nitrososphaerales archaeon; assembly: GCA_035314985.1. Taxonomy (GTDB): domain Archaea; phylum Thermoproteota; class Nitrososphaeria; order Nitrososphaerales; family Gagatemarchaeaceae; genus DATFYP01. The sequence goes on from DATFYP010000064.1 coordinate 7,585, forward strand.
AGAAGTATGCCTCCCCTTTCGACGACCTCCCGGGCGAAGTCCAGCAGCTCCGACTCCGCCTTCGACCGGTGCGGGTGGTCTGCCGTGGCATAGGTGCTCTCCGTTATCACCATGTCAGCCTCGCCGAGGTTCTTCCAGGAGCCTGCAAGGAGCTGGGTCTCGTCCCCGTTGATGTCTCCCGTGTAGAGGAGCCTCTTGCCCCCGGCCTCGACTGCCACTACGGCCGACCCCGGGATGTGCCCCGCGTCGTAGAAGGTGATCGTGAAGTCGCCAATCTGGAACGGCTCCATGTAGCCGTGGTTGACGGTGTTAGAGTTCATGGCCATCAGGTCGAGAAACTCGAACGGGAGGTACTGCCCTGAAATCTTGATGAAGTCCTGTATCAGGAGGGTCGAGAGCTCCGACGTCACCGGCGTCGCATGCAGTTTCATCTTGCCTCCGAGGAAGTGGAGCGGGGCCGCCCCAGAGTGGTCCAGGTGCGCGTGGCTAAGCACAATCGCTTTGATGTCCTTGGGAGGGACGTGCATGGGGAATCCCGGGACCTTCGTGGTCATGGCTCCGTAATCGAGCAGGATCTTGCTGTCCCTGTGCGTAACGAGAAACGCGGAGCGGCCGACCTGCCTGGCGGCTCCCAGTACCTTAACTTCCATCTAATCGTAAACTCTTGAATCAGGCGCTCTTCCCTGAGTCTTTAAGCCTTTCTGAGTCGCGGCCGCCGGCTCCGTCCAATTCCGATTTGGGTGGCTCGTCCCTTCCGCAGTCAAATCGCCTTAAATGGCAGCGCTGAACGGGTTCCTCAATCTTGAACCTGGCGGAGAGACGCCTCGCGTCGATCACCTTCATCATCCCGCTTCTGCTCATCGTCCTTCAGACGGTTCCAGCCTCTGTGGCGCTGACGGCCAGCCAGAACTCGCTGCCTTCGAGGGCCTTCCCCGGGTTCAGGGTCACCGGTTTTGCGCCCGACAGCCTCCCCGTGACTGTGAGCATTGCCATCCCGCTGAGGAACCTTGGCCTTCTCAGCTCGCTCGTGAAGCAGGTCTCGGACCCGGCCTCCCCGATGTTCCGGCACTTCCTTACGCAGCAGCAACTCGCTGATGACTTCTACCCCACCGCAAAGTTTGACCAGCTGATCCAGTACCTCTCTACCACCGGCCTTCAGGTCCAGTCTACCGCGCTGGACTCGGCGGTCGTCGTCCACGGCACGGCCGCCCAGGTCGAGAAGGCGTTCGGCACCGAACTCAAGGTCTACTCGAACGGGACAGCCTCCTACTACATGTCGACCTCACAGTCGTTCATGGGGGGCTATCTCCTAGCCTCCAACGCAACGTCCCTTGTGTTCAGGCCGGCGGTGCACGACCTTGGGACGGGAGGGGCGAACGTCACCTTCACCGAAGGGGCATTTTCCCCGAAGCTCCTTCAGAGGGTCTACAACGCGAGCTCGCTCTACTCCTTGGGGTTCAATGGCTCGGGCAAGACCATCGGCATACTGGACTTCTACGGCTCACCCAGCATAGCCAGCGACCTGAAGGCCTTCGACAAGAGATTCGGCTTCCCTGACGCCAACTTCAGCATCATTCCCATCGGCCCCTACGACCCGAATCTGGGGGCCTATACTAGCTGGAGCACTGAGATCTCCATCGACGTGGAGATGTCGCACGCCATGGCCCCCGGCGCCGCGGTAGACCTCTACGTGGGCAACGGCGCCTCGACGCTATCAGATGCGATATCAAAGATAGTGAAGGACGACAAGGTGAACACCCTGTCTCAGAGCTTCACGGACCAGGATTGGGTGTACAACTACTACGGCCCAGGGTTCTTCGACCTCAACGCCCTCATGCCCGACCAGTACTACATGCTGGGCGCCCTGAAGGGGATTACGTTCACGGCGTCGACCGGTGACACGGGGGGGACGGGCGACACCAGCGGAATTGAGGGTCAGCTGGGATACCCCTCCGACTCCCCGTTCGTCACGGCCGTCGGTGGAACCCAGACCTACTTCGCCGGCAGCAAGTTTGTCCAGACAGGCTGGTCGGACCTGGGGTTCGTCCCCAACGGGATCAATTACGGGGGAAGCACCGGTGGAGTAAGCATCCTTGAACCCAAGCCATGGTACCAAAGCGCACAGAGCACACCTGGGTCGCTCCCGTCAGGAAGGATGAACCCTGACCTTTCTCTGCAGTCGGGGGTCGACCCGGCGACCGAGATCGTCGATTCCGGGCAGGTCATAGGGGAGGGAGGGACCTCCGAAGCCTCGCCTCTAATGGCCGGGCTTGTGGCGCTTCTCGATTCCTCGGTCAACGCCAGCGTGGGCCTGATCAACCCGTTCCTCTACAGCGTTGGTAACAACTCGACGACGTACACGGAAGGGTACACCCCCGTCACCTTCGGCTACACGGTCCCGTGGGTCGCGGCCAAGGGCTACAACTTGGTCACGGGTTGGGGCGCCCCGAACATCGGCGAGATGTCAAAGCTGTACCAGGACGCCCAAAGCCGTCCCGGGCTCAACGTAACAGTCGAACTCTATCCCGGCAACTACTCCTCGGGCCTCGAATACATCTCCGGAGACCTGCTGAGATTCAACGCCACGATAATGGATGGAAGCATCTCAGTGAGCAGCGGCTCTTTCGCCGCGGACCTCGTCACACTCACCAACGTGACCCAGATTCCGCTCCGATACGATGCAAGTGGGGGTGTGTGGACCGGCTCGTTGCGAATCCAGAACCAGTCCGGAATCGCCTACGTGGAGGTGCAGGGCTCGAGCGGCGGCGTG
>DATFYP010000065.1:0-2778 GCA_035314985.1 Nitrososphaerales archaeon
CACACCCCCGCCGACGAGGAGGTGGACATAGTGAGGCTCGCCGCGGTGACCCACGGGTTCGTAGGCGCGGACCTCGAGTACCTGTGCAAGGAGGCGGCCATGAAGACGCTGCGGCGGAACCTCCCGGAGATCAAGCTGGAGGAGGACAGGCTCAGCCCGGAGACCCTGGACAAGCTCATAGTGACCATGGTGGACTTCCAGGACGCGCTCAGGGACGTGATGCCCTCGGCCATGAGGGAGGTCTACCTGGAGACGCCAGACGTCAAGTGGTCAGACATCGGAGGACTCGACTCAGTGAAGAAGGAGCTACAGGAGGCGGTCGAATGGCCACTGAAGTTCTCGGCGCTGTATGAGAAGATAGGCTACACGATGCCCAAGGGCATCCTGCTGCACGGCGTATCGGGGACCGGGAAGACCCTCCTCGCGAAGGCCGTCGCCACGGAGAGCGAGGCCAACTTCATCAGCGTCAGGGGGCCCGAGCTCCTCAGCAAGTGGGTCGGGGAGTCCGAGAGGGGAATACGCGAAGTCTTCAGGCGCGCCCGCCAGGCCTCTCCCTGCGTCATATTCTTCGACGAGATCGACGCGCTCGCCCCCACCAGGGGGATGGGGGGAGACAGCATGGTAACGGAACGCGTGGTGAGCCAGCTGCTCACCGAGCTGGACGGGGTCCAGAACCTTACCGGGGTCGTGGTCCTCGCGGCGACGAACAGGATCGACATCGTCGACACGGCCCTCCTCAGGGCGGGGAGGTTCGACAAGCTGATACTCATACCCCTCCCGGACAAGGGGGCGAGGAAGGAGATTCTGCAGATAAAGATGAAGGGGGTCCCCACGGCCAAGGACGTCGACGTCGACAGGATAGTGGAGTCGACGGAAGGGTTCAGCGGGGCGGACATGGCCCTCCTGACCAACACGGCCGTCTCGATCGTCCTCCAGAAGTTCATCTCGAAGTACCCGAAGCCGGAGGACGCGAAGAAGCACGTGGAAGAGGCCGTGGTGGAGATGGAGCACTTCGTGGAGGCAGTCAAGAAGACAAGGTCGTCCAGGGAGGGCAAGCCGATGGAAAGGGTCGCCGTCCCCTACTACCGCTAGAAAGCCGAGACCGAACGCCCGCACTGAAGAAGTAGACGCCGTGAGCTGCGGCAGGTCCGCCTTCCCTCCAGAACCCCTAACAGGTTCGGGCTGCATGGGCAGGCTTATATCTGGATTTGAGAAGGCCTCGAAATCTTGCTTCGAATTAGGGGGAGCCAGGGCCGCCATGGGGGGAAGCTCGCCATCGCACTCCTGCTCCTGGGGGTTCTCGCCTTCGTCTCCCCGCTGCCACGCGCTTCATACGCCGTGACGAGCCTCATTCTCGATACATCCTCCCCGAGCGCGCTCCACCAGAGCACGACAGACTGTGCAGTTGCAGGGGGCTCATGGTCCAACGGCACGCTCACCTGCACCGTCACCGGGACCGGGGCCATCTACTCCGGCGGCTTCCTGAGCGTTCAATCAGGCGCAACGCTCGACATCACGCCTGGGGCCGACTTTCACGCTTTCGGGGATGTCGGAGTGGTACTCGGCGCAATCAAGATTGGCGAAAACGCCAACCTGTCGATAGGCAGCTCGGGAAGGCTCGACAACTCGGAGGCGAACGGCGCCTGCGGATCTGTGACCAACAATGGGAACATTTCCAACGAAGGAACGATCGGCAGCAGCTGCACGTTCGTCAACAAGGGAGAGATCGACAACCTGGATGGGGCCTTCATCTACGCCGGCTCCTACGGCGGGGCCGGAGCGACCTTCGACAACCAGGGAACGATCATCAACTCACACGGCGGCGCCCTCCAGGACGACAGCAACGGGACAGGAGTCCTGAACAACGCCGGCACCATCGTCAACGACGGGTTCCTCCAGCTTTACTCCGGCGATACCGTGATGGCCCAGGGGAGGAACGGACACTGGTACTTCCAGGGCTCTTTCGCGAGCAGCGGCAACCTGCAGATGTCCAGCGGGAGCACGCTGACCGTAGGCTACGGAGGATACACGACAGTGCCGACGACGCTCGACATCACCTCCGGAACTTTCAGAATCCCGTACGGGGTCACTCTCTATGTGGCCTCCAGCGCGAAGCTCTTCGTGGATGCCGAGGCGGCAATCGACAACTACGGGTACTTGAGCCTCCAGTCCGGGCAAGCTTTCTACCGGGCGGGCAACGTCACCAACAGCGGGGTCATCACAAACTACAACGGCGGCACGGTGAACGACAACGGCACGATCACCAACGAAGAAGGCGCCACGGTCAACAACACCTCGGGAGCCGACTTCGTCTCAAGGGGATACGACGGCATCATGTACAACCACGGCGCGTTCTACAACGGCAAGGAGGGCATCGTGGACCTGCAGGCCTACGCGATCATAAACAACGACGGCCCAATTGAAGACGCCGGGACCTTCGCCATCTCGGAGAACGCCACCCTGACCAACAACTCGGGCGGGAGGGTCAGCGTCAACGGGACCCTCGACAACTCGGGGACGGTCAGCAACAACGGAGGGGGTGTCCTCAACGTGAACGGCTTCCTTAGCAACTCGGGGGTCGTGAACAGCAGCGCGGGCGCCTCAATAAGAGTCAACCCGCGCGGGGCCGTGAACAGCACCGGGATCATCCGCAGTTCAGGCAGCTTCAAGATACTCCCTGGCGCTACGGTGGCCACCGGCGCCGGGGGGCTGCTCGCAACGTCTGGCTCCCTGATCGACTCGGGGACGCTGAACGTAGCCCAGGAGGCATCGCTCAAT
>DATFYP010000066.1:0-16009 GCA_035314985.1 Nitrososphaerales archaeon
ATCAGCGGTGTCAGCAGCGGAACAGCGAATGTCTGCATCTTCAACTCGGGAGTAGCCTCGTCCACCGTGCTCCAGTACTACTTCGGGGGCTTTTGGGTTTCAGCCACGGGGGTAGTGGTCACCCCAGGCGTGAGCATATGCGGCAACATCCCGGTGTCCGCCCTCAACGGGACCCCGATAGTCCCCGGCAACCCTCCCGGCGGCCCCACCTCTGTGCCCGAATTTCCTCTCACTAACGCCCTTGTGGCGACACTCGCCGCTTGCACGCTCCTGTACCTTCTCATGGTCCGACGCGCGAGGAGCTGATTTGCAAACGAGAGTATCAGGAATTCCTGGCCGGCATTCGATCGCCACTAGGGGCGGGAAGGCAAGGGCCGGTCGCCTGGGGCTCCCTGGCGCTCAGTCGCTGTGGGCATGTCTTTGGGTCAGCTTCTTCCTCTTCCTGCTTGCACTTGTCCCTCATGCCTTCGCTTTCACCAGCGGTCAGGCGGCCAGCCTCGTGATAGGCGAGCCTGACTTCACCGCCTTCAGCCCCGGGGCGACCTCGGCGGGTATGGTCGCTCCCAGCGCCGTCGCTTTCGATTCGGGCGGCAACCTCTGGGTCGCCGACGCCGGTGCGAACAGAATTCTTGAGTACGGCGCGCCACTCACCACCCACGAGGCCGCCACCCTGGTGATTGGCCAACCGGACTTTCGGTCTCTCGCTTCCGAGACCACTTCGACAGGGCTGAACACTCCGAATGCAGTTACATTCGACTCCGGCAGGAACCTATGGGTGGTGGACTCCTCTAACAACAGGGTGGTGGAGTATTCGGCCCCGTTCTCCACCGGCGAGGCCGCCAGCCTGGTGATTGGCCAGTCCGACTTCACATCGAGCGCCTATTCGACGACGACGCCGACGAGCCTCAACAGTCCCAACGGCATCGCCTTCGATCCGGCCGGCAACCTGTGGGTCGCAGACCTTCTGAACGGCCGAGTCCTTGAGTACAAGGCGCCCTTCTCCACTGGCGAGCCGGCCAGCCTCGTGATAGGCGAGCCGAACTTCACCGCCACGAACGACGAGGTCAGCAGGACGGGACTCAACGCTCCCAATTCCCTTGCGTTCGACTCGGTGGGCAACCTCTGGGTCGTCGACGGGCACCGGGTCCTGGAATATGCGAGCCCGTTCTCCACTGGCGAGCCGGCCAGCCTCGTGATAGGCCAGAACACCTTCACGAACAGCAGCACAGCCACGACTCCGACGGGGCTGGATCTTCCTTCTGGGCTGGCGTTCGACTCAGGCCACAACCTTTGGGTCTCGGACACCGGCAACAACCGAGTGTTGGAGTACAAGACCCCATTCTCCACAGGCCAGGCTGCCGGCCTGGTCATGGGCCAATCGAACTTCACGGGTAACGGCTCGTCGCCCCTATTCAGCCCGACATCGACGGGACTGAATCAACCCAAGGGACTCACGTTCGACTCAGGCGGGAGCCTCTGGGTCGCAGACTCGGCGCAGGGAAGGGTGATGAGGTACGGTGGAGCCGCCGCAGCCGTGTCGACAACGGCCGCAACCACTGCCAAGACAAGCGCGAGCCCGACCTCCACTCAGAGCTCTTCGTCGAGCGCAACGGGAGGGGGCGGCATTCCTGAGTTCCCGGCTCAGCTCGGCTTCTCTCTCATCGTCACCGTCGTCGTGACGGCATCCTACGTGGTTGCAAGACGCGGCCTTCGAGCCGGAACGCATCGCTGAATCCGGCCCACTGCTCTCTGCTTTAGACGGCCAGACTAGACCCCTGTTCGCAGCGACGGATTGAGGAGCGTAGCTTCTACCACGCGTTGCAGCCTGACGACTCAGGGACCTGCTTCAGTCATGCCTTTTCGCGATTCATGTCGGATCCACCAGGCCAGTCCGATCGCGATGGGGATGCCGAAGATAACCAGAACCCATTCGAGAATCATGACCATCGATCCTACCACGTAGTCCAATGTCCAGGTCGCAATGGCGACGTTCCAGTTGTCATCGAGGTAGACCTTGATGCAGAACGCGATGAAGAACAACAAGGAAAATCCGCCGCTCCCCCCTGCCGTGCGCCTCCGTCTCCCGGAGAACCGATAGCCTCTCCTTTCCTCGGCAGGCAGTCTTCTCCACCAAAGCCAACATGCCACTGCACCCAGGCCCACAGGGATTCCGACCAAAAGGAGCTCCCAGAAGATCGCGTTCAGAATGAAGGTTACAAGGTTCGCCATGGTCCAAGATCCAAGGACGGAGGGAACCAGGCCTGTCGATTGGGCCATCTTTACGAACCACAGGAATACGTAGACGGCGCCTGCAAACGCCAGGGCACACGCCACGACAAATAGAGCGACTGCCTCCCAGTGCTTCCTCATGAACGTCCTCCAATCAGAGGCCTCTACTCTCCCGGCTTCCCCAGTCACCCCACTTCGCTCCTCCGTGCCCTGGTAGGGCCGAGATTTAACATGGAGGAAGGGCTCCTAGGAGGGAATACGCAGCTGCCTGAGGGCGGATGAGCCCTCGAAGGTAGCTGAGCGGTTCGGGCCCGTTGCCACAGCAGGTGTTGCACAGACTCGGGGAAGCCGAACCAGAGTAGCGCGCGATGGCCGGGCATGGTACGCTGTCTAGCTAAGAGGACCTCTCTCAATCTGAGAACGTGTAAATAGGAGAACTCATCAGTGCCAGCCCGAAAATGACTGATTTTGCTCAACCAAGGCCTTCGAGAATCTTCTCAGTCTTTCTCCTGTTCACGCTCCTATCGGGCTTCCTGGTGCTCACGCCCGCGGCGAACGCGCAGTCTCCAACGCTGAACACGCATTCGGGGGGCTCCTTGCGGGGCGTGCCGACGCCATCCTGGCTCATGTCGATTGTGAAGGGCAATGAGTCGACCCAGACACCATCGAAGATGCGCGGCGCCGTCCCCATGGACCTCACGCTCAACCAGAAGGTCAACATCAAGAGTCAGAACGGAGGGAACCTGATCTACTACTCCCCGAGCGAAATCAGGAACACATACAACGCGACGTCGCTGCTCAGCAGCGGCTACGACGGACGGGGGGAGACCATCTCCATCGTTGACGCCTTCGGGGACCCCTACATCCAGGGCGAACTCGATAACTTCAGCAGCTCATTCGGTATGCCCTCCACGACTGTCAACGTAATCTGCGTGGACGGACCCTGCGACTACTCCAATGGAATAACCACGGGCTGGAATGGCGAAATCGCCCTCGACGTCGAATGGGCTCACGCCATGGCACCGGGTGCCACCATTAACCTATACATCGGCGCCAACAGCAGCCAACCTCTCTACGACGGCGTGGCCGCGGCAGTAGCTGGGACGAACGGGAATGGGAGCTACTATTCACCAAGCTCCATCATATCCATGAGCTGGGGCACGCCTGAGAACGACATCGGCGAATCCGGGGCCATTGCCCCTGTGTTCGGCGAGAACTACCCCTGGCTGAACGAGGTGTTCCAGCAGGGCGTTGCCCAGGGCATTACTTTCTTCGCCTCAACAGGAGACTGGGGGGCGTACGACCAATCGATGGGGCAGACTTCACCCTACGGCGGTGCCATCTACCCGTCAACTGACCCGTTCGTGACAGCGGTCGGGGGGACATCCTTGTACATGAACACCACATCGGGGTACCTGCAGTACCCTGAGGCAAACGCGACAGGGGGCTACGGATACGAGACCGGTTGGAGCTGGAACAACCAATACGGATGGGGAACGGGAGGGGGCTTCAGTACCGTCATCGGCCAGCCGCCCTGGCAGAGAGGCCCTGGCGTCCCGAGCGGCGCGACGCGGGGAGCCCCCGACGTCTCGTGGGACGCAGACGTCCTTACGGGAGTCCTGGTCTATGTGAACGGGGGCCTTTTCATCTACGGAGGTACGAGCGTCGGCTCGCCTTCGTGGGCGGGCGCGATGGCGCTGATTGACGAGAGGGCAGGCCACAATCTAGGCCTCATCAACCCATCGATCTATTCGATTCTAGACAATCCGTCCGAATACGCCAAAGCCTTCCACGACGTGACGGTCGGAAACAACGACCCGCTTCAGGCCGGCCCTGCCTGGGACCCATTGACGGGCGTTGGCACGCCTAACATTGGCGAGCTGGCCACCTACCTGGCCCAGCCCACGACGTCTTTGAGCGTCCATGCGGCCAGCAGCGTGGCCCTCGGGACGAGCGCCAGCTACAACTCTGTGAAGATATCTGCGACTGTCACGGGGGGCGGTGGAACGGTGACTACCGGCACCGGGTACGCCCTGATCAAGTCACGCGCCGGATCGGTGGTGGCGAACATCACGGTGGCGTTCGACCCGTCTGCGGGCAACTGGACGGGCACATACGACGTCCAACGGACGGATCCGCCAGGCATGTGGACCGCCACGGTCTTCGTCACCAGCGGTCCTCAAAGCGGCAGCGGCATCACCACCTTCTCAGTGGGCGACGGGATAACGATATTCGCCTCCTGGGGGTTCTTCATGGTGGGCGACGCGATACCAATCCGGGCCATCGTCACTAACACCGACGGCACCATCACCACAGGCGGTTCCTTCAACGCGACGTTCTATCTCGGCACTCCGTCCGGACCGGTAGAGGGGTTCGCACCCTTGGCGTTCAACTCCGGAGACCAGATGTGGGAGGGCAGCTTCCTCATCAACTCCTCTCGTGACCAGGGTGCATGGGTGCTCAGCATCACCGGGACCGGGGCAGAGACTTTCTGCTCTTCTTGTCTAAAGTTGGGTCACGCCCCAGCCGCGCCCGTCCACGTAACCGTGAACACCCCTGCGGCGCCTGCGTACTCATGGCTTAACGCGGGGCTCTTGGGCTCTACATTCACCGACGACCCGACGTACGTCCTCGGGAACTCAATACTCATTGCGTCGTTCATCTACAACGGCCCCCACGGATACTACCCCTCGACGGGGTCGTACAGCGCCAGGATCTGGGACAACGGGAGGTCCCTCGGGCGGGTGACGCTCAACTTCAACCCGAATTACGGCCTCTGGATGGGGTCATTCAGGATCCCGCCGTCTGACCCCACTGGATTCTACAACATAGTTGTGACCGGGAACGACGGCCACGGCAACTCGGCCAACGGCGAGACGCTTGTCAGGGTGGCGTCCACGAGCCTGAACGTCGTCACGTCGGTATCCGCCCCCACATGGGCGATCAACAGCACGGCTCCGGAAATCCTGTCCGCCCACATCACCTATCCCAACGGGACACTGGTGACGTCCGGGAGCGTGGATGCATTCACGGATTACGGCTATTATCTTCCGATGACGTACAACTCAACTTCCCAAGACTTTGTCGGGATTGCGCCCAACCCGGGTGTCGGCGGCACCTACTCCTTCTACGTCGACGCCTTCGACCCCCTGGGGAACGAGGGGGAGGCGCTCGGCTCGTTCATTGCCGTGACCCCTTCGGTCACCATCCTCAGTTGCACCGGCCCGGTCACGGTGGGGCAGCCTTCGGTCTGCACCGCCTTCGTTTCGGGGTCCGTCCCTACGGGGAACGTCTCGTTCGTGTCATCCGGCCCAGGGGCGTTCTTCGGCGGAATCTGCGAACTGGTCGGCGGAACCTGTTCGGCCCTCTACATCCCCACTTCCACCTCTGGTTCGCCTCAGAACATCACCGCGACATACTCGGGCGACGCCTACAACCTGCCAAGCGTTGGCAAGGCGATTATTGCAGTCGGCATTTCGACAACCGTCACTTCCATCATATGTGCGTCCGACCCGGTAAACAACGGCACCTCCACGCAATGCACAGCAGTAGTCTACGGCTACTCTCCAACCGGCACAGTGGCTTGGTCGATGGGGAGCCCAGGGACCATCTTGGTGCATCCCGCTTCCTGCACTCTCGGCCCCGGCCCTACCTGCGCGATCACTGTGTCTGGGATACGGAACGGCTCGACCACTCTCACCGCGGCCTACCACGGGGATCAGAATAACCTCCCCAGCAACGGGAGCCTAGTCGTCGAGGACAACAACGTAGCAATCGCCTGCACGCCACCATCGGTAGTCGTCGGGGGACGCACAACCTGCACCGCAACAGTCGTCGGAACGAGGATGCCGACAGGAATCGTATACTGGTCTGCAATCTGGCGGACCGCCGGCGGCTCGGGCAGATTCACCAGACTCACATGCAGGCTCTCAGGCGGTTCGTGCACGGTCGGGTACTCGCCCGCTTCGGCGGGATTCGTGGGGCTGTCAGCCAGCTATGGCGGCGACTCATACAATCCAACTTCGTCGGGAACTTTCGGGTACACAGTGAGCCAGAAGACTTCGAAGACGACGGTGTCCTGTACGCCGACCTCGGTAATCGCTGGATCGTCCAAGGTGATCACGTGTGGAGCTGTCGCGACTGGCTACAAGCTGGGCGGGACCGTCACCTGGACCAGGTCAGGAATCCCTCTGGCTACCTGCGTGCTCAACCCGCGGGGACGCTGTTCCGCGTCAATGACGGTAACGACTGCCGGGAAGGTCACCATACGGGCCACATACAGCGGGGACATTAACAACGCGGGGAGCCTTGGAACCGCCACTTTGAACGTTAGACCCGCCAAGACAACCCTCTACATGTCCTGCGTCTCCGCATGGGTGGCCCTGAACTCCTTTACGACCTGCACAGCCACTCTGACAGGCTTTACGGATTCGGTTTCAAACGAGTTCGTCTCGTGGTCCCAAACGTCGGGGAAGGGAGCCGTCTTCTTCTCCTCCCCAGCGTGCCAACTCTCATCGGGCGGCGTCTGCACCGTCATGATGACAGGAATCGGCCTGGGACACGCCACGATCAAAGCGTCGTACGCCGGCGATGCCAACAACCTCGGGAGCCACAGGACGGAAAGAGTAACCATATTCTCGTGATAGACCCGTGGGCTCTGGACCTCCATGGCCCGTGGATTCCTCCTTTCTTTTCGGGGCCGCTTCAGACAGAGAGGGTGCGCCCCTCTCCACCTTGTGAATCAGCCTTCCCTACGAGATCTCGAACTCGTTGCCGTCGAGGTCCTTGAAGATCGCATACTTGCCCCAGTCAGCCGACGTAAGCTTCTCGGCGAACTCTACCCCTTTCTCCATGAGTCCCAGATAGGTCTTCTCGACCTCCTGCGGGTCGCTCGCCGGCAATACATGGCCTGTCCGTGAATCTCTCCGAATGGAGATATCCCCGCATCGGAACCAGACTCCAGTGCGGCCTCCCGGCCCATCATCTTCCCACGCGTCGCACTTCGCGCAGAGGTGAATCAGAGGCGTATCCGATCCCCTCGGCTTCACGAATGCGGAGTGTCCTTCGTCCCCGACCACCTCGAATCCGAGCTTGTCATGGTATCATTCAGCTGACTTCTTGGCATCGCGGACGAGAACAGCGACGGAGCCGAGTCCCCTGATCATGAAGGCAGAGCACTGGGGCAGCCTATTAATCCGTGCGGGCCCAGGGACCTTCTTGATTGTCCGGCTGACTGGGACTCAGTTGGTGTGGTCAATGCCTCCGAGCGATGGCCCGCAGCACAGGGTATGCGACCATCGTCCCGAGCACCGTGAACAGAATCCTCTCGAAGGGGTAGGCGTAGAAGGCCAGAGTCCAGAACCCCTGAAGACCCTCCGCGGGAATTACTCCGTCCAATCTGAAGAACACGTTCTCGTACATGATTCCCCCGGCCACGTGCCCGCTCATCGTTGATGCGAACGTCACGGCACCCACAAACGCAGGCGCGAGCCTGCCGAGCTTTCCCCTGCCCTCGTACAGGAGCGCGACCGAGAGCACGCCCAATGAAACGACGTGCATCCACAGATACGGGACTGCAACTCCTCCCACGCTGACCACCACCGCCGAGTACGGGTCCAGGGAGAACCAGGCCAACAGGAGCACCGGGATTCCAACCGCTGCTTTCCTCTGGCCCGTGAACGCCAGGCCTGCGACCACCGCCGAGACCATGTCGGGAATGAAATCCAGGAAATCGAAGACCACGGGCTTCCCCATGGCAAAGTCGACGAAGTTCCCCAAGACCATCGATGCCCCTCCCACGAGGGGGCCGAACAGCATCCCCGCAAGCGGGCTAACCACCTCCCTGAAGGTAAGGAAGCCGCCTGCTCCTATGATCGCCGAGACTGGGAAGAGCCCCAGAACCGCGTACAACACTGCGAAGACAGACGCCGAGGCCACCGCGTAGGTCCTTCGTCGTACGGAGAGCATCTGGCCGGTCCTCGCGTTTGAGGCTTAATATTTCCGTCAGCCCCCTTCTCCAGTTGTGGAGCCTCGGTGCAGTTCGGCTTCGCTAGGCAAGCCCGGACGGCAGGCGCTCAGGCGCCAAGGCCTTCACCCCATCACGTCAGGCGCTGCCTTCCTTCCGAGGATACCCCAGGCTACCCATGAACACGCACTGCTCGACTGGGATGGCGAAGTCAGCCGGCGCATATCTCGTTTCCTCTTCGCCGGCTGTGTCTAGGCCTCTGACGAGGACGACCGGGGTTGCCTCGTCGGCTTCCCCCATTACCAGTTGAGCCCCCGTACAGAGGTCGTCGGCTACAGCCTGTCTGGTGACCTTCAGCGGGTTGCCGAAGAGGTCGGGGTGCCCCCGCATGTCGTGTAGGGCCTGGATGCCGACGGCGGCCAAGGCCACGCCGACCGTGCCAGTCCTCGTGGGGGTCAGCCTGCTGTCGGAGACGACCACACCGGCACTGACTCCCCTGCGCTTCCTCAGCTCGTCGGCGATTCTGACGGCAGACTCGAGCGGATCCTCCGGGTAGAGGACTACCCTCCCATGCTCTATGTTGGACTTGTCTATCCCAGCGTTGGGGGTCAGCAGGCCATTCCATAGGGTGAGTATGAACCCGGGGACTCCGCCCACTATCGAGTCCGACTCCTTGAGGATGAGTTCGCAGAGTTCCGCTTGGACGCCGTACTGGCTAGAAAGCTGCATCGCGCGCTCCCCGGGGTTCACCGAACTCAGAGACACGACTCTCCCTTCCGATATGGCAATGAACTTGCTTGAGACTACGAGCACATCCCCTTTCTTTACCTGGTCTCCTACGAGGTCGTCGACTAGCCTGGGCAAGTCGAAGGGCGAGTTCCTTCTCGTAGTCTTGAATGGAGTGAAAGTGAGCATGACGTCATCTGACCGAGCCCATAGTTAAGCGAGTCTCCAGAGATGTCGGCAAGAGAGGTCTGGCTTCGGTTTCTCGGGGGCCCACCGAACTGTCAGGCTCGGCGCGGAGAGACCATTCTGCTAGTGGAGGAAGGAACGCGCCCCGCCGGGATTCGTCCCCTAAAGGCGTCCCCCGCCCCTGAACAGAACTCCTAAACACCCTGTCAGCCTGAACGGGGCCGTCAAACCATGAGCGGCGGGGAGACGAGTTCCAAGCTAGTCTTCGTCATTCACAAACACAAGGCGACGTCTCTTCACTACGACTTCCGTCTCGAGATAGGGGGGGTGATGCCATCCTGGTCCATCCCCAAGGGCCCCACTCTGGACAGCAGGCCGAAGAGGCTGGCAATGCCCACGGGCGACCACGCGCTTCCCTACCGCAATTTCGAGGGAAACATCGCCAAAGGAGAATACGGGGCCGGCCCCGTGATGATCTGGGACCAGGGGACCTACGACCCTGAGGACGAACCACGCAAGGGGGTCAGGACGCGAATCCAAGGGAGGAAGGAAGCTGAAGCCGCCGCCGCAGGCGGCCTGGAGGCGGGGAACCTGAAGTTCTTCCTCTACGGAGACAAGCTGAAGGGCTCCTTCGCCCTTGTCAAAGCGCCGAGCCTCGGGAAGAAGTTCTGGCTCCTGATCAAGCACCGAGACGAATACTCGGCGGAAGGATACGACGCCAACGACTACGACTTTTCTGCAGTCACGCACCGCTCTTTAGGCCAGATAGCAGGGGATCAGACGCTCATCTAGCACCCCCGACTGCCGTCCCTGGGGCATTGCTGGCCTGGAAACTACTTCGCAGAATTCTCTGAAATCGGGACGTCTATCGCGTTGAGCATTATTCTGCGCTCTGCGCTCCTGAGGATCTCGCTGAGGGTAGACGGCTTGACCCCGACCAGCTGGCTGAGCCCTGTGAGACTGATCTTGCGAGGGAAGTCGAAGTACCCTCTGGACATCGCTGTGGCCATTATCTCCTTTTGCCTTGAAGTGAGAGTCGCCTTCTGGTCCAGGGGCGAGACGTCCTCGATCCTGGCCTGGATCCCTTCGCGCCCCAGATTTGCCATGATCTGCCTGAGGTCGCTCGTCCGCCTGGCGATGAACTTCCACATGGCCGGCTCCTCCGGCGAGCTGAACGGGCATTCCAAGCAGATGATCGCGGCGTCGCTGGACGCCCTGCAGATGCTGGGCCTGTCCAGCACGACGAGAAGAGGCCTCCCCTCTCCCCCATCCTCCCCTTCAAAGACCTGCCTCACGCCGTTCATCTTCCTTATGCTGGTGACCGCTCCACGCACAGACTCTCCCTTTCCACCGATGTCGAGCAGCATCGTCATCCCCTTGTCGTTGAACGCCCTGCAATCCGTCACTGAAATCTTCACGGCGTGCGCCTTGGCCAAAGCCTGGAAGTCGTTTTCTGGCGTGATTTCGAGTGATATTTGTCTAAGCATGCTCCCGAATGCGTTAGGGTAGGTGACCTGTATTTAATGCGGGAACGCGATTCTCAGCGCTGAGAATCAAACTCTTCCTGCGTTGACCCTAATCTGTAGGTGCGAGCCTTTCCCTGTCCTCGCCCATATCGGGGACGCGCCCTCCGAATCCGTCGTAGCCCCGGGGGTCAGAAGCGCCTTGGAATGGCTTTCAGCCAGGCCTGTTAGCTTCGTATACGGCCAGCTCCTCGTAGAAGAGATGCCTCGATTCCATCCGGGTCAGCCGGAAGTTCCTTCGGCCGCATTCCGCGCCGATTCTCTCGACGGGGCTCTCCGCGCTGAGCAGCATCACGATGGTGCCCGTGTCCTTCACCACCCTCAGGGCCTCCCGCAAGAAAGCAAGAGGGACTTCGCCATCTCTCCCCGCGTCTGTCGCATTGTCACCGATCCCGTCCGATGGCAGGTAGGGAGGATTGAACGCAACCACATCGAAGGTCTTGTCGCGGAAACATGCCGCGAGGTCGGCGAGGACATAGTTCGCATTGGCGTCTGTCCAGTCCCCCATCTCAGGCCTCACGAGGTCAGAGCCGACCACGAGCTCGAAACCGTTGGAAACCGCAACCAGGTTCCCGCCGTTGCCGGCCCCGATTTCCAGGCAGGTGCGTCCGGAATGGGAACTCATCGCCCTCCTGAGAAGCGAGGAGTCCTCCGACGCCACATAGGGCGTCGCCTTCATCTGCTGATGTCGCTGTCTTTGATCGATTCGTACTCGTCCGGGGTAAGGACCTGGGTTATGTTCTGGGTCGTGAAGAAGTAGGCAGGGGTTCCGTCAGGGGAGACTGCTGGTCTGCCGTCCGGGCCTTCCAGCCTGTACACCTTCACCATCGCGGGCTTGACTCCGAGGACCGTTCCGTCGTCTAGAGCATAGTAGCTGAATCTCTCTTGAAGCGGCTTGAAGCCGACGAGTTTCCCCTTCGGCTGAGGTGTAGGAATCATGGGTCGCCCCGGCGATGATGCCTTAAAAAGCCTGAATCACGCGAGCAGCTTCTGGATCCCCGAACTGTATTGGGCCGCCTTCTTCGGGGCGCCACAGAGGTCGGCGGGAACTCCGAGCACTTCGGCCGCCTCACGTAGCACGGCCTTCCTCATTCCCCCCCTGACCTTGAAGCCCAGAGGGAGCCCCCTTCCGAGCTCCAAGACCCGCCTGTCTGCGAACGGGAACCTAGGCTCAAGCCACCGGCAGCACGCCGCCTCATCCCTCACGAACCCCCTCATCCCGCATCCTCGCAGATCCCCCTCCATCATCGAGGCGGCGGCCTGCGGGCCTTCGCCGGCGAGCGTCCGCAGGTACTTCTCGTACCCTCCGAAGAGCTCGTCGGCCAGCTGACCTAGCAGTATCACCTCGGCCCCGGCCTCCGCAGCCGCCCGCGAGGCCATGGAGTAGATGCACCACAGGGCCCTGTCCATCAGAGTCGCCCTAAATGGGAGTGCAAGTCCGGAGATCTCCCGCTCGGCCGCCTTCGCATCGACGTCCTGCGCCAGCAGCTCCACCCCTAGGGCGTCGGCGGCAGCTTGGGCCACCGTGCCGTCCCGCGACCCTCGCGAGTGCACCGTGCACGCGACAACACTGGCGTGCCGCCTTGCGCACAGGGCGAGGATCGAGCTGTCGAGGCCTCCAGAGAACGCCACCGCCACCCTCCTCTTTCCCGCTACCCTCTCACCCACCGCCCTGTCGACGAGCCGGGCCAGCTCGGCCCCTGCCTCATCGAAGGTTCCGCGGAAGCTAGATTCCCTCCTCTTGACGATGACGACCTTGCCGGTCGAAACATCGTAGGCCGAGCCGGGGGCCAGCAGGACCCCCTCCTCCAGTGGGAAGAACCTGTGGTCGCTGGAGACCCAGCTCCCCGATTCCGCCACGTACAGCGGCCTCGTCCCGGCAGGGTCTCGAGAGGCGACGACCACTCCGTCCTCAGATGAAAGCATGCTGAACTCACCGTCTTCCGGTCTTTGGGCAAGCCACCCGTGGACCACGGGGAACCCCTCCCCGTAGCCTGTTGTGAGCGCCAGGACCTCTCCTCTTCCAACATCTTCTGTGAGCACCTTCTCGGCCCCGGCCCTATCGATTCCAACTGCCGAGGCCCGCGCACGCCTGGCATGCTCACGGTCCAGGGCCAGGCAGAAGGCGGTGCACCGGATCAATACTTGGCGACCTGCTCTTTGATCCGCCTGGCCACGGCGGTGCCGACCTTCTCGACCAGGGCGATCCTGTCGGCCGGAGCTTCCTTCAGGTCCTCCAGGGTCTTGAAACCCGCCGTGTAGAGCGCCCGAGCCCTGACCCTTCCCACTCCCTGAAGGGTGGTGAGCTCTACCAGCTCCTCGCTCACCCCGCTCGCGACCCTTCGCCGGAGCACGTCGGCCTGCCTCACCAGGTCCGGCCTCCTGAAGAGCTTCGCCAGTTCCCCGAGGCTGTGCAGGAGCCAGTCTGCGTTGTCCACCGCCCTGTGCATGTCTCCCGGCTCGACCCCCAGCCTGGAGAGGAGCTGCTCCTCCCTCCACTCGTCGATCCAGCCGTGGAGGGCCATCACTGTCCGCATGTCCTGCAGCGTCTCGTCGTAGTCGGCGAACGACCTGGTGCTCGGCCTTTCGAGCATCTCGCTAGCGTGCTGCTCGACGAACGCCATGGCCATCTCGAAGTCCTTGCTCCTCAGGGGGAACTTCGGCTCGAAGTCGGGGCACCTCCCGACGAGATGCAGCAGCCCCACCGTGTATGTCCCGCCTTCGCCTGCCTTCCTCATCGAGTCCCGGAACATCACCCCTGTCGCGGGGTCGATGTACAGTATCGAGACCCGCCTCCCGAAGTCCGTGGCATAGATGAGGCCGCCATGGGACTCGACAAGCCTTTCGCCCAGAAGGTAGCCAAGGGCCCGGTCCGTGAGCTTCCCAACCTCCTCCTCTCCCAGCTGCCTGGCCAGGAGGGTCCGGCTGAAGAGGCCGTTGAGGTCGGCCTTCGACAACCCGGACGCGGTCGCGACGGCGGCGAGGGTGTGGGACCTCATGGCGGACTCCTCGGCGAGCCTCGACCTGATTGGTTCGGGGGGTTCGTTCGCATAGTGTTCCAGGGTCTGGGCCGCAGGTCTGGAGGGGGGCGGTATGATGACCGTCTCCCCGTACTCGTCGTACTGCGGTCTCCCCGCCCTCCCGGCCATCTGCCTGTATTCCAACACGGAGATCTCGGAGTTGCCTCCGCTTTCGACGTCATACCGGGTCATGTCGGCTACCACCACGCGCCTTGCGGGGATGTTCACTCCCGCGGCAAGTGTGGGGGTGGCCGCGAGCAGTTTGATCGCGCGGGCCCGGTAGTACTCCTCTACGATTCGCCGGTGCTCGGCCTCCAGCCCGGCATGGTGAAACGCCGACCCCTTGGCGACGATCTCGGCGAGCAGCTTGCTCAGGCTTGTCTCCTCACCGGTGGACAGGATCCGCCTGGCTGCCTCTGCGACCGCCTTCTTCTCCGCGTCGCTCAGGAACCGCGGAGTCAGCTCCGCCCCCCTGGTCGCCAGGCTAACGGCCCTCCTCCTCGTGTTGGCGAAGACGAGCGCCTGCCCGCCCCCGCGCAGTGTCTCCATCGCCGCGTCGATGGGGGGGCCGTAGGTCGACCTCGGAAGAGCCCTCTCCTCACCGTCAGTGAAGACCACCCTGCTGTAGTCGTAGACCCCCTGTCTCAGGGGGACGGGCCTCCAGTCCACCTCGACCAGGTCTGAGCCCAGCCAGTCTGCGAGCAGCCTGGCGTTGCTGATGGTCGCTGAAAGGGACACCAGCTGGGCGTCCAACCCCAGGTACATTACCCGGGTGAGGATCATCTCAAGGGTGGGCCCCCTCGAATCGCTCCCGGCGAGGTGGACCTCGTCCGCTATGAAGAGCCCCACCGAAGATAGCCAGGATACCTTGTGACGCATTATCGAGTCGAATCGCTCGTTGGTCAGGACGATGATGTCCGCCCTCCCGAGGGACTCCCCACTCGAGTCGTAGTCTCCAGTGGAGATCGCCGTGCGGACCCCATATTTCGAGAGCTCCGAGAACTCGTGGTACTTCTCGGAGGCCAGGGCCCGGAGAGGCGCCAGGTAGACGACCTTCCTCCCCGCCTTCGCCTTCACGAAGGCGGCCATCATCGCGATCAGTGTCTTCCCGCTCGCCGTCGGTGCGGAGACGACCAGGCTCTTTCCGGTCAGCAGGCCGGCCCTGACCGCCTCCTCCTGCGGAGGGTAGAGCTCGACGTATCCCTTGTCCCTGACGTACTCCATCAGTTCAGCCGGGAGCTGGGCCTCGTCAAACCTCAACAGCCTGCCTCCTCGGCTCTAGGAGCCGACACGCCTGAAGAATCCGGACCTTGACTCGTATATCAGGCCCTCTCTGAACATCGTCCTGATCATCTTCTCGGCGTCCTCGTCGGTGAACTTCGCCTTCAGCAGCTCCTCCTTGAACGCCTTGCGCTCTACCGGCTTCTTCTCGCTTCCCTCCAGCGTCTTGAAGATCTCCATCGCGCTCCTGAGGTTCTTCGTCTCTCCCAGGGGCTTCCCCAGCTGGATGCCGAAGTCCGTCTTCTTGGTGGTCGCGTCCGTCAGCACGTCCTCCACCATCCTGTTCATCAGAGCGATGGCGGCGAGGGCGTCCTCCTCGGTCACCTTGTCCCTGAGCAGAATCCTGGCTCTCGCAGTTGCGACTCTTATCATCGCCTCGAGGGTCCTCGGGGTAGGAGGGATTTGTCCCTCGTCACCCCTCCCCTTCCTCAGTTCGAGGTAGTACTCCTTCAACCGGGCCATGGCCTCCTTCGTGAGGGTCGGCGACAGCTTCTTGGCGAACGCGATGTACTTCTTCAGGAGGCGGAATTCGACCGGAGGAGGGACGGCGTAGCCCTGCCTCTCGTGGACCGACAGGATGTGAGTGGCCAGCCTCTCGTCTTCGGCCGGGGCGGGCTGATCCTTCGTCACGAAAATCAGGTCGAAGCGCGTCAAGAGCGGGATTGGAAGCGTTCCGATGTTCTCCGTCAGGTTCTGGAATGGGTTGTACCTCCCGAGGACCGGGTTGCAGGCCGCGAGGATCGCGGTCCTGGCGTTCAGCGTTGCGTAGATTCCTCCTTTCGCTATGGTCACCGTCTGCTGCTCCATGCTCTCGTGAAGGGCGGTTCTGTCTTCGGGCCTCATCTTCTCGAACTCGTCGATCGCGGCTATCCCCTGGTCCGCCAGGACCACGACCCCTGCCTCGAGCATGAACACGTTCTTCTCTCTGATGACGGCCGCCGACAGCCCTGCGGAAGTGGTTCCCCTTCCCGAGGCGTAGATGCCCCGGGGCGCGACCTGCGAAGCGAACTTCAGCATCTCCGACTTGCCGGTCCCCGGGTCTCCGACGAATAGTACGTTGAGGTCTCCTCTGAGCTTGG
>DATFYP010000067.1:0-5180 GCA_035314985.1 Nitrososphaerales archaeon
TGGCCGAGACGATAAGGACCCTCACGGGCTCGAAGTCCAAGCTCACCCTTGCTCCTCCGCGGACCGAGCTCGAGAAGGACCCCCAGATCAGCTACCCGTCGATGCAGAAGGCGACCAAGCTGCTCGGATACAAACACGAACTGACTCTCGAACAGGGGCTTCAGCGGACAATCGACTGGGTGAAGACCCAGGGCTAGGCCGTCAGGATAAGCTCGACCTTCACATCATCGGGAATCTTCAGTTTCGTGATCTGCCGCATCGTCCTGTCGTCCGGCTGGATGTCGAGTATCCTCCTGTGCACCCGCAGCTGCCAGTGGTCGAAGGTGTGGCTCCCCTCTCCCGTGGGAGCCTTTCGGGTGGTGATCTTGAGCTTCTTCGTCGGGAGCGGCTGTGGACCCCTCACCTTTACGCCGGTCTTGTCGGCGATCTCCTTGATGTCGTTTGCTACCCTCTCAATCTCCTCCAAGTTCGTGCTGGTGAGCTTGATCCTGGCGAACTGGGCCATTTTCCTGCAGGCGCGCCTCCCCCAGTCTATTTAGAGGTTGTGTGCGGTCTCGGACTGAATAGCTGCCCAACTCGACATTTCGATCGGTCTCCCCGCTCGCCTAGGTCAGCGGAGAGGCTCCTTCTTATTAGGAAAAGCAGGGGCACGGGCCGTGATTGCGCGTACGCCGGTCTTCTGAAGGACCTTCGAAGGAGGCGGGAAGCAGCCCCCGAATGAGAGGGCTTCCCTCCCTGGGGAGGAAGTCTCTCTTCTTGTTCGACCTCGACGGGGTCTTCTACAAGGGCAAGGAGAGCAGGGTCCAACTCGGCGGGGCGAAGACCATCGAGGCCATCAGGTTGCGGGGGAAGATGCTCTCCATTCTCACAAACGACTCCACAGACTCGGTGGAGACGGTGCGCTCTCGACTGTCTGAGTCGGGCGTGAAGGTCGCGGCCGACGAGATCCTCACGAGCGCTTTCCTGACTGCCGACTACCTCAGGTCGCGGCACGGCCCCGTTTCATACTACCTGGTGGGGGAGGCCGGCCTTGAGAGGGAGATGAGCAGGTTCGGGCATACCAGGACAGAAGGTGAAACTGCTGACTTCGTCGTGGTCGGCCTTGACAGGAGCCTCAGCTACGAGAAGCTCGACCATGCGGCGAGTGTCGTCAGGCACGGAGCGGCCATCGTCGCCACCCACACCGCCCGGCTGTACATGTACAGGGACGGGCCGGCCGTGGCTACGGGACCGATTGTGAAAGCCCTGGAGTACGCCACAGGGAAGAGGGCGACGGTGATTGGCAAGCCCTCGGGGTTGATGTTCAGGATGGCCCTGCGGAAGGCCCAATGTAGGCGCGAGGACGCGGTCATGATCGGGGACCAGGTGGAAACCGACATCGCAGGAGCTGCCCACGCGGGCATCGACGCGATTCTTGTCACGACCGGCGTAGACAAGGCGGCGGGTGGGTACAGGCTTCTCGCGACTATCTCACATGTGGACGAGCTGGCAGACCATATTTGATGCGGACGGCGTCGCAGGGACAACGGACGCCGCCTTGGTAAAGGACCAATCTGGATGGCTGCGATGCGACTCCTTCGACGACCGGGCCAGACAGACTTAAATCGAATCTGACTCGCCTGATTCAAGGAACCTTGCAGCATCTGTCGAAGTCTCCCACCAAGTGCGCTCTCTGCGGCGTGGCCGAGCCGGAGGCGGGGACCTTCCCCCAGGTCGTTGGGGTCGGGAGGGTGTGCCTCTCCTGCGGCATGAAGACCGTGAAATGCGAGAAGTGCGGGACCGACGTGAAATTGCTGACTTCGTCTCGACTGCAGGGCAAGACCCTCTGTCTTGCGGATTACATGAAAGAGATAGAGAAGTTCAGGCAGCACATCGTGGTCACCTACGACGAGGACCTGGAACCGGCGGCTTCGATTCTCCCTCGCGCCCTGGCCGAGTCTCCCGAAGGGTACACCCTTCTGGCCGTCCGGAGGGGGAGGAACAGCACCCACCTTTGGGAGGCCGAGTATGAGAAGTCCGAGGTCTTCCAGACGCGCTGCGGCTAGCATCGATTCAGTAACTCAACTACTTTTCACTCTTTTTCCTTTAAGCGAGTGCACCGCCTCTCGGTTCGGTGCAGACGTAGTGCCGAACGAGGAGATGCAGATGCTGAACAGACTTCTCCAGGAGTTCGAGAACCTGAAGGAGGGGCTGGACCCTAACGTCCTGGCCGGCTGGTACGGCAAGGTCGTCAGCGACGCCAAGGCCAAGGCGCCGCCCGAGCTGATGGACCTGATCGACGTCGTGCAGGACCCCATTCTTCCCATGAGATTCGAGCTCAAGACCTCCCGAAGGACCGTGAAGTACGTGCTCGAGGCCATCGACGAGGACCTCGAACCCATGCCGACCGCAACCCGATTGTACTTCCAGAAGCTTTCAGAGCTGATCCAGGCGGAAACGCTCCGCTAGGACGCTTTCTTCACCACGACCGTTCCCGTCATCCAGGGGTGGTACGTGCAGTGATACCCATACACCCCGGGCGTCGTGAAGGTGTAGGTGAAGGTGGCTCCCGGAGCCATGAACCCCGAATCGAAGCTCTCCCCGTTGGCCGTGACTGTGTGGGGCTGGCTGTCGTTGTTGGTCCAGACGACAGTGTTGTTCACTCCTATCACTACCGTTATCCTGTCCGGGCTGAACCCCTGGTTCGTTCCAGGCGTTCCGGCTCCCGCGAGGATGCCCACAGGCACGCTCGCCCCTGAAGTCTGAACTGTCGTCGTCGTGGAGTTCGAAGCGACCGAAGTGTATGCCAGGTTCGGCAGCACGACAAGGTACCCTATCATCCCTACCTCAACGTGGTAGGTGCACACGAACTCGTAGATTCCTGCATACCTCGCAACAAACGAGTAAGACGCAGATACGTTCCCCGGGGTCCCCTTCACCACCACTCCCGGCGAGTTGTTGGCCGCCGGGGTCGTGAAGTTGTGTCCTGTAAGGTCGTTAACCAGCCCGGGAACGGTCGCGTTCACGATGATGTTGTAGGCGGGACCTATGACGAAGTCGTGCGCCACAGTGTCGTTGTCGATGAATGTGAGCTTGACGGTGTCGCCCTGGTTGACAACTATGAAAGACGGGTCGAACCTGTCCTGGTGCGCCGACGACGAAAGGTACCAAGTCTCCCTTATGGCCCTCGTCGTGGGGGCCTGGTTCATCACGGGGAGGCTGACGTTCCCCCCTGATCCCTTCCCGCTGCTGACCGCCGCCGAAAGCTTCTGGATTTGAGACTCAAGGGTCGCGATCTGTTGGCTCTGTGAGCTGAGCTGGCCCGCTTCCCCCTGCGTGGACGAAACGTAGACCACGGACACTGCAGCCAGAGCTACGACCAGCAGCACGACGACGACCCCGGCAGACGACATCGCGGCGCGCCCTCCAGGGTTCATCTCGGACTATGTGCCGCCAACCGACTTCTCTTAAGCACTCCGCCGGCTGGGCGCCCACACCAGCTCCCGGGCGACCTGCATGCTCCCGGTCTGGAATATCCTCGCATCCATCTGTCCCAGGCTCGGCGCCACCGAGGGCTTGAACTCCATCCTGCCGAGGACGTCCCTGTCCACGTCGACGCCGGGGGCCACCTCCGTGAGAACGAGGCCCCGGTCGGTGAACTCGAAGACGGCCCGTTCGGTGATGTACTTGACCTCCTTTCCTGACTTCAGTGCCTGATTCCCGCTGAAGAAGTTCTTGTAAACGTTGTTGACGAACTTCGCCACATCTCCCTCCTGCTCGATGGTCAGCTGTCCTCCCTTGATCCCGACCCGCCGCTTTCCTGCAGTGAAGGACCCGGCGAAATAGATCCTGGGGGACCCCCCGGCTATCACCGGGAACCCCCCTGGCCCAAGGACCGTCCCTGGGAGGGTAGAGGGGTTCACGTCCCCGTTCTTGCCCACCTGCATGAATCCGAGCGACGCTGCGTCAATGCTCCCCCCTTCGAAGTTGGTGAAAGTGTCCGGGAGCGAAGAGAGCGCGAATGGCCCCATCGCCGCGCCGAAGTCGACGCCCGTCAGGGCGAGGCCTCCCCACTGACCAGACTCGAGTACCCCCACGACAAAGTCGGAGACCCCCTCCTCCAGGGCCAGGCGGGAAACCAGCGCGGGGATGCCTATCCCTAGGTTCACTGCGATCTGGGTTCCCTTGACCTTTACGACCCTGATGAACTCGAGGAGGAGGCGTCTTGCCATCACGAGCCGGTCGGGTTCGATTGGGACCTGCTCGGGAACCCTGGGGGCGACCCTCGACGTGTACGAGAACGCCGGGTCGTAGACCGTGCTCCCCACCTGCCAGTGGAAGGCGTTCGGGGACACGACGACGTAGTCGACGCAAGGGCCCGGGACCTGGACGGTCCTGGGACCGCTGCGCTCCTGGCCGAGGTGCCTTACCTGTCCGATGACGGTCCCAGGGTTGGGGTGGGCCTTCACCGCCTGGGCGATGCTGAGGACCGTCCCAGTTATCACCTCGTCCTCCATCGTCAGGTTCCCGATCGGGTCTGCAGTCGACGCCCTGATCAGGGCCACCGCGGGCTTGGGAGCCTCGTACAGAAGGTATTCCTCCCCGTCCAGCACTATCCCCTTCACCTTGCAGGTTCCCCGTTCGACCGCCAGCTGGTTCATCCTCCCGCCGTCCTCGCGAGGGTCGACTGCGGTTTCCACCCCGATCCGGCTTATGACGCCTGGCCTCCCGGTGGCGACCTCCCTGAACCAGTTCGCCGCCACTCCGAGGGGCCAGGAGTAGACCTCCACGGAGTTGTCGACCGTTATCTTCTGCAGCCACGGAGAGAAGCCCATGTACGGGACCGAGATCCCCCTGAGGAATCCGAAGTCCTTGGTTTCACAGAGGCGCTTCGCGACCAGGTCGAACGCCCTTCCAGGGATGGCCGGGAGCGCGTCGCACTCGACGAAGAGGTCCTTCGGGTGCCCTGTCTGCTGGTACCGCTTGTAAAGCTCCAGAATCAGGTATTCTGGGGTCGTGGCCATGTTGAACCCGGAGACTGCGACCACATCCCCGTCGACAACCTTGCCCACTGCCTCCTCCACCGGGATTACGGCTCCCCATCTGCGGATTCCCGGCTCCCGATTCTGTTGTTCCACGGGCGTGCTGGAAGGCGTTTGGTCGCCCCCCTCATCACGCAGCAACGGCCTCAGTCCTTCGTT
>DATFYP010000068.1:0-5054 GCA_035314985.1 Nitrososphaerales archaeon
GCGAGCGGCGACCTGGAGGAGGCCTTCTACGACACGGTCAGGGCGTTCAACTACGCAGAAAGGTACCAGACCCCGGTCATCCACATCGTCGACAAGGCGCTCGCGAACTCTGACGCGACGATGCCCAAGTTCGATGTGAGCAGGGTCAAGATCGACAGGGGGCTCTTCATGAGGGGCCCGTTGACCGGAGTCGAGAACGGCGAATTCAAGCGCTTCCAGCCGGCGGCTGGAGGCATCTCCCCCCGCCCGCCGGTCGGGACAAAGGGGGCCGTCTACTGGCTCACAGGAGACGAGCACAACGAGCTGGGGCACATCACGGAGGACCCGTCCATCAGAGACGCGATGATGGAGAAGAGAATGGGGAAGGTCGAAACCGCTGACGCCGAGATACCGATGTCGGACCGCGTGAACTTCTTCGGCCCGGAGGACGCCGACATCACGATTGTAAGCTGGGGCTCGACGAAGGGAGCCATACTCGACGCGATGGGGTGGCTGAAGGAAGACGGCGTGAAGGTCAACTTCCTCCAGGTCAGGCTCGTCAATCCGTTCCCGACCCAGTACGTCAAGGACCTGCTCTCCAGGGCCAAGACCGTCGTCGGGATCGAGATGAACTACTCCGGACAGCTGATTGGGATCCTCCGAGAGAGGACCTGCATCCCGGTCGAGCAGCTCGTCGTCAAGTACAACGGCAGGCCGATGTCCTGCGAGGAAGTGTACGGCGCCATCAGGTTGATCGCGGACGGAAAGGCTCCGAAAAGGTTGGTGTTGAAAGCTGGCGCTTAAGTTCACAGACCTGAAGACGACCGTGCACAACGACTGGTGCCCGGGCTGCGGCGACTTCGGGATCCTCAACGCCGTCCAGATGGCCCTGGCGGAGATGAACGTGGACCCGAGCAGCACCGTGGTCGTGTCCGGCGTCGGCTGCTCCTCCAAGGTGCCCCACTTCATCAAGACCTACGGTGTGCACACGCTCCACGGCAGGACCCTCCCCTTTGCGACAGGCATCAAGCTGGCCAACCCCAACCTGGAGGTCGTCGCTGAAGGGGGCGACGGCGACGGCATGGGCATCGGCGCGGGCCACTTCGTCAATTCGGGGAGAAGGAACGTCGACATGCTCTACATCGTCCACGACAACGAAGTCTACGGCCTCACAAAGGGGCAGGCGGCCCCGACCATGAAGCTCGGCATGAAGACGAAGTCCCTCCCGCTCCCGAACATCAACCAGGGGATTAACCCGATAATGCTCGCGCTCGCCTCGGGCTACACCTTCATCGCACGGGGGTACTCGTACGACGTGCGCCACCTGAAGGACCTGATAGTCAAGGGGATTCGCCACAAGGGCTTCGCCTTCCTCGACGTCCTCCAGCCCTGCCCGACCTACAACGACATCCAGACAAAGGAATACTGGGCCGGCGAGGGCAACCTGGACGCCAACGGCCACCAGCAGCCCAGGACCTACAAGCTCGAGGAGACGGGCTACGACGGAGTCGTCCACACAGGGGACACGGCCGACGCGCAGCAGAAGTTCCAACAGGCGGTCCTGAAGTCGTTCGAGTTCGGCGACCGCACCCCCATCGGCATCTTCTACCAGAATGAGTTCATACCGACCTACGAGGAAAGGCTCAACGTGAGGGCGCCGACTTACCTGAGCAACCCCCCGGCGGCCCAAGAAATCTCAAAGCCGGACGGCACCCCCCTCGCCAACATCGACAAGCTCCTCGAAGAGCTCCGCGTCTCCTAGAACAAAGGAGCGAGCGCCTTGGCCTCGCCTCTGCCGGCATGATAGTCGCTGTGGGCAGCAGGAACCCGGCCAAGCTCGAGGGCGTCCGCAAGGCGTTTTCCAGATACTTCCCGGAGCTCGAACTCCGTCCCGTGGACTCTTCTTCGGTCGCCAGGGCCCAGCCCCTAGGGCTCGAACAGATGGTCGAAGGGGCGGTGGCGAGGGCCAACTTCGCTCTCTCCAAGGCGGGGGGCGACTACGGCGTGGGGGTAGAGGCGGGCATCTTCAAGGTCGGCTCGGTCTACTTTGACCATCAGCAGGCAGCCATTTCAGACCCTTCGGGGAAGGTCTCCCTGGGCCACTCGGCGGGCTACATGCTCCCGAAGGGAGCGGTCGAGAAGATGCTAGGAGAGGGGAAGGAGCTGGAGCAACTTGCGGAGGGCCTGACCGGGGTCCTCGGGGTCGGAGACAAGGGGGGCCTCGTCCACTACCTCACCAAGGGCAAGATGACCCGGGCGGACCTGACGGAGCAGTGCGTGACGACCGCCCTCGCTCCTTGGCTGCACAGAGACTTCTACGGTTTCTGAGACTCGCCCTTTCGGCTCGACGGATTCAGGATGCAGCGACTGTCTTTTCCAGGATGGCGCCCGACTGTGGGTGGTGATTCGGGAAACAGGCCACATGCCTGTCGTACCCCTCCCTTCCTTCGATGACCGTGCCGCAGTCGCCGCACTGCCACTTGTCCCTCACTTCGGGCGTCACTTCATGTAACCGAAAGACCTGCTTCGCCCCCACACTCGCTGCCATGGACCTTGGTGTGCATCGACTTCGGTATTTAACTAAAAGCATCAGGACCTACCGGGATGACGGACCTAGGGCGCAAGCCCGCTCTGGTTGAGCAGGATCAGGACCACGCTCAGATAGACGAGTACCAGACTAACCAGCAGGGTCCTCTCGATCCTGAGGCCCGAAGCCACGCTCGCCCCCGCCCCCACCACTCCGGCCATCCAAGCCTGCAGAAGGACGAGTACTAGGGTCAGAGACGTGGAGGAGAGGGTCGCGCCGAGAGCCCTCTCTACAGCCCCGAAGATTACGAAAGGGAGGAGCGACAGCACCGCCGCCACGAACAGTGGCCCCGGTTTGACCTGCCTCCTGAACCCGAGCCGGAGGGCGGCCAGCGGGATTCCTGCCACCACGACCACCGAGGCAGCAAGGCTCACTCCCGGAGTCAGGTAGTCGCCAGCAGGCATCACCGAGAATAACCACACCGCTTCTTTCGAATACGTCAGCAACGCAATCGACGGCGAGAATATGAGCACGAAGCTGGCGGTCCAGGCCTTCCTGCTCGAACTCATTCTCCCCAGGGCGACCCTCGGCGCAAAGGCCTCCAGCGCCGTCCCCCCTCCCTTGTTCCTTTCCAGAATCCTCACCACCGTCTTCTGGCTCAGGACCGCGTCCTGGGACATCTGGCCGTAGATGTCAGCCCCGAGCTTGGTCAGGACGTACCTTCCTTCCTTGTCCCTGACGACGAGCTTCTCCATGACGTCGAGGTGGTGGTAGAGCGCACCGGTCTTCTCCCCGACCTGTTCTGCCAGCCCCTTCCACTGCAACGGCCCGTTCTTCCCGATCGCGTCGATGACTGCCCGCCTCGTTGGATGGTCGATGATTCTCATTACCTTCTTCGGGTCGAGAGAATCCGTCCCCACGTATGCGGACACACTCATGGGTGCTAAAAGTCTCCCCTGCCTCCGCTCAGAGAACGACGAAAAGCCTCTCTCTTCTGGCGTAGACTACTGCGAAGACGACGGTGGTCACAAGGACTGCCGCCAGCAGGACCCTGGCATCCGCAACGAAGGAAGCGAGGGCTGCCACGATGGGCAGCTCTGAAATCTGGATCACATGCGTGGAGAAGTGGGGGATGCTGACCAGCAGCTGAGTCCCCGAGGAGGTGGTCACCACGACGAACAGAGGCGCCGTCGGAGAGCCGAAAAGCTGTGTCAGCGACGACGCCTCCGTGACCGTCTGGTTGTCCAAGGTTACGGACAAGGCCTTGCTCTGCAGGTCGATGGGTTGGTCGAAGTTCACTAGCAGAATCCGCGAGCCGTGGACGTTCGTCCCCGTTATCGTCACCAGTACGCCGTCGGCAGCCTGGCCGAGAGAGACGCTGAACTGGGGGTTCAGGAGAGATGCGGTTGTGCTGTTCTTGGAGACCTGAACCACTACCGGTATCGTCCCGTCGCTCTGAGCCTGCTGGATGCTCTGCACCACCGTCTGGTTGCTGCCAATGGCAGTCGAGCCCTGCGCGCCTGCGGTCGCCGCGTGCGGGTTCGCCCGGAGCACGATGGTGGCAGCTACAGGGTCGCTCTGTAGCACCGTGATCCCGTTCGCCACCAGGACGAACCCCACCTCCCAAGTTCCAGAGGAGAGCGTCACGTCTGTCTGCATCTCCACACTCGCGACGTCCCCGAACACCAACGTCCCCACCGGACGAGTCGTCCCGTTGGCGACGAGGTCCAGCGTGTATTGCGCGTTGGCCGTCAGGTTGTCGAAGACGGCGTAGATCCTCAGGTCGGTCCCTTGGGGAACTACTCCCGCTTTGCCCTTCATCCCACTCCCGTCTACAGCCACGAAACTGAAGGCGTAGGGCTGCAGGGCCGGGGGATTCACCACTCTGGGGTGGAACACGAGGGTCTGCGGGGTCGGCTCCCCGACTAGCACCACCGACGTCCCAGACAGGATTTCTATCCCGACGTTGTAGACCCTGTATTTGCCGGCCGGCAGCTGCACCGACCCCGACGCCGTGCCGGTTCTTTCGTTGGTGACCGTAAGGATCCCCGCGGTGTATGTCGTCCCGTTCACGGACAGCACGATTCCATACTTCGAAGCAGGCAATAGCCCCGCCGACGAGTAGGCCAGCACGCTGAACCTGACCAACGCCGAATTGTTGCCGTCGGTCCCTACGTAGGCTACGCCGAACGCCACGCTCCCGCCGGGCTGTTCGAGGGAGAACCTCACCATATTGGCCACGGGGACCAGGGCCCCCCCGCCTGGATTGACGCTGGCCCCGAGCCTCAGGATCTGCGGCGAAGGCTCGCCGAAGAGCACCACCGAAGTCCCCGAAAGCACCTGGACTTGCACGCTGTAGACTCCCGGCGCGGCTTTCAGCGAGCCGAAGGCGCTTCCCCCGCCCTCGGAGTTCACATGAAGGGTAGCCACTGCGTGCGTAGTGCCGTTGAGGGAGATCACGACCGAATACTGGGCGGTCGGCGAAAGGTGTGCGATGCTGTACACCCCCACGCTCACCAGGATCGTGGTGGAGTTGTATGCCCCCACC
>DATFYP010000069.1:0-6217 GCA_035314985.1 Nitrososphaerales archaeon
GGACTCGCCTTACCGCACGAAGTTCGTTGAAGGAGACCAGCTGGACCATTTGGGCATCAAGGTCAAGGACTTCGAAGGGACCCTCAGGTCACTGGCCGATGCCGGCTACCCTGCGAAGATAGGGCCGACTCACGAGGGCAAGTGGCACATCGCTTTCGTCAAGGGATATGAAGGAATCTGGCTTGACATATACAGCGTCGACGATGACCGAAGTAAGTAGAGACGCCACCGCATCCCTCCAGCAGTAGCCGGCACGTGACTGTGCAGACCAGGTCCGGCTTCCGGGCCAGACTTGCAGTCGGTCCCGCCGACCCTCACGCTCTGTCCAGCCGGGAACACTCGAGGCTTGCTTAGGCGGAGCCCCGGAGAGGCTTTACCGTGAACTCCTCGCCCACCACCGTCCTGTCTGCCTTGCCGTATTCGGCGAGCCTCAGGTTCTTCCGCCTTATCTTGCCCGAGATGGTCTTGGCAGGCTCGAGCGACTTCACGAACTCTATCTTCCGCGGATGTTTGTATGGCCCCGTCTCCTTCGCGACGAAGGCCGCGAGCTCGTCGGCGAGCGCTTGGCTTGGCGAGTATCCCTGCTTCAGCGCCACATAGGCCTTGACGATTGCCCCTCTGACCGGGTCGGGGGCAGGGACTACGGCGGCTTCCGCCACCGACTGGTGCTTCACCAGGGCGCTTTCCACCTCGAAGGGCCCTATCCTGTAGCCAGAGCTCTTGATCACGTCGTCGGCCCTTCCTATGAACCAGAAGTAACCGTCGGCGTCCTTGCTGGCCTTGTCGCCGGTATAGTACCAACCGTTGCGGAAGACCTCCTTCGTCTTCTCTGGGTCCTTCGCGTATTCCTTGAACAGCGCAAACGGTCTCGGGTTGAGTCTGATGGCGACGAACCCCTCCTCTCCTGCGGGGAGCGCCCTCCCGTCTTCGTCCACCACCTCTATGTCGTAGAGCGGCCCCGGGACCCCCATCGACCCCTGTCTGATCTCCACGCCGGGGAAATTCCCCACTGCGAGCACCGTCTCGGTCTGGCCGTAACCGTCCCTGATAGTGAGCCCGGTCGCCTTCTTGAACTTCTCTATCACCTCAGGGTTCAGAGGCTCGCCGGCGCTGCAGGCGCTCTTCAGGCTCGACAGGTCGAACTCAGCAAGGTTCTCCAGCACGAACATCCGCCAGATCGTGGGAGGCGCGCAGATCGTGTGCACCCCGAATTCCGAAAGCTTCTGCAGGTGCTTCCCTGCGTCGAACCCCCCTCTGTAGGAGTAGGAGAACGTCGGCGCCCCCACGTTCCACGGAGCGAAGATGCTGCTCCACGCGTGCTTCGCCCAGCCCGGGGAACTGATGTTCCAGTGGAGCTTGGCTTCTTCGATGCCCAGCCAGAGCGCCGTCTCTTTGTGGCCCAGCGGATAGCTCGCATGAGTGTGGACCACCATCTTGGGGAGTCCCTCGGTCCCCGAGGTGAAGTAGTAGAACGCAGGGTCGTCTGCCCGGGTGGGGGTCCTCGGTGCTGACTTGTCCTCGGAGTCTGCTTCTCGGAGGTCATGCCACCCCTCAGGCACATACCCCATGTCTCCATCCATGGCGCATGCCGCGAACTTCAGGTTCCCGACTCCGCCGGTTCCGACCTCAGTGAACTTCTTCAGGTCGGCACCGTCGGTGATTACCCCCCTGATGTCGGCCGCCGACAGCCTGTACGAGAGGTCCTTCGGGGTGAGCGTAGTGGCCGAGGGGACCACGACCGCGCCCGCCTTGATCAAAGCGACGACGGAGAGCCAGAGCATGGGGGTGTTGGAGAGCATCAGCATGACGGCGTCTCCCTTCGCTATTCCGTGGCTCCTGAAGTAGTTGCACAGCTGGCTCGACCTCTCGGACACATCCCCGAAGGTGTAAGAATCGCCCTTCGCTCCGTCGTCCGCGAAGACCAGTGCCTGGCCCTCTCTCTTCTCCCTCCCCCATCGGTCGACCACGTCAAACCCCCAGTTGAACAGCTCAGGCACGTCGGCAGTGAACTCCTTCAGGTACTGGGGAGCAAGAGGGTAGTCTCGGACGCGCATGCTTTCGGCCGCCCGACGGACCCGATTTAAGCCGTGTCCCGAAAATGCGGGGATGTGCGAGCTATTCCGAAGGCTTCTGAAACGTCAGGCCCTTCCCGTACGCCTCCAGATAGGCGATCTCGCTGAGCGGCCGCCTCGACTTCCTCCCGACAAGCCTCCGCGCCGGGTGCCCGAACCCGATGACGACGGCCGGGTGGAGGCTCTCAGGGATTCCGAAGTCCCTCCTGAGCTCCTCCGCCTTGACCCCGGTGTAGGGGGCGGACGCTACCCCGTAGTTCCATGCGGCAAGCTGCATGTCCTGAAGTGCCCTCCCTGCGTCGATTTCGTGGAACCTGCGTGTGGGGTCAGTCAGGACTATCACCGCGAAGTTGGCTCCTCCGACCCACCTGCCCGTGGTGCTGTCTCCCGCGAGCTTCGCAATGCCTTCGGGTCGCTGGACCAGTATGAAGCGCCAGTGCTGGCTGTTGACCCCGGAGCCTGTCAGCCGGGCGGCCTCCAGTATCTTCAGTTTCACCTCGTCGGAGACGGGCTTGGCGCTGAACTCGCGGACGTCAAGCTTAGTCCTTATGCACTCGAAGGCGTCCATGGGCCGAACCGAGGGGCGTTCTAGTTTAGTCTTCCCCCGATGGGACAAGCCGATTCCAAATGGTGAGAATCGTCTCTCTTGCTTATTAGCGAACCACATGGGCGGCAGCTTGGAGACGGGGACCTTTGGACCTCAGAAAGGAGAGAGTCGTAGAGTATCCCTTCCCGAAGCTCAATCCCGAGGCAAGGGCGGGGAACTTCGTCGAGGTACAGCTCCCATACAGCAAGGAGCAGGCGATTGCCGAGGCCGACAGGTGCATCAACTGTCCCAACCCGGTCTGCATAGACGTCTGCCCGGTCCAGACGGACGTCAGAGGAATGTGCGAGGCCGTTGCCCGGGGAGACTTCGAGACGGCCTACAGGCGGGTGAGGGAGACGAACCCCTTCCCCGGGACAACCGCGAGGTGCTGCCCGCAGCTCGACAGCCTATGCGAAGCGGCGTGCGTCGTCGGCTCCAAGGGGCACGCGATAGCCGTCGGAATGATTCAGCGTTTCGTCGCCGACTGGGAACGAGAGACGGCCCAGCAGCCGAACCCGGCACCTGCTGAAAGCACCGGCAAGCGGGTCGCCATCGTCGGGGGCGGTCCGGCGGGGCTGGCGGCGGCGGAGCTGCTCAGGAGATTCGGACACGCAGTGACCGTCTACGAGGAGCTCCCCGTTCTGGGGGGGACCGCCTGGTACGGCATCCCTGACTATCACCTGCCGAAGGACGTGCTCCAGTACGAGGCAGGCCGCATATTGGAGATGGGGGTGGAGGTCAAGACGGGGGTGAAGGTCGGCAAGGATGTCAGCCTCACCGACTTGAAGTCGGACTTCGACGCCGTGATCATAGCGACCGGGGCGAAGGACGTCTCAAAGTCAGACACGCCCGGGTCCGAGCTAAAGGGGGTAATCGACGGCTACAGGTTCCTGGAGGACGTCTTCGTCAAGGGGGTGGACGGGTACCTCAAGCGTCCAAAGTACGACCTCGGCAAGGATGTTCTCGTCATCGGCGGTGGCGACAGCGCCCTCGACTGCGCCAGGACTGCCCTCAGGCTGACGCGGGGCAACGTCACGATTGTCTACCGGAGGACCGAGGTCGAAATGCCCGTCGACCCGATCCTGATCGAAGAAGGAAAGGAGGAGGGGTTGAAGCTGAAATTCCTCATGGCACCGGAATCCTACAACGGGAAGGGCGGGAAGCTGAAGAGCGCAACCATGGCTGTGATGAAGCTTGGCGATGTTGACGCAAGCGGGAGGCGGAGCCCTGTCCCGACTGGAGAGGAAGTCGAGATTCCCTGCGACTCAGTCATAGTCGCCATCGGCCGCGGCCCGAACTCATCCGTCCAGAAGGGGGCGGGGCTCAAGATGGGGCGGAAGAACGCGATAGCGGTCGACGACCAATGGCAGACGTCGATGCAAGGCGCCTTCGCAGCGGGAGATGTCGTGACAGGGGAGAGCCTGGTGGTCAAGGCGATGTCTCAGGGTCGCGAGGCGGCTCAGCGGGTCCACGAGTACCTGATGGGTCTCGAGAAGACCCACGTTTCGCTCTACGACTACTACTTCGTTCGGAGGACATCTCCCGAATCCTATCAGGAGATGCTCGACGGAAAGGTGGATTCGCGCCCCCCAAACTAGCCGTGCATTGACGCTCCCCCGAAAGAGCCGCTTAGGCAGAAACCGTAATTCCACCTCGAAGGGAGCCTTCGCGGATGTCCATTGAGCACGGGAGTGATGGGAAGGTCTTCGACGTCGCAATCGTGGGGGGCGGCGTCCTGGGCGTTACTGCTGCCTACTGGCTCTCCCAGCTGTATGACTGTTCTATCGCGATTGTAGACCTGGCGCCGGAGGTCGCCGCACACACGAGCACCCGCAACACCGGAGTCATCCACAGGCCGTTCTATCTCAACCCCGAGACGAAGAGGGTCTTCGCGCTCTCGGCGGAGCGGTCCTACCCGATGTGGCGGGAGCTGGCGCACAGGTTCGGCCTGCCCTGGAGCGAGGTTGGGACCCTCGAGGTCGCGCTCCGCGAGGGGGACGTCTCTACCCTGGAGAAGTACAGGTCCTGGGGAGAAAAGAACGGGATTCCGGAGGGCGAACTGGAAGTGTTGGATGGGGACTCGGTCGCATCACTCGAGCCCGAAGTGCGCTGCAAGGGCGCCATATACTCCAAGACCGACGTCTGCGTGGACTTCGGCCTCTTCACTAAGGCGGTCTTCGGGATGGCTGAGGAGGCCGGGGTGAAGTTCCTCGGCGGCATGAAAGTCACTTCAATCGAGACTCGCGGGGATGGCTCCCACGCCCTGTCGTTCAGTCAGGGGCGCTCAGAGGGGACCGTCGCATGCCGCTTCCTGATCAACGCAGCTGGAGGCGGCTCCGTCGACATCGCGCACATGATGGGGGTCGGAAAGGAGTTCACTGACCTTCACTTCAGGGGAGACTACTGGCTCGTGGACGAGCCTTTCGCGTCGAGAATAAAGAGGAACATATACTCGGTCGCCAGACACACGCAGTTCCCTTTCCTCGACCCCCACTTCGTGGTCCGTGCGGACGGCACGAGGCAGATCGGCCCCAACGCGGCCCTCGTCTCTGGGCCATTCGTCTACAAGGGGCTCGGGAGGGGCTTCGTCGGCAAGGTTTTCGAGCGGCCGGTCGTCCCGAAGCTGAACCTCTTCACCAGCGGCACCTTCCTGTCGCTCGTCTGGACCGAGTGGAGGAGCTCGGTGTCGAAGGGAGCGATGTGCGGCAGGGTCTCGCGGTTCATCCCCAACCTCGGCCCCAGGCTACTCAACGCCAGGGGGCTCTCGGGGGTGCGCAGCTCGTTGATTGACAGCAGGGGCTTCATTCCGGAGGCGCTCCAGCTCGAAACAGTGAGCTCTTTCCACGTCCTCAACTTCAACTCGCCAGGGGCGACGGGGGCCCCGGTCTTCTCCGCGCTTGCAGTCAACAAGATGCGGGAATCGGGTGCCCTTGACGCCCTGAGCAGGAGGCCTGTCTCGACGGGCGCCCTCTGGAGCTTCGACGCTGTCCTACGGGGACTTGAACGGGAGGGACGGCTGCCTTGACTCCCTCGGCGTTCCCGGTCGCCCCTGCCTAGAGCCCAGACGCCCTATTCGAGGACGTAGATGTTCCGCTTCGCGCACATGTCCTTGAGGATCTTCGGCCACACAGTCACGCTGACCTCCCCGAGGTGGGCCTTCCTGAGAAGGTACATCAGCGTCCTCGACTGCCCGATACCCCCGCCAATCGACAGCGGCAGGGTCCCGTTGGAGATGCCCTTGTGGTAGTCGTACTTCAGGGAGTCCAGCTGGTGGCTCATCTCCAGCTGCTTCCGAAGCGAGGCGGCGTCCACCCGTATCCCCATGGAGCTCAACTCGTGTCTCCTCTTGGTGACCGGGTTCCAGACCAGTATGTCCCCGTTGAGGCCGTGCATGTTCCGGCCGTCCGCCGAACGGGTCTCCGTGACCCAGTCGTCGTAGTCCGCAGCCCTCATCTCGTGGGGGTAGCCGTCCTTCAGCACCCATCCGATGCCGATAATGAAGACCGCCGGGTGTTCCTTAAGGAGAGCCGTCTCCCGCTGCTTCCTCGGGAGGTTGGGG
>DATFYP010000070.1:0-5331 GCA_035314985.1 Nitrososphaerales archaeon
GCGATGGTGGACAGAATAGCCTGCCCATGGCTCCTCAGGAAGTTTGTAGATTCTCAGGCGGAGTTCCTCTTTGTGCCCGCCGCGATAGTGAAGGAGGTTGCGGAGAAGGAGGGCGCCGTCCCGTTCGATGCCGAAGGAGTGGAGCTTGGTCACTACCAAGAGAATGGAATCGAGCACGTCAGCTTCGACGCAGTGATCAGGAAGTACAACCTGAAGGACCCGGCCCTGCTGGAGTTGGCCAAGATCGTGAGAGGGGCTGACGCCAGAGTACCTCACGACCCTCCTCCAGAGTCTTCTGGCCTCAAGGCTGCCGCGAGGGGCTTCAGACTCCTGAGTAGAGACGACCATGACAACATGGCGCGCCAACTCCCGACCTATGATGCGTTGTACGCACATTGCCAGCTGAAAGCTCAGGCTTCGACGAAGGGTTAGCAGACTCGATGGGTTCTCTGTGACGCCGAGCGGCTGTACTACCCTATCCGCTTGATCTGGCTCTGATAAATCTCGACTACTTCATTCACGGTCGTGGCGTCCTCGGCCCGCTTGTCGTCCCTAACCTTCCCCGTGAACTTCGGGAATCTCAGCGAGATGCCTGCCCCCGGCCTGATCCGGCCCATGGCAGCGGTGTGGATGGGGGAAAGCGTCAGCTCGGCCGCTATCGTCTCTAGGACGACGTGGGGTCTGAACCAGACGTCGGGCACCATCTTCGACTCTACGTTGAGGGGCTTGACGTGGCTCTCGTAGGGTTCCAGAAGCTCCGGAATCATGCGCAGGTCTTCGTCCGTGAATCCGGTCCCGATCTTTGCAACGCTGCTGAACACCCCTCTCTGGTCGTCAAAGGCCGCCAGCAGGTAGGTCCCGTAGGTCCCCGCCCGCCTCCCCTTCCCGTGGAAGGCACCCACGATGGGAAGGTCGATGGTATCCGTCAGCTCGCTCCTGTACTCGCGCTTTAGCTTAATCCACGCGAACTCTCGGGCGCCGGCGCGGTATGGCGAGTCGAGGTCCTTTACCACGAGCCCCTCGCACCCGTTCTGTATCGCCTCTTCCATGAAGCGCTCCACCTCTTCAGGGTCCGACGACCGAAGAGACGGGACCGCCCTCGTCCTTTCGGTCTCTGCAGTCACATCCTCCAGCTTCTTCCTGCGGACCGCGTATGGCTCCCCTGTGTAGTCCTTCGCCCCCGCAAGGATGAGCTCGAAGAAGTTCAGCGCGACCGGGTATTGCTTCACGGCCTCCTGCACGCCGTACTTCCTTCTCCTGTGCATCAGCTCCTGAAAGGGCAGGTACTCTCCCGTGTCTTCGTTTATGGCGACTACCTCCGCCTCGAGAATGGCGGTCTTCGCCGAGACGTGCTCCCGAACAAGTCCCGCGGCGTCCGGATAGTTGTCAGTGATGACCTCAAGTCTCCGTGAGAAGAGCTGCACCGCCTCCCCCTTCTTGTGTATCTGCAGGCGCTCCCCGTCGAGCTTGTATTCGGCGGCCACGACCTTTCCTCCCATCTTGTCGATGATGGACTTCGCCGACTCCAGGCGCTCGGCCAGCATCGGCCTCACGGGCACCCCGACCTCCACCTTCACGGTCCCGATTCCCTTCAGCCCCCTCTCGGCGGCAGTCGTCACTATGAAGCCCAGGTCTGGATGGACGTTGTAGGCCCGCTCTATCCTGGGCCTCTCCTCCTTCCCGCCGAGGTAGGCAGTCGCGCAGGCGTCCAGGACCGTGTAGTCGGCGACCCCGAGCCTCAGTTCCCCCGTGACTGTCCTCATGATGAACTTCGCCTCTTGTGGAGTGGCGTCGTTGAGGAGGCTGACAAGCTCCCTTTGCTTGGTCTCGACAGAGCCCTGTCCTCCGTGGCGGGCGATCCGCAGGAGCGTGTCGTAGACCCTCCTGATCGTCAGCCTCTCGGAGAAGAGGGTTCCCTGAGACCTCTTGCCGAGGAGCTTCTCGGCTGCCGTTCCAATGTCCCCCGCTTTGATGTACGAGTCGTACACCTCCTTCTCCGGAAGGCCGGTGGCAGTTCCGACCGCCCGGAGCGCCATCTTCTCCGCGATGCCTACCTCCACCCCCTCGTAGTCTGGTCTGAGCTTCCCCTGGGTCATGTACGCCAGCATCGCCAGCTCGGCCAAGGGGGTCTTCGAAAGCAACTCGGCGAGGACCTCGGTCATCTCGTTCCTGCCGGAGAGCGCTTCAAGCCTCCCATAGTAGTCGGCCACGACCGAGTATTCCACGCCGTCAGCAGGACGCCGAGGGCTATAACTCGATTCCTCGGCTCAGCGCGGAAAGGCTTATCTCCACAACGCAGGAAGGCGGTTCAGAAAGCCGATGGGTGGCGTAAAGAAGAAGTCGATGGCGTCGATGGAGAAGTCTCAGGACTCGGAGGGCGAGGGACAGACTCCAGCCCCGCAGCAAAAGGGTAAGAAGACCAAGGAGAAGGCCGCCCCTCAGCAACAGAAGAAGCTCCCCTTCCTTGTTCCCAAGATGAGTCAGGAGGAGATGGTAAAGGCGCTGACCCCTCTGAAGGCGATAACGCTCTACTCGGCTTCGAGGGCGCTGGGCGTAAACGCTTCAATCGCCTCGGGGGTCCTCCGGGATCTTGAAGGGAGAAACCTGATCACAAGGATAGGGGGATTCAGCGGGCATTACGTCTGGGCCCTCGCGTCGGCCAGCTAAGACTGCGGGCCGCTGCCGGGTGCTGCTGGACTCAGTCGAACCACGTCCCCACGCCTCACGGCGTCGAACACATCCATCCCCGCCTCCACCTTGCCGACCGGGTTAAGGGGCCGCTCGCTCTTCGCGCCCTTGAGAAATACGCAGACTAGGCCGCCGCCAGCCATGAACGCGACGTCGCCGCGCTCGAACGCCAGCCTCGGCTTCTCTACCCCCACCTGGATCGTTGTGAAGAGGCTGACCATGGCGGAGCTTACTCCGACCCTGCTGTCGGAGGGGAGAGAGTGGACTATCGCGTTTACCGTAAGCGGGGCTAGATGCCTGAACAACGCGACCTTTGCGTCCCCCCTCCCTCTGATCTCGGCAGTGCACTCGATGCGGGAGACCGACCCCGCGTCCTGAGCAGCCTCAGTCAATTGGTCACCCCTTCCAATCCGCCCTTATTAGCAAATGCGACTCGTTGGCAGAGCGGACAGCAGGGCGGAGAAGGGCCCGAAAATCGGCCGCGCAATGGAGTGGGGGGCAAGACGCCCTCGTTTTGGCGAAATCGACAGGAACGTTTATCAGATGTCCGCGAAGGGCGGTGTCGAACCCTGTTCTCCCATGGCTCCTGCAAGGTCACAGAAGAAGGCTAGGCAACCCTCTCTAGCGGGTTTTGTCGTGAAGATAGGGCCTCCCAAACTCACCAGGTTCGAAAAGGCCCGAATAGTGGGGGCCAGGTCGCTGCAGATCTCGATGGGGGCCCCTTCCTTCATCACGATGGAAGGTGGCTACAAGGGTCCAATCGAAGTGGCCTCAGCGGAGCTCGAAGCAGACGCCCTTCCTATCTCCATACGGCGCTCTCTCCCCAACGGCGCTACCCAAGACATCCCCATAGCCGCCCTCATGAAGTAGCAGCAGATTGCCAAGGAAGCTATTCAAGATGCGCAGGAATGGCGTTTCAAGAAGGGTGGCGGCAGGGATGCTGGTCGCAGGAATCATCATCGGTTTGGTCGGCTCCTATGCAGGATTCTTCAACCAAGCCAGGAACTCGCCCGAGACTGAAACAGTCACGTCGAAGCTGACGGTCACCGCGATGAGACCCATCACGGTAAATCAGACGACCACGCAGAGGCAGACCGCAGCTCCGTCAACGACCACTCGGACGGAGACACGGACTCGCGAAACCACGGTTACTGTCTTCACTGCGACGTCTTCGGCCAACTACTCCACCGCGTCCACCAGCATCGCGCCGACGACGACCACGACGACGGCAACCGTCACGATGACCGCCTCGGGCAACCCCACGGGGACGACGACGGAGTTCCTGGCTCCTACGACCACCGTGACAGTGACCCAATCGTCCTCAGCCATCATCACTGTCACCAACGTGGCGTGCGAATCTGGCGCGGCGCAGAATTCGACCTGCTTTGTGGGGATGGAGAACACCGGCAACGCACTTGACCTCGTGGTCACGTGCTCCCTGTCAAGCGGCACGTCGGTATTGAAGGGCGGTCCGGTGCCAATCTCAGCGGGGGGCTTGGCCGTCGCGATCTGCACGGGCGCCCCGGCCGACACGACGCCTGGCGAGCCCGTCCAGGGCATCTTCACCTTCTACAGCGGGGCCGTAATCAACTTCACGGGCATCTACTCGTAAACGACTCGCCGGCTACTCGCTGGCTTCGAACTGACAGAGTTCGTCTCCCATCGAGACGCACTTCGTCTCGCGGCAGCTTACCTGCCTCCCGACCAACGCCCGGGCGAAGCCCTCTATGTGCCCTCTGATGAAATCGCTGTTGGGTGCCTCGGACTTCACGCCGGTGCATTCGAAGCTGTCGTAGATCTTCACCGTCCCGCGGAACGGCTGTAGCGAGAACTTGCTCTGCGATCCGTCGGCTGGCCCAACTCTTCCCCAGCCCTGGGCCGTGTAAAGAGAAACGAGGTGTGGGACCCTGCCTGCGATGTTTTCGCTGCCGAGGACGTGCGCGAAGTGCTTGTTGCTCTCTAACCCGCTCGCAAGTCCCAGCTCGTAGATTATGACCCTCCCTCCTGGGCCGAAGTCGCTCAGGATTCGGTCGAACATCTTCCTGAATGTCGCGACTTCTATGACCAACGCCCGCTCTCCGGTGCTAAGACGTAATGGGTAGTGAAGGGTGTCAACGACCGTCCCATCGACCCCCTCTTTCAATACACACTTGACGACCTCGGGAGACTTGGCCAGGACATCCTGCGTGTGCTTCAGTCCTGCCCAGCCGACGCCTGCCTCGGCGAAGAACGACCATTCAGCGAGGTCGGTGTTCGGGATGCTCGAAGAGGAAGTTGCGATGATGTTTGCTCCGGAACGCGCCAGTTCAGTCGTGACGTTTGCCAGGGCGCCGGGAACGTTCCTCAGCCAGACGGACCCCTGAAAGACCCGCCGACCCTTCGCGTAGTAGTATGTCAAGACCTCCTTTGCAGGCAGCGCCTCGCCAGCGAGGGAACCCGTCTCCATACAATGGGCCTTCGATGAATTGAGGGTGTCGAGGCTATATAAGGCGCCCCTCCCTTAACGGTCAACGGCACCAAACCAAGGTTCAGCGCCATCGTGAGGCGCCAAGACAATGCCTACCTCAGGGCTTGACGGCTCTCGTGCTTCATGGGTCCGACCGAATCGAGCAATGAAAGACAGGTAAGCTAAAGTGCCTGCGT
>DATFYP010000071.1:0-3272 GCA_035314985.1 Nitrososphaerales archaeon
GAATAGAAGTGGTCCAACCTCAACCCGTTCTCAGTGCGGAGTCTGCTAATCATACTAGCCTTGTCCCTGAAGGGATAATTCCAATGAGAATCGCTCAATGATTCCAAGACAGTCAGACTAGCTGGTGATTACAAGAGGGACTTGGCATCCATACTCCCCCACGAGATGTAACAGAGGTTGTGGGACTCTCACCCAACATTTGGGGTGGGGACTAACCAATCTTCGTATGGTGTTAACGACATCAGGGTCTGCAGCTTTCAGGGCGAAGACACTTTCCTCAGAGCACCACATGGAGAGATGCCGCGAGAATGGCGAGCCCGAGGAAGGAGATAAACAGCAAGCTTGCCAAGAACACCGTATAGCCGAGGATGCGATATCCTCTGACTGCCAACAAGGCGCCTACAAGCAGACTCGGCAAG
This sequence comes from Nitrososphaerales archaeon, assembly GCA_035314985.1. GTDB lineage: Archaea > Thermoproteota > Nitrososphaeria > Nitrososphaerales > Gagatemarchaeaceae > DATFYP01. Next base: position 420 of record DATFYP010000071.1, read on the forward strand.
AAGAAGGGGACGAGCAAGGAACTTGGACCGATAGCACCAAACATCGAGTTGAACACCCCAGTGGAAAACAAGGCTTCCCACCCAGGATAAGACCCGTAGGTCAGAAATGCCGCCTCTCCGACAGCTTCTAACCGACCTGCAGTTCGCAAGTCTCCAGATAGGGCCGACGCAGCAAGCCAGACCGCTGGATGGGAAAGGGCAATCCAGAAGGTACAATCGATGAGGAAGGCTGCAGGATTCACGGATGTGAAAGGTGATAGGGCCGTGTACGAAGTTGCGGTGAAAGGCAAAGGGAAACCGACATAACTAATCTCAAAGACACCGTAGGGTGGATATGGGGCTGAGAGAAAGGTTAGGGCGAGTCCCACCACCACACTCGCAGAAGTCTTGCCTGCCGCCAACCAGCCAAAATTGTATCTGCGGTGGATGACCATATCCGCGATTCCACCGGACGCGATGGCTACGCCAATACCCGCCAACGAGTAGGAGAAAAAGTCAAACAGTAAGGAATTTGGTTGCGCTCCGTTCGGGCTGTAGAAGAAAGTGCGGAAAAGTACTGCCAAAACGAACGTGATGGACGCCAAGCGAAACAAATTAGGAAAGGTCAGACGGTCACCCTCCAACACTGCTTTGCTCTCGCTACGACTCTTAAGTCATCCTTGAATCCTTCCAGTTCTCGAGACCGCTTCGCCGCGCATACCGTGGTCTCAGTTGTCGGGGCAATGATTCACCATGCTCATAGTGATTGGCTGAAGAAAGGTCTGCAAATTCGACTCCGGTGTGGCGACTCAGAAGCCAAACCTCCACCCGACAAGCGGGGTTAGAGCATGTCTTCTCACACGACAACCAGTGCGGGGGGTGGGATTCGGACCCACGAACCCCTGAGGGACGGGATCTCTCGGCCGGGCAGAGTCCTTCAGCCCGGGCTTAAGTCCCGCGCAGTTGACCAGGCTATGCTACCCCCGCGAGTCCTGCGGGCACTGAATCCGTTATTAACGTGAGGTCGACCTATGAGACGGCCTTCAGCAGGCCACTCAGGCTCCTGGTGTTCATCACATTCCTCGCTTCCACCCATCCCCTCCTTGCGACGGTGACCCCGTACAGCAGGTTGTCCAGTTGGCCGACGGAATGGGCGTCCGAGTCGACCACGATCGGCACTGCCTCCTCCATCGCCTTCCTTGCCCAGACTTCGTCCATGTCCAACCTCTCTGGCGCGCCATCTATCTCCAGCATCTTCCCATTGTCCTTGGCGGCCCTGATCACTCTTCCGGCGTCCATAGGGTTCGGCTCCCGCCTCCCTATCAGCCTGTTCGTCGGATGACAGAGGAAGTCAACGGAGGGGTGAGAGAGCGCCTTGACGGCCCTCTCGGTGAGCTTCGCGGCGTCCTGCTTGAAGTTCTGATGCAGCGACGCCCCGACCAGGTCGAACTCGTCCAGGAACTTCTTCTCGAAGTCGACGGTCCCGTCAGCCTTGATCTCCAGTTCCACGGCCTTCAGCACTCTGAATGGCTCCATCGTCTCGTTCAGCTTCTCTATCTCCTTCCATTGCCTGCGGAACCTTTCCTCCGACAGACCGTTCGCCACCCTCACCGACACCGAATGGTCCGTCACGGCGATGTATTCGTATCCCCTTTCCCTTGCGGCCCTCGCCATCTCTTCAAGCTCGGCGGCCCCATCGCTCCACGTGGTATGCATCTGCAGGTCCCCCTTGATGTCGTCTGCTTTGAGAAGTTCCGGCAGCTTCCCTTGAGCCGCCGCCTCTATCTCGCCCCTATCCTCCCTGAGCTCGGGTTGTATGTACTCGAGGCCGAGCCTGCGATAGACCTCCTCTTCAGTGGCCCCGGCGAGCCGTACCCCCTCCTTCGTGAAGAGCCCGTACTCGTTGAGCTTCCACCCCTTCCTGGCCGCGATGCTCCGGAGCGCGATATCATGGTCCTTCGACCCTGTGAAGTACACGAGCGCCGCGCCATATTCCTCGATCGTGAACAACCTGACGTCCACCTGCACCCCGTCCTCCAGCTTCACGCTCGCCCGTTTCGGCCCGCTCTCGAGCACCTGCGCCACCCCGGGGCACTTCGAGATTGCCTCGGTCACGCTCGGGTCGGTCGACAGAAGGTCCAGGTCTCCCACCGTGCTCCTCCCCCTTCTCAGACTCCCCGCCATGCCGACCTGAATGCCTAGCGAGGAGAAGTACGCCTCGAGCTTCTGGAAGCTTCCCTCCGCCTCCGGCAGGAGCATCCTCTTTTCGAAGCTCTGCATCTTCCCTATCCCCACTCTGAAGGACTCCAGGACACTGGGGCCGAACTCCCTGTCGAGCCGCCCGTCGTCAAGCGCCTTCTGCAGTTCCTGGACGCTGGTTATCCCGAGCTCGTGGGACAGCCTGTAGGCCGTCCTCGGCCCGATTCCCTGCACCTTCGTTAGCAGAGGAACCCCCGGAGGCACCTTGGAGCGCAGGTCCTCCAGCAGGCGTAGCTTCCCCGTCCGCAGATATTCGTCTATCTTCTTCGCAATCCCCGACCCGACGAACTTTATCTCTTCCAGCTTCCCCTCCTTCCACATCTGCTCGACGTCCTCCTCCATGTTCCTGATGCTCGTGGCAGCCCTGCGGTACGCGATCACCTTGAACCTGTCCTCCCCGTTGGCCTCCACCAGCTCTCCCAGCTCGTCGAGGAGTTCAGCCACCTGCAGGTTCTTCATGGAGGTCTTCCCCTCGGCCGATTCTTAAAATGTGTTGGAGCCTAGGCCGGATTTCGCCAGCCGCTCACGTCCACCATCCGAATTCCTTTGGGGGAGACGTGATCTCGACCCCCTTCCCCCTCTCGACCAACACGTCGTCCTCCATGCGCACGCCGA
>DATFYP010000072.1:0-2659 GCA_035314985.1 Nitrososphaerales archaeon
GGCGTACTGGATCGGGAATGGGCTCCTCAAGAAGGTGAACGTCGCCGATTTCCGTGATTTTTCCCGAATGGACCTTCCCGGCAGAGATGATCAAGAGGTCGACCGGGTCTACAAGGCGCTCGGCTCGAAGGCACGACCGCATCACACCTTCTACGTAATGAGCACCTACGCCACAGCGTCAGTTCGCGACGGCCCCAACCTGGCGAACGACAGCAGGGACAGAATCGTGAAAGCCATGGACAGCTGCAGGGTTTCATGGGGGAAGGTCACAGGGGTCGGGAAGGACAAGCTGCAGGTGGAATACACTCCGTTGGTCCTGGATGGAGGGCGCCTATCTCTCGGAAAGACCAAATCAAAGAGTGTGGCCTACAATCCCCGGGTAAGGCCGTTCGAGAGTGTGAAGCTCGGAGACCCTGTTTCGATTCACTGGGACTACGCCTGCGACGTGCTTACCCCGAGGCAGGTCCGCAACATGACAAAGTATACGCTCCTCGACATACAGTCAGTCAACAGACTGCTCGCCGGGCGAGACCGCTGATTAGGCTCCTTTGCTTATGCTAGGTCGCCGAGCATTTCGATGCGGTGTATCTGGGCCGCATCCAGCGCCTCCATGGACCTTACCAGGCCGGCAAGCTTGGCGGAAACTGATTTCGATTCTTCGTGCAACTGTCTGAAGACCTTCTGCGAGGCTGCGTCCTTCGATTTCTTCGCCAGCTCCTCGTAGCTGTCGGTGAGGTCGTCCTCGACCGCCATCCATTGGATTAGACTCTCGACTGCTGTTTCGACGTACCCTGTCTTCACAGTCTCCTCAACCTTCTTCGCCTCTTTTGCTCCCTCGAATTCTACTAGTACCCTTTCTCTCTTCATTCGCTTTCATCACCTCCGTTCGTGCCGTTTGTATTAAGGATGAATCGAATCATGGCCTAGATCAGATGCACCAGGACTAGGAAAGGAGCGACTCCGGTCGCAAGGCTCAGTAGCAGGAGCGATGCAGGCGCAACCAGGTCGGAGCGCGGGGTCGCTGGAGCCTCGGCGGTCGAGTCCCCGAAGACCACCGTGTTGACGACCCTGAAGTAGTACCCGATCGAAAGGACGATGTTCAGGACCACGACGAGGGCCAGCCAGCTGAAGAGCGCCGAAGGGGCGAACACCAGCGACTGGACGATCAGGATTTCGCTCCAGAACATCCCGAAGGGGGGTGCTCCCATCATGGCGAAGGACGATGAGCCGTAGAGGAAGCCGAGGAACTTGTCTTTCTTCCCGACTCCCCGCAGCCGCTCGAAGTCCGCGTCGTCGTACTCCTGCCTCTTGCTCCCGAGGGTCATGAAGAACCCTGACTTCACAAGAGCGTGGTTCCAGATCGTGAAGACGACAGCAGCAACCCCCAGGACCGTCATGGTCGAGAGCGCCGCGAGCATGTAGCCTGTCTGGGCGACGGAGCTGAAAGACAGCATGCGCCTGAGGTTCGACTGGGAAAGGGCGGAAAGGTTGCCAACGAGCATGGTGGCGATGGCGAGGAAGACCAGAAGATACTGCAGGTCCTGCAGAGAACTGCTGGAAGGCGCCAGGCCGATAGGTATCGGCGTCATGAAGAGAGGCTGAATGACCTTGGAGATCGCGAAGACCCCGACGGCAGTGACCGCCCCTGAGATGACCGACGCCACCGGGAGTGCAGCGGCGGAGTAGACGTCGGGGAGCCAGGTGTGGAGGGGGACGACGGCTGCCTCGACCCCAAGGCCGACCACCAGAAGGGCCAGTCCAAGCTCTCCGAATGGCGAAGCCGGAGTGAACAGCAGCGCAACCGAAGACAGAGTGATGCTGCGTGTCACCGAGAAGATGGCGGCGATCCCGTATAGCGCCAGGAGGCTTCCGATTCCGGCCATCAGGAAGTACTTGATGGCCGCCTCCACCGAGAGCTGCGACCTGCTGAACGCCACGAGTCCGTATGCGCAGACGCTCATTCCCTCCCAGAAGAGGAACAGGGTCAGGAGGTCTCCTGCCGAGGCCACCCCGACGAGAGAGCAGAGGAGGATGAGGAGGAGCGCGAAGAAGGGCCCTATGTGCTCCCTGGGGCCAAAGAATCGAAGCGAAAAGACGGAGACGGCGAGTCCCACGACCAGGACTGCCAGGGTCACCAGGGTCGTGTACCTGTCGACAAGGTAGAGGCTGGAAGCAGGGTAGGTGCTGGGGCTGACGTAGGTGAGGATCGGGATGGATCCCCACTCCCACAGGACCAGTGCGAGGGAGACCAGGATTGACGCCACGGCGACTCCGCCGGCGACATAGGGCCTCCAGATCCCCAGTCGCTTTCCGCCGATGTCAGCCGCCAAGGCGACCATCCCGCCGGCAAACAGGACCTCAATGACAGGGAGGAGCCACATCTTAGAGGACCCCCACCGCGTAAAGGACGAAGATCAGGACCACGACCAGAAGCAGAAGCGATGTGTTGACCTCAACGAGTCCTGTCTGAATGGCTGCGGCCGCCCTGCTCAGAGGGCGCACAACGCGGCCAATGAACGCCCCGTAGAGGGCGTCGAACATGAACCCGTTGAAGAGGAAGGTACGCAGACCGGTAAGGGCAGGGCTGGAATTGAGCAAGGCCACAGATCGGTCATGATAGCGAAGGGTCACTCCGTAGGCAGTAAGCGAACCCAGCGCC
>DATFYP010000073.1:0-5539 GCA_035314985.1 Nitrososphaerales archaeon
TTCCTTCGCACCCTGAAGATTGACTTGCCCGACTCGCCTCCCTTGGGGAGCTCGAAGGCGGCTCCCATTCGTATCTTCACGCCGCTCATCCTGCTGCTCGCCGAGAACTCGTAGACCTCGGAGAGCGCCAGCGCGTTGAGCTCCTGCGGAATGAACCCCTTCTGATAGGAGAGGTTGATGATGCTCCTCCCCTCCGGCGTTTCATCGTGCCACGACGAGAGGAACGCGGCTTCCCCAACCTCCCGCTCGGTGTGCCCTTCGAACGGGACGAACTGGACTGCCTGCCTGTTGCCAACGGTTATCGTCCCCGTCTTGTCGAGGAGGATGACGTCGACGTCCCCCGCGGTCTCGATGGCTCGCCCGGACTTCGCGATTATTCTTCTCTTGTACAGCCTGGAGATGCCAGAGAGGCCGATCGCCGGAAGCAGGGCGCCGATGGTCGTCGGCAAGAGGCAGACGTAAAGCGCGATAAGCACAGAAAGGTCCGCCCCCAGACCAAGCGAAACGGATAGGCCCAGGAGAGACGCAACTATGATACTGAAGATCGCCGTCAGCCCGATCAGGACGATGGTGACCGCCCGTTCGTTCGGCGTCTTGGGCCTCTTCGAGGACTCCACCATTCTGATCATCTGGGCAATGTAGGTCTCACCGGGGTTCACGGTGACCTTGGCGGTAAGGGTGTCGCTGATGACCAAGGATCCGCCTATGAGTGAGTCGCCTGGAGCCTTCCTGACCGGGACAGACTCCCCGGTCATCAGGGACTCGTCGACCATGGCAATCCCCTCAAGGACCTCGGCGTCGGTGGGGACAAGGTCATCCCTCTCCAGCAGGATGAGGTCCCCCTTCCGGAGGTCGGTCGACTTCACTCTGACGACTGTGCTAGTCCACCCCTCCTTTACGACCTTCTTGCTAAGCACCTCGGTTACGAGGCCCTTCAGGCTCTCCGCAGTGTTCCTCGCCTGGTGCTCGGCCAGGGAGTCTGAGAGGGTGCTGAACCAGACCGTTATCAGCAGGATTGCGGCCACTTCTAGGTAGAACGTCCTTGCGGCCGGGTCGGCCACGGGGGCAAACGCCCGCGGGTATAGCGCCATCCCCCCCACGACGAAGAAGGTTAGCTCCACGATCAGCATCACCGGGTTCGAGGCGAGAGTGACAGGGTTCAACCTGAGCACGGAGTCCTTCAACACCCTTGCTGACAAAAGGGGCATGCGTTGGCGGGCGCCCATGGCGCCTCCTTTGCTAGCCGAAGCCATTCACGTTCCCCTGAAGGTAGGAAAGGATTGGGCCGAGCGCCAGAAACGGAAAGAATGTGAGGACCACCAGTATCAGGATGCTGCCCACCAGCACGACGGAGAAGATTACGCTGTCAGTCCTGAGCCCGGAGACATCGGACCTCTTCCTTCCGATCATCGATCCCCCCAGCGCCATCATGAAACCCATCGGCGCGTAACGACCGATGAAGATCACAATCGCCGTCGTGATGTTCCAGAAGGGTGTGTTGGCAGTCGTCCCCAAGAAGTCGGAGCCGTTGTTGGCCGCCGCGGTGGTGTATTCGTATAGGACCTGGGTGAACCCAGTCGAGCTCCCGCTGAGCCCGATGGCAGCTACCTGGCCTGAGGCGTACGCGACCACCGTGGGGATGAGGATGATGAGCGGATGAATCAGGAAGGCGGCCATCACGAGTCCCACGTCCCTTGAACCAATCTTGAACCCGAGGTATTCGGGGGTGCGACCCGACATGAGTCCTACGATGAAGACGGTGATGACGATGTACATGACCATGTACATGAGGCCAACCCCCTTTCCCCCCGGAGTCGACTGGATCAGCATCCCCATGAAGGCCGAGAGTATGACCAGCGGGTGCATGGCGGAGAGAGTGGTGTTGACCGACCCGGTCGTTACCGCTGTAGTCACCACGGTCCAGAACGCCGACATGAACCCTCCGATTCTGGTCTCGATCCCCGCCCCGAAGGGGGTGGTGGGGATGAAGGCGATAGCCAGGTCGATCACGAATAGCCCATAGGCTCCAATCAGAATCGGGAGTACCTCGCGCTTCTTGCCGAGCAGTTCCCCGAAGACGAAGATGAGGGCAGTCGGAAGCAGGAGCATGAGACCGATTTCGAGTACGTCGGCCGAGGGCCCCGGGTTCATGAATGGATAGGCGGAGTTGGCCCCATAGTATCCCCCGCCGTTGGTACCGAGCTGCATTATTGCAACCAACGACGCGACGGGGCCGACTAGGATCTGCTGGGTCGCCCCCTCAACCGTGGTCACGGTCTGATACCCGCCGAGGGTCTGAGGGATCCCCAGGGCGACCAGGACCAGGGCTGCGACGATGCAGAAGGGGATGAGAATCCTGGTCAGCGTCCTGACGAAGTCGACGTAGAAGTTGCCCATGTGCTTGGAGCCCGCGATGAAACCCCTCACCATTGCGACCCCCATGCAGATGCCGGTGGCAGCAGATGTGAACTGGAGGAACTGGATTGCGGTCATCTGGCTGAAGTAGGAGAGGGTCGCCTCGCCTGCGTAGTGCTGCAGGTTGGTGTTCGTGGCGAAGGAGATCACCGTGTTGAAGGAAAGGTCCCAGCTGAGACCCGGGAACCCCATCGGGTTCAGGGGGAGAAGCCCCTGGTAGGTCAGAATCACGAAGGCGACCGCCATCTGGGCCAAGTTCACGAAGAGCCCAGAGAGGAAGTACTCCTTCCACCCCATCGTGTGCTCCGGATTCACCCCGGTGACCCTGTAGACAGCCGACTCGATTGGGTTCAGGAGGCGGTCCAGCCTGCTGGGTCTCCTGGTGAAGACGCCGGCCAGGAAAGGCGCGATAAGCCGTGCAAAGAACATGGTGACCCCCAGGATGAGGACAACGCTTATCGCCTGGAGCGCGTCTATCAAGGGAAAGACGCCCCAGAGTGCCTAGTATGTCTGGCCAACCGTCCCACTACCGCGGTCTTACTGGCTCCGGGATTTGAGTTGACGCTGGTCGTCGCCGTTGGACCGAGGTCCCTTGTATGAGTGGAGGACGACAGAGCTCACCGTGCTCTTCACGCCCTTGATCTTCAGAATCTTGTTCTTGAGGATGTCCCTGAACTCCTCGATGTCGGCGGAGGAGACAAGGGTGACCACGTCGAATTCGCCCGTGACTTCATACAACTCTTCGACGCATTCAATCTTCAAAAGCGCGTTGACGACGTTGTCCATCTCGGGGGACTCCACGAAGATGTCCACGAAAGCAAGGAGACGACCCATGTCTATTCATCGCGCCTTGAGGGCGCGCTGAACGTGCGCTTATAATGTTTTGCGATTGTCGAAGTCGCTGGAACGGCCGACTTGGACGCCCGGCCCATAGGGAATTCTGTGAGCTGCATGGCCTAGGGCTGCCGCTTACAAGGGAGACGAATCAGGAGCGCCGGCTCTCGTCCCTTTGGCCGCAAGCGCCCGCGGGAATACCCTTCGCTCCTCTGCGAGCGTGTGATCCACGAGGAGCCTGCCCAGCTCATCACCGCGGGACGACAGTTCCTCCGAAGGCAGTCGGGAGAGGCTCTCCACCGCTTTCATGAGCGTGTAGATCGGGCGATGCTGACGGAAGACCTCGATGGCGTCCTCAGCTTCCTTCTTGCCATAGACGCCGATGAGGAGTTTGAGAATCTGACCCTCTTCGTCTGCGATGTGCTGCTTGAACGTGCTGTCGACCTCAGTCAGAGCCTCCCGGGCCCCCGTGTAGTCCCCGGCTGTGATCTTGCCCAGCGCCTTGGACAGCCCGTCCTTCATTCTGAGGTGCTCCGAGACAAGGACAGCCACGAGCTCGTCCAAGGGGAGGCCGCGAAGCGCTGTCAACGGATGAAGAAACGGGCCGCGGCAGGATAAGTCGTTCGGCTCACTGGACGGTCGGGCCCGCCGCTGATTCTGTCGTGGCGTACAGGCTGTCCTTCTTGTAGAAGAGGAAGTAGCTGATGATGATGAAGTCGAGTACTATCGCCACGTGCATGATCGTGCAGTAGACGCAGATCGCCCCGAGGATGAAGACCTCGATGGAGACCAGGTAGGGGACTATGATGAGCCCGACGAAACGCCAGGCGAAGAGGATCGTCAGCGCCCTCCTGAACACGGACTCGCTCCCGAAGGCGACCAGGTAGACCAGCCCCAGGTTGATTATGAAATAGATGACGGCGAAGAGGTCCAGGGGTATCCCGGCGACCTGGTTGAAGCGCGAGCCCAGGACTGCTTCACAGTTGACCTGGAGCCCGAAGAACGGCGCACCCCCCGCCGGGCAGAACGGGAGGGCCGACTTCAGATAGTCGAAGACGATGACCACTTCCATGGAGGCCCAAAGCCCGAAGACGGACATGGCCATCAGCAGCACCAGCTTCAGCTTGCTGATTCTCATCTTCAATGTGTGGACCCCGCTCCTTGGACCACGATCATGAGCTACTTGTGCTGTTCGCCCGGAGGCGAGACTGCCCACGGTGGAGAGAGAATGGGGACGGCCGCGAGGTCGACGGCCCCCAGCGGAGGAGGTTGGTGGTAGGCGACCGAGATCTCGATGGTGCCGATGGGGGACTCGGTGCAGACGCTGGAGGGCTGGTTACCCGTCAGTTTGCAAATCAGGGCGGTCATCACGTTTGCACCCGCCTTTATCTGGGTCCCAAGAGGATTGCCCGTCCTGATGGCGTTGTACACGGTCGTCCAGCTGTCCCCTCCCAGCGCCGTCGGCGGCCACAAAGCCCCTGAAATCACGCGGGTGTTCCCGAAGTTGAGGAATGGGAAGGAGGATTGGTACTGGGCAAAGGCGGCCGTGTAGTTGGATGGGACGGTCTGAAGCGGCTGGCCGTTCCTGTTCTGCATCTCGAACCCCTGGAAGACGAAGTAGGGGCTGGCATAGCTAGCATTCTCGAAGGTGAATGTCGCGTAGTCCCCCTCACCCGGGCTCGACGACATGTACTCCAACCCGGTGATGTTCCCGAACCGCATCAGGGTAAGCACCAATGACCAGCGTTGGGCGGCACAGAACTGGCAGTAGTCGGCCCCGATGTACACAACGAGCGGCTTCCCGTTTACAGTGAACGGAACACCGTTGTACGCCTTCACCATGGACACCATTGAGGAGCTGGGAGGCCCGTAGGGGGGCTGGGAAAGCTGTCTGAGCGTCGCCAAGTCCGACTGGGACACCCGTTCGTTGTTGTATTGGGCGAAAACGTTGCTCGTTTGGTAGGCGAAGTAGAACCCAACAATCAGAAGCACAAGGATGCCGACAACGACCCCCGTGATGGTGACGCGCCTGTAGAGCTGCCTCTTCCTTACTCTGGCTCGCATTCCTGTCAGCCAGCCTCTCGATTCCCCTTTCTTAAGCTCGACGAACCGCTCGCGTCTCGAGCCTGCGCGACACAACGCTTTTAGTGCGAACGCCGGCTGTACGCGGCCAGCCGTGACGAGAGCTTGCTGACGGGCGAGATCGAGCCCAGAGAGTATCAGGTGAGGATAGCGAAGACGGCGTCGTCTTCGAACACGCTGGTCGTGCTGCCGACGGGCCTGGGGAAGA
>DATFYP010000074.1:0-6041 GCA_035314985.1 Nitrososphaerales archaeon
CATGTGAGCCCCGTTGAGGAGCGAGAGTGCCACGACGTCGACGTCTTCGTCCACCGCCATCTGCGCCACCTGCTCCGGCGAGGGCAGGAGACCGCTGTAGATGACCTCCATCCCCGCGTCCCTGAACGCTCTCGAAAGCACCAGAACCCCCCTGTCATGACCGTCCAGGCCGGGTTTTGCTACCAGGATTCTGATCCTCTTCTCGCCTGTCAGCTTCTTGTCGGGCACTGCGGCCTCACCGATGTCTCCCGGGGTTCATAATCGCTCGCCTAGAGAATCGCGGGCTCCTGCCACGTCCCCCACACCTCCCTGCCGACGGAGGTTATCTCTCCGAGGGTCGCGTACGCCGCCACCGCGTCCAGCATCGGCTGTATCGCGTTTGCATTCTCGTTTTCGAACGCCCTCCGGATCCTGGAGAGGGCGGCCTGCACCTTCGCCCCGTCCCGTTCCTTCTTCACCCTCTCCAGCCTCCTGATCTGGCTCCTCTGGGCCCTGAAGTCGATCTTCAGAGTGTTGAGGGGTTCCTTCTCGGGGACCGAGTACTTGTTGACCCCGACCACGCCGTCCCTCCCTTCTTCGATTCTCTTCGAGAGCCTGTACGAGTTCTCCGCGATTTCCCTCTGCAGATAGCCGCTCTTTATCGACTTCAGCAGTCCCCCTGCCGATTCGATCCTGTCGAAGTACTTGTATGCCTCCTCCTCGAGCTGCTCGGTCAGCCACTCGACGTAGTAGGAGCCTCCGAGCGGGTCGATGACGGAAGGTACTCCTGTCTCCTCGGCTATGACCTGCTGCGTCCGCAGCGCCACCTCGACTGCCTTCTCCGTCGGGAGGGCCCAGGCCTCGTCGTAGGAGTTTGTGTGCAATGACTGGGTGCCCCCCAGGACCCCTGCCAGCGCCTCCAGCGTTGTCCTCACTATGTTGTTCAGGGGCTGCTGCCAGGTGAGCGAGACGCCCGAAGTCTGCGTGTGGAATCTCAGCAGAAGGCTCCTCGGGTCCTTCACCCCGTACTTCTCCCGCAGCACGGTCGCCCAGATCCTCCTCGCCGCCCTGAACTTTGCGATCTCCTCGAAGAAGTCCATGGTCGAATTGAAGAAGAAGCTGAGCCTGGGCGCGAACTCCTCCGCCTTCAGCCCTGCCTCAAGCCCGAGTTCCATGTAGCCGAACCCGTCGGCGAGCGTAAACGCCAGCTCCTGGGCAGCGCTGGACCCCGCTTCCCTGATGTGGTAGCCGCTGATACTGATGTAGTTCCAGACCGGCATCCTCTTGGTGCAGAAAACCATCAGGTCTCTTACAAGCCGAAGATGCGCCTCCGGGGGATAGACCCATTCCTTCTGCGCGAGGTACTCCTTCAGCATGTCCGCCTGCACCGTCCCTCTGAGGGCGTTGATGGGCACCCCGCTCTTCATCGCGACCCCGGCGTACATGCACGTAAGCACCGCGGCCGGGGCGTTGATCGTCATGGAGGTGCTCACCTTGTCCAGGGGTATGCCTTCGAAGATCACTTCCATGTCCCTGAGCGACGAAACGTTGACCCCGCACCTGCCGACCTCTCCATGGGCCCTCTCGTGGTCGCAGTCGTAACCGTACAGGGTGGGCATGTCGAACGCCACGCTTAGCCCCGTCTCGCCGTGCTTCAGGAGCATCTTGAGCCGCTTGTTCGTGTCTTCCGGGGTTCCGAATCCGGAGAACATCCTCATTGTCCACATCCTTCCCCTGTACAGGTTGGGGTGGATGCCTCTCAGGTATGGGTACACTCCAGGGAGGCCGTGGTCGCGCGCGTCGGCATCCTTGACGTCCGCCGCAGTGTAGACCGGCTTCAGAGGGATTCCGGAGGCAGTCTGGTAGTCAGCCCTGGTTCCTTTGGATCTCTGATCCTGCGGAGCGAGCACAAGACTCTCCCACTGCTTCACGCCGCGCCTGACTTCCTCCAGGGCCTCTTTGTCGTACAGCGTCCCTTCTCTCCCCCTGCGCTCGACGAACTCTCTAGCTTTCTTCCTCCAGTATGCGTCTTTGCCGTCCTTCAGCAAGTCCTGCATGCTGCCGAATCCCATCGAGATAAACCTCCCCTTCAGGATAAAAGTGGGGTCCGTGACGGTGGCGCGGAGCCATGGAGACTCGCAAGCTGCTGAGCCAGGTCGCCACCGGCGACAGGCGCGCGCTCGCCAAAGCGATAACGGTCATAGAAGGCGACCCGGACAACGCCTCCAGGGTTCTCGCCGCCCTCCGGCCCCCCGGCCGCGTCTTCGTCCTCGGGGTGACCGGCCCTCCCGGAACCGGCAAGAGCACCCTGGTGGACAGGCTCATCGGTCTCTACAGGAAGAAGGGCCTCAGGGTCGGCGTGATAGCAGTCGACCCATCCAGCCCCATAACCGGGGGAGCCTTGCTCGGCGACCGAATCAGGATGACTGACCACGCCGGCGACGACGGAGTGTACATCCGCAGCATGGCCTCCAGAGGGTGGTCGGGGGGGCTTTCCAGGGCCACTTCTCAGGTGATCCAGCTCATGGACTCGGCCGGGTACGACGTCGTCCTGATCGAGACCGTGGGCATCGGCCAGTCCGACATGGAGGTGGTTGGAGTGTCGCATGCGGTCATCGTACTGCTCATGCCCGGGATGGGGGACGACATCCAGATGTCGAAGGCGGGGCTGATGGAGATCGGCGACCTCTACGTCGTGAACAAGGGCGATCTGGAGGGGGCTGACCTGATGGTCGTCAGCCTTCTCTCGCTGGTCCGAACGCTGAAGTCAAGGTCTCCGGCGGTCGTCAAGGTCTCTGCCCTGACCGGGGACGGGTTGGACAAGCTAGACGAGGCCATCGAGGCCATTCGGTCCGGATTCAGTCGGGGTGACAAGGAGATCAGGCTCAGGAACATCAAGGGGATGATAATCGAGATGGCCAAAGGAAACATGGTGGAGAGCTTCATGAGGCGCTCGGCGCCGCGGGCGGACGAGCTCGCAGGGCGGGTCCTCGCAGGGAAGCTGACCGTCGCAGAGGCTGCCGCAAGGCTCGAGCCCTAGGGACTCGGTCGACTCTCGACCGGGACGTACCTCAGGTCCGTCGGCCCGATGTACGTCGCGTCCGGCCTGATCAGCTTGTTCTCGGCGGCCTGCTCGTCGTAGTGGGCCATCCATCCAAAGACCCGGCTCGCCGCGAATATCGGTGTATACAGCGGCACCTCCACTCCGAGGAGGTAGAAGACCGGCGCGGCGTAGAAGTCCAAGTTCGGCGGGATGCTCTTCCTCTGCATCATCTCCCTCTCCATGGTGTCGCAGAGGCGGTACAGCCTGTCGTCGCTGCCGCGCCTCTTCAGTATCTCCTTCAGGCAGTCCTTCAGGATCAGTGCCCTGGGGTCGGACCTCTTGTAGATCCTGTGGCCGAACCCGACGACCTTCCTCCCCTCGCCAAGTTCTTTGTCCAGATAGGCGGGCACGTTCTCCGGCTCCCTGATATTCAGCAGCATCTCCATTGCGGCCTCGTTCGCCCCGCCATGGAGGGGTCCCTTCAGGGAGGCAAGTCCGGCGGAGACTGCGGCGTAGGGGTCCGCCTGGGTGGAGGCGACGACTCTCACTGTGAAGGACGAGGCGTTGAGGTCGTGCTCCATGTAGAGTATCAGGGCCCTTTCGAACACCCACAGCTCGTAGTCCCTAGGCTGCCTGTCGGTAAGCATGTGGAGCAGGTTCGCCGCGAATCCAAGGTCTCCTCGTGGGATCCGGGCATCCTGGCCCATGGGGACTCTGTGGCTGTTGGCCGCGAGGACCGACAGCTTCGCCTCTATCGAAGTCTGCTGCGCCCGGACGCTCCGGCTTCCGTCGAGGCTCCCGAGGGCCGAGCACGCAGTCCGGATCGCGTCGATGGGGTGGGCCCCCGTTCCCAGCTCCCTCATTACCTCCAGGACCTTCTGTGGCACGCCCGTCTCTGCCCTCAGGGCCGCAGCGAACCCTTCGAGTTGATCACGAGTGGGGAGGGCCCCGTTCGTGACCAGGTAGGCAGTCTCCTCGAATGAAGCGTTGTCGGTGAGCTCCCTGATCGGGTACCCTCGGTAGACCAAGGATCCGTCTGCGTCGCTCTTTCCTATCCTGGTCTCCGTGACTGAGACTCCAGCAAGTCCCCTCGCAACCTTCACGTGGTCCGGCAGCCTAGCTTCACCCTTGCTCCTTCCGCGAACCCGCCAGTCGCCTCGCTGCTTCCAGGGCCTTCTTGTCGGCTCTCTCGTAACGGGAGTATCCGATGAGGTCGTAGAACTGCTTCCTCGTCATCAGGGAGTCCAGTATCTTCTTCTGAGTCCCCTCCTTCCTCAGCTCTCTGAGCGTCTTCTCGACGGCCTTCATCATGGCCCTGAAGGTCGTGACCGGGAATATGACCACGTTGTACCCCAGCCGCTCGAACTCGGCGGCGCTCAGATAGGGGGTCTTGCCGAACTCAGTCATGTTCGCCATCAGTGGCTTCCTCACCTTGCCCCTGAACTCGGCGAACTCGGCGGAGCTTTCCAGCGCTTCCGGGAAGATCATGTCTGCCCCCGCCCTGGAGTATGCCCTGGCCCTTTCCACCGCCGCGTCGATTCCCTCCACCGAACGGGCGTCGGTCCTGGCTATCACCATGATGTCCCTTCCCCCGGCCTCCTTGGCGGAGGCTACTTTCTTCACCATCTCCTCCGTGTCGACAAGCTCCTTCCCGTCCAGGTGACCGCACCTCTTCGGAAGGACCTGGTCCTCGATGTGCAGCGCGGCAGCACCGGCGGTTCTCAGCATGCCGACGGTCCTGGCCACGTTCACGGCCTCCCCGAACCCGGTGTCTGCGTCCACGATGAGGGGGGTCCCGACCTGCGACGTTATGTCATAGGTCGCCTTCGCTATCTCCTGGAGGGTCGTCACTCCCAGGTCAGGGAGGGCGAGGAGGCCCGAAAAAGCAGCTCCAGAGAGGTAGAGCGCGCGAAAGCCCGCTCTTTCTGCGACCTTGGCCACGGCAGGGCTGAAGACCCCGGGGGCGACCAAAATCTCCTTGCCCGCGACCATCCTTCGCAGCGCCTCTGTCCTCGCATTCAAGCTCTCACCCACCCGACTGCCCACCTGTTCATTTGCGTTTCCTCACTAGCGTTAAATCGCGCCCCCCGGCGGCCCGGACCCTCCTTGGACCACTACTCCCACGGGGCCCCCTACGACTGCGTCTTCATCCACGGGGCTGGGGGGAACAACCTCCTATGGAAGCGGTCCCTGCAGTTCCTCTCGGGCCCGAAGAGGGCGCTCGCAGTGAACCTCCCGGGCCACCCGAGCGGCGATGTCAGCTGCACGACCGTCGAGGAGTATGCCGAGGCGGTGTACGGCTTCATCTCAGAGGTCGGACTGGAGAAGGTCGCGGTATGCGGACACTCCATGGGGAGCGCGATCGCCCTCACTGTGGCGCTCAAGCATCCAGACGCAATCTCAGGCCTCATACTGGTCGACGGCGGAGCCAAGCTGGGGGTCTCCCCTTCCATCCTCGAGGGCCTTTCGAACCAGCCCCTGAGGGCCATCGAGGAGCTCATCACCCCCATGAGCTTTCACGCCGTGACCCTCGCCATGGGGAGAGAGGCGAGGACGGCGCTATCCCTGTCGAACCTGCGCATCTTCCTCAACGACTACCAGGCATGCAACGGGTTCGACGTGCGCGACAGGCTCCCTCAGATTTCGGCCAAGAGCATGGTCGTCTGCGGAGAGGACGACAAGATGACGCCCCCCAAGTACAGCCAGTACCTGAACGACCGCATCCCGGGCTCTTCGATGCACCTCATCCCCGAGGCGGGGCACATGGTCCCCCTCGAGAAACCCGAGGCGCTCGGGGGGCTCATTCAGGGCTTCCTATCGACGCTCAATCGGTGAGTTCCTCTCCGCCCCGGCCTATCCTGGCCATCTCCCCGACCAGGGCGATGAGGCCTTCCTGGGTCGTGGAAGAGACCGGGTAGAGGTCTGACCCGAAGGAGAGCCTCCTGAGGCTCCGGAAGAGTTCGGAGTACAGGGAGTACTGCTCGCTGTCCTTGGTGGAGGCCAGCGCGTCCTCGAAGAC